>PEAF01000017.1 GCA_002753465.1 Candidatus Omnitrophota bacterium
CTATCGATATCCGGCATATTGATGTAACCAATGCTTCGCGGCGCTATGAAGACCCGTCATGGATGCCGTGTGCGATCATCCTTGACAGTTCCGCCGAAGATCCCCGCATTAAAATACCTGAGGCCAGGGATGAGATATCCTTTCGGGGAAGGACTTTTGTGAGGCAACTGTTCAAGAAACCACTGAGCGTTTATACGTATTCCGACCCGTCGGTAAAAATCCGGCCATAAGCTGTCCCGCCTCATCAAATATCAGCGCCCCGTTCCCCGATCGAAAAGACTGCTGGATTAAAAAGTGCAGGGGATGATATATTAAATACACTTTGATCATAAGGATTCCGTATTTGAACCGGATGCTTTCAGTTAAAACATCAGACCATCGGGTAAGCCAAAGGAAATTTCTATGCACGAGGAAATTCCGAACCTGAAAAAATGCACGCTCTGCGGGAAACTGGCCAGCGATCCGGAGCACAGACAATCATCCACTGACAGCACCGACAGCCCGCCGGCTGAATTGACCGGCAGCCCGGCATATCCCTGGATGAAAGAATCATTTGAGCGTCACGCCTCCGATCTTTTCTTATCGGCGACGCAACGCCCTGTAATAAAATTATTGAATGACTTTATCCCTCTGCGGCAAAACCCTCTCAGCGCCGAGGAGGTGTCCAAGATCATCGCCTCGATCCTTCCGGAGAAAATGCTGAATGCCTTCAGGTCCGGCCAGGACGTTGATCTTGCCATTGATGTCAAAGGGCTGGCACGTTTTCGATTGAACACGTTTCGCCAGCTGCACGGCAGTGCTTTAGCCATGCGGCCGCTGCCACACTACATCCCCACCATGGATGAACTGCTGCTGCCCAAAGTCCTGAATGAGCTTTCCCGACTGACGAGCGGTCTTATCCTGATCACGGGCCCGACCGGTTGCGGAAAATCAACCACATTAGCCGCCCTGATCCATACGATCAACCAGCGGGATCAGAAGAACATTATCACCATCGAAGACCCCATTGAGTACATCATCCCGTCCCGGCGCTCGCTGATCCATCAGCGTGAAGTGGGGACCCATGTCACCTCTTTTGCCAACGGCCTGCGCAGCGCCTTGCGTGAACATCCCGACATTATCGTTGTGGGTGAATTGCGTGATCTGGAAAGCATTTCGCTGGCGATCCGGGCGGCGGAGACCGGCCATCTGGTCCTGGGAACACTGCACAGCACTGACGCAACGCAAGCCATTACACGCATAACCGACGTTTTCGACTCAAACCGTCAGCCGCAAATCAGGGTTCAGCTGGCCCAGTCCCTTCAGGGCATTATCAGTCAGCGCTTATTCCGGCACGCGAACAAACCCAAAATGGTCGTGGCCACTGAAGTCATGATCGCCACCATGGCCATACGTACCCTTATCCGTGAGAATCGGACGCTGGAAATACGCGGCTATATCGAGACAGGGATACGCGAGCAAATGAACACCTTAAGGCAAAGTGTCGAGCAAAGGATCCGCGAAGGGCGGCTGGATGAACATTGCCTGGCTGAGCTCAACACAAACCCCGCCCATGAACTCACCGATGACGAAATAAGAATACACCGGGACCAGCAAACACACTAAGACCCCATGATTTTAGCTGGCGGCCACTTCAATCCTCGACATGGAACTTATGCAGCAGCCTGTGCACGACGGGCGTCAGAACGATACCCATGACGGCGATGAACACCAGCCCGCTGAAAAGAGCATAAAATGATGCGAAAACTTTTGCAGTAACATCAGGCAAAGGATTCACCGGCCCCATACCCCCCAGGATCATGGAGGCATTAAGCAATGAATCTATCCAATCAAATCCGGCCACCCAATGGTATCCGGCAATGCCGATAGCCAGTGCGATACAGATGAGCAGGATCGCCAGCCCGATAAAGACGAGCATCCTTTTGGCAAAGATCGAAACAGAGACAACCCTTTGCTTCTTATTCTCAAACATATCAAACCCCTCTTTTAATCGGACAGTTGTAAAACGCGCCAGGCAACCCAGTCTAACGGCACATTCCCTATGTATGTCTTGGCACTCGTCAAAACGCGGTCAGGATCACCCAGAAGCTTCAAGGGAATACGGATGACAATATCTTTTGCCTTGCGAATGATATGAACATCTTTGGCATCCACACGCTTATTCTGGTCCAGAACGGCATGCTCCAGGGCCCCGAATTGAATATGGATCTTGGGCATCCTGGAGAATTCCATATCTTTTTTATAACCGAAGGCAAAGATCGAAAGCCCCACAGCTTTCCCCAAAGGACGCGATAACCTGACAGTAAAAATAAGCTCCCTGTTCTCCAAACCGACAAAGGTTGACTCAACACCCACGAAAGAAGCCTTCTCCTCTTCGAGGAGCTGATCAAACACTTTATTGAAGTCCGGGCCACGCGCCTCAACAAGGGGCCTCGCCGCTGTTGCCTCTTTTAGATGGACCACAGGATAATCACCGAACAATTCATTGGCACGTATAAAAAGCCGTAAATACCTTGTGCTGGATTGATACTGAGAGCGGTGCTCTTTTAGGGCCTCATGCTTATTGGCCACCTCCTCCGGGGATAGGTCCAACCCCTGCCATTGAACGGAATCCTTTAAAAACGCCGGCGGCGTAAGATTTTCTAACGGATCAAATTTAACAGGTTGCGGCCAATTAACATAGTGGACCAGGTAAGGATATACGACTGGATTTATAACCCCCTCCATGTCCCATAAAGCGACTTTGGTGAATAAATACAAAGATTGATGGTCGGGATTATGGTCAAAAGGATGCGATACGAATATCTTCGTGGGCTTAAATTCCCTCATCACCGTTTCAATATCTTTTAATACTTCATCCCCCTTATAAAGAGCGCCGGGACGCAACGCATTGGCATACGGCACCGCATTCACATGGGTCAGCATGCTCTCCTCCGGAGGGCTGTCGTCCCAATGCGAGCGCCAGATCTCCAACGTACGGAAATCAGGATATCCCAAAAAAGTAAGCTGAGATGCCGAAAGCCCTAACTTCCCGGCGGCCGCAATGGCCTCATCATGGCGCAAAAGCCCCATGCCCTGCACGGCTTTAGGCATCAGGACCGGATGTTTTCGATAGAGGAGAAATGACCACTGATTATTATCACCATAGGTCAAAAAGACGATCCTGACAGGCAAACCTCTTTTAGCGGCTTCCTGAATAACCCCTGCGCAAGCCAGCATCTCATCGTCGGGATGCGGCGCCAGGATCAGGATGCGGTCATCAGGTAAAAACTTTACCGGTGCATATGCTTCATGGATCGGCAACGGCGAAGGATCTCCCCAGGAACAAACCGAAGACACCCCTGCTATAAAGATACCGGCACATAATATAAGAATTTTCTTCACTACAGCCATTCGTGTTTACCTTATAACTCATTGAAAAACATGCACATGCCGTAAAAAACACTCTGTGACGCTCAAGAAGCCCGCTCAGTTTCCGCGCAGGCGCTCAGGCCCTGCCTCCCAAATAGGGCTCGGCCCGTCCCAATTCTTTACTCAGCCTGTTAACTTCCCGCTTCGCTTCGATCACCCTCATCTCCCGGTCATCCATCAGTTGCCGCATCCTGACAATCCCGGCTTTTTCTTCCTGTAAAGCCCTGGACCCCGCTTCAACGGCAAGCTCAAGAGCCTCTTTAGCTTCTTCAAGTTTTCGGGTACGCTCTTTGACCTTCTGATCCAACAATTCCCGGACGCCTTCTTTGATCCTTAGCTCCAGCCCGGCCTTGACCATCCTGAGCTCTTCTTCGCTCTCAGCGATACGCTGATAAGCCATCTTCAATGAGCCCTCACTTGCCGCTATCTTTCGGTCCAGTTCATGGACCTTATCCGCATTCTTCTTATGTTCTGATGCCAATTTTTCTTCAGCGGCGACCAGACCTTTCTTCCGCTGTGCTTCTGCCAATTCCAAGGCGGATGCCAATCCCTTATCATGCTCTATTGACGACAGTTCTGCCGCAGCCACCAACCTCTTAACCTCTTCTGCAGCCCTCGCCACCGCGGCCGCCAGCTTCTTATCGTGCTCTACCGCCGTTAGCGTTACCGAAGCCATCAATCTTCTCTCTCTATCTAACGCGAGCCTTAAGCCTTCCTCAGCCTTAGCACGCGCCGCTGCTTCCCCGACCAGATTTCGGAAAACAAATACGTAAAGAACGCTGCCCGCAACCATGACCATGACAGCTCCGCCAAGGACCTTCTGTGCAAAAAAAGGAACTCCCCGGAGAAAGTGCGAAAGAATGAACACGGTCCCGCATTCAGCGATGATCGCCGATAAAAAAAGAACAGCAAGAAGTCGAAGGAGAACCTTAGTATCTTTGGGCATCATCTAAATCCGTTCTTATTCACGTAAGCTCGCGCGAGCGCAAGATATGATGTGAATCTCCATTCTCTTCACTTCTTACGCGCACTCTTTTCCGTAACTTGAAAAACCATAGGCCACCCCATCATGAGCCGCGTCTGAGCATCCAGCGCCGGAAAAGCGCTCAGGCCAAGGATGAACGCCGGCATAAAGAGCCACTCGAAAAGATGAAGGATACGCCGTCCGAGATGCCGCCAGCCCGCTTCCCGCGGCAGCAGCGAATAACTCAGGACCATGCACACGATCACGCCTATGGAAGCCAGCCCGAAAATAGTCCCCTTGATGCGCGGCAAGGCATAATACGCCGTACTGGTCGTGAACTCACGGCTGGCAAAGATCGTCGGAAGCCAACTGATAATGGCCAAAAGGAACGACCATGTAGCCCATGAAACGAATGTATCCAAAAGCTTTGTAATATAAACAATGCGCTGCGCCAGCGGGATCCCGCTTTGCTCAAAGAAAGCTCGTGCTACAACAGCAAAATTCTCCACACCCCAGGCCCAGCGGCGCTTCTGTTTATAAATGCTGACCATGGTCTTCCACCAACCCTGTCCAATGGCAATATCCATCGACAATGTCGTATACATCGGGACAACCCTGTACTGCCCCTTATAATGGATGAGGGCTTTCCAAAAAACAGCCGAATCATCAGAAATCATATCGACAGGCCAATAACCGATCTCAACCAGTGCCGAAAAACTCATGCTGTGACTCGAGAATGTCACCAGCTTGCAGGGATTGGTTGACTCGATCATCTGAAAAAAAGATGTCCCGATCTCCATGACCCTGGCAAAGCTCGGCGCCTCCCAAATATTATTATGATAGACAGGGATCGGCTGATAACTGGAGCGGTTCCGGTCCGGTGTTATCAGATAATGATACGTAAGGCAGCTCAGATAATCGGATAATGATGACGTGTCGGCATCAAAACAGGAGACGACAATATTCTTCAGCGCCATGCCCCGGACAGTAAAAAACTCCGCCGCCTTCTTGGCGGCATAAGTACAATTCGCCCCCTTAACCCTAGCCTCACCCGGAAGATCACAGGGATGCGTAATGATCACAAGGTCCAGAAAATACGCTTTATACGCCGCCGCGAGCGCCCGCATGTCATCCTTGACGCTATCGCTGGCCGCGTCCTCCAAAGCAATCACCAGAAGAACCTGTTTAGCCGGAAACCCGCCTTCGACGATCCCCCGGATACCAGGCTCCACAACGGCACGGCATTCCTTGATCACAGGAATGATCACCAGATGACAGATCTCCGATGACTTCGGCGGCAGACACCCGCTCTTCATCAAGCCTGTCAACAGCCCTCTGTGGATCGAACGGGACCGCCGCTCCCGCCAGCTTGAAACCCGCTCTGCCGGGAATGACGAACGGCAAAACGCTTCCACGTTATCCACATCACGGATCCTCTCCATCCAGTCGGTCCTGGCCTCAACCGCCAGACGAACATAGGAAATGATCAAAAAGATATTCATATAAAAGAGCCGCATGACCCAATAGAGAATGAAGGCGATCATGATCAAGGCCGCGATGAATGACGCCTTGAACGAAAGGATGAACATCCCGATCAAAAGAAGCCAGCTCAACGCCCCCGGAAGGATCTCAAAGAACCTCCCCAGCGCTTTCTGCCGGCCGATCAAATTATTGCGTGAATAAATAAATGCCATCTGTTTACTGATCGCCCTTTCCTAACGCTGACTCTTCCATCAACAGGACCTGCGCCACCGATTTTCTCGGAACAATATCAAGCGCATACAACTTACCGTCCTGCGCCCCCAAATAGTAAAGAACACCTTTCGTTTCCGCGTAGACAACAGACGCATTCTCTTTACTGACGGTCACCGGCTCAAGATGCGCCGCGCCGCGTGGTTCCGATTCCAAAATAAAAATATTATTCCCATCACGAAAGACCACATGCGATCCATCATGCGCCCAGAAGCACTGGCGGATATCCTTCCCCTGTCCAAAAACCCAGCGGACCTTCCCAAAGCCACCCCCTGAAACCTTAAGTTCATCCTGATCAGAACGATCGAGGATGCCGATCGACTTTTCCGTCCACACCAAAAGCCTTCCGTCGGAATCCGGCTTTACCCCAACCAGTTCCTCATTGATCAAATAAGGCTGCCTTCCTGCAAAAATGACCGAACTGTGACTCCCCAGAAAAACAACAACATTGCCGGCGACCGGCTTGATCTCATAAAAGTCCTTCTCGCGGGAAAGCATATCCACGAGCTCAGGGCTCTCGAATGCCGGCTTGAAATCCTTCTTACCGATCGGCGATGCTAAAACATTATTATTCTCATCAATGATATAAATTTGATCCCGGGCGATCCCCCACCCCCGGACCCCTTCTACATACTTAGGATAAAACGCTGAAGTAACCGTATCGAGACGATCCACATGCCCCTCATACAGAGCAAAAACATTGTCCGGGTTTTCGGGATCCCATTGCAGCGTCAAGGGGCGTTCAGGAATGAGCTTGCTGATATCACGGACCTCCGCCCCCTTGCCGGTCACTTGCGCGTAAAGATATTTCCGGTCCCAAAGAGGACCTGCAAGGACCAACACGGCCGCGCTTTCTTCCCTGAAGAAAAACGAAGAGAACCGAAGCCCCGCCAGGTCACGCTCAATATTGAGGAATGGCTGTGCCGTCTCCTTTTTCCAATCATAGACGGAAAGATCCTTAAACTGATCTCCCCTGGCAAGCAGAAAGTAGTCCGTCTCCGGCAGCGGCATCAAGTCCTTAAAAGATCCTGATTTAAGCAGCTTTGAATTCCAGTCATTCGGTATCAAGAGGATCTTGTCGAATGCCGCCGCTTTACCATCCTGAACAAGAACCTTCTGCGTCCAGGAATGATACCCCTTCAACTCCAGCCGGATAGAATACTCCCCGGGAACAAGGTCACGGATCGTCGTCGGCGTCGTTTCAGCGTAATGGCTTTTCTCAATAAAGACCTGGGCACCGGAGGGCCAGCTTGAAAGGTGAATGACGCCTGTGTGAACTAATTTCTCTTTGAACGGATAAACAATATACCCAAGGCTGTTTAATATCAGCAGCGGACATAGAATAATGTAAACCGCGAAGAAAATATAAAAGACAACCCTTCTGATCATTTCCATAGCAGCAATCACCCCAAATAGGACTTAAACGCGATCTGATAAAATACCATAAAAATGAGAATACTGCGATAGCTAGATCAAAACTACTAACCCATAAATTCGTGTTACCATAATTGGCACATATTATAAAACCAAGTACATACAATCCTTTTGATTATCACGATGAAATATTACAGTTCAATTAAGAAATGTCTCATTTTTACACAACAGAATGCGACTCCTGCCTTTTGGGATTCCCTATGGGAATCCTCCGGCAATGTGAATAAAGATATTTCAACGATCCAATCAACAAGGACCACCGCGATTGTTATGCAATATTTGCACCCCCAAGACGGCCCCATTCTGGAAGGCGGCTGCGGCTGCGGCGAACACGTTGCGGCGCTCGTTAATAATAATTATCACGCCATCGGCATTGATTCGGCAACCAAAACTGTCCTGGCCATCACCCGGAGATCTCCCCGGTTCGATATCCGGCCCGGAGACATCCAGGCCATCCCATTCCCCGATGATTATTTCGCAGGCTATTTATCACTAGGCGTGATCGAACATTTTGAGGGAGGCTATGCCCGCGCCTTATCTGAAATGAGGCGCGTGATCAAGGATGACGGCTATTTATTCCTGGCCTTTCCCTATATGTCCCCCATCCGGAAGATCAAATCCTGGATCAGAGCATACCCTTTATGGACAAACTCAAAGATGCCTGAAGATTTCTATCAATTTGCATTGGATGTGAAATCCGTTGTTTGCGACTTACGCCAACTGGGCTTTTATCTGATCCAGTCTCTGCCCATGGACAATGACAATGGCCTGCGTGAAGAGCTTCCCAGTGCGCATGCCTGGATAGGAAAATTACATGCCTATAAAGGAAAGAGCATCCTGATCCGGATCTTGCGGCGAATGGCAACGGCATTGGCATCCACATTATCTGCCCATTCCGTCCTGTTGGTTTTACAAAAAACACCTGCGCCTGTCGTCAGCACCCCTCAAAAACATTAACGCCGCAAGGCATCCAGATCGGACAGCTTACGGCGTGTGATTTTCAATGGTGGAGGTGCTGGGGATTGAACCCAGGTCCTTCTGTTACAGCAGCCAAGCATCTACATGCGTAGTCTGTCTTTATTGTCGACCCGGGCGTTTCAGCAGACAAACCCGCCTGGGACCAGCCCTCTAAAATCTCACCTACCCGACGAGAGCATCCGGTAAGCCAGCTTGCTTGGATCCAGCAATGAAGAAGCAAGCTCTCCTCATCACAGGGCTTAGTTTAGTATTAAACTAAGGCTGGTTCGGCGCCCACAGGAGCTTCGCTTGCGGCGAAGGCTGCAGCAACCTGGTCGTACGTTAACGTGTCGTTAGCGTTTGATTGTTTAATGGATATTTAACGAGGCCAACCATCATCCTCGGCATGCCACCTGACCCTGACCAACACAAGTCGAAGCCAAGTCACCCCCAAATTTTTAAAGAACAGATTGATCCAACATTTCAATTATACATCCGTACAGCCATCTGCGCAATCACTACCGCCGCACCGCCCGCGCCATATGACGGTCAGACTCGCGCCGCTTGATATCTTCACGCTTATCAAAGAGTTTCTTGCCCTGGCCCAAAGCGATCTCAACCTTGACCATGCCGCGCTTGTTGATGTAAATACGCGTCGGCATAATGGTACCGCCGCGCTGCGTCAAAAGGGCGGAAATGCGCTTGATCTCTTTCTTATTCATGAGAAGCTTGCGATTACGGTCGGGATCGGTGTTCAAATAACTTGCCTGCGCATAGGGGGCAATGTGAAGGTGATAAAGCCACACTTCCTCCTTGTCGACACCAACATACGCATCGGCAAAATTCACTTCTCCGGCACGCACGGATTTGACCTCGGCCCCTTTAAGCTCAATGCCGCACTCCCACTTATCCGTGAGGAAATAATTGTGATAGGCTTTTTTATTGGTGGCGATCGCGTCAGACATAAACCCTTAGGATATCAAAGATTGAAAAACCTCATTGCCTTTTCAAGTTCGCGCACTTTATGTTCAAGCTCGTGAAACCTTTTGCGTTTGGACTCTTCAATACCATACTCTCCAATGGCCTCGATATCAGCCTTAATGCCTGACAACTGCTCTTTGGCCTCCACCAGCTGACCGCGCACCACCGTGATCATATGATTAAAATCATCGGCAACTTCCAAAAGCTGATCACCCTTACGTAAACGCACTTGATTCGTAAAGTTACCGGACGACAACTCTTTGAAAGTCTGCTTAAAGCGAAACAAAGGCCCGGCGATCTTATGCGACACGATCAGCGTCACACCGATCGATGCCACGCCGACAATAGCCATCACGACCAGCACCGTCTGAATGAGAAGCGGTAGGATAAAATCAGCGGTGGTCATGACCTTAACGCGCGCGTGAACAAAAGATACCGATGTTGACTGCTGTGACAGTACGTACAAAAGAAGGATGGTAACGCCGGCCCCTACCGCCACGACGCCGCAGAACTTCAGAATGAACTTGGTCTGAAAATCTTTATCGATATATACATTTGAGCGGCGATAGCCCTGCTTTTCCTGTATCTGATCCATGCCATCCCCCTTATTTCAAAGCCTTTAACGCCGTCTCGTCAACACTTACGGCCGCACCCTTGCGTAACTCAAGGATCCAGTTATTCAAAAGCTGCGTTTCGACCTGCTTCTCGGCCTGCCACTTGATCTGAGAATACACTTCATGGAGCGGCTTGGACGTCACACCCTCTTTAACCATGTTCTCATAGATCTGCCGGACATCCTCATCGCGCACATTCATGCCTTTATGAAGCTCCAGGGTCTTCTTGCCCAGGGCAACCGTTAAAAGTGACTGCGTCCAGAACTTTTCGACGGACTTCAGGAAGTCGGGAGCTTTATCAAGGCCGTTTTTTTGCGCATCCAGTAAAATGAGCTTCTGATTGATCAGTGTTTCAAGGTATTCCCGGCGCGCCTGCAATTTATCCGCGCGTGCTGCAAAAGCGGATACGGCGAACCCTTCGGCAAACTCATCGGCCATGATCTGATAACCGCCGGCAGTGGCCACAACCTCAGAAACAGTGTTCGCCTTGTCCGTGGTCTTTCCTGAAATAATGATCATGGCCGTAGCCAGCAATACCACAAACAAAACTATAATCGTTTTTAATGTCATAGACTCTCCTTTTTACTGAGAGCATTCTACTATAAATTCGTCCATTCAAAATAAAAACCCTGCATGTTTTAACGTACGCAGGGTTTCAGCCGTGCTCACGGAGGCACGATCAATTACAAATCAGCATTGACCCTAAGAACAGCCTCTTGGATCCCGCAGGAAAAGTGCGCCCGTGCCGATTGATCCTGACTTTGCAATTGCTTCATTTGCGCGCACATAGCATCCACTTGCTCCAATGTTAGAAATCGCCGTTTGTACCTGGCCGCCACTTTCCCCATGCTAAATACTGTGTCCACCGACAGGCCCTTGCCCCAGACTATATGATCGAAATAAAACATCCGGGGCTGATCAGCGGCACTAACGGTACGGGGAGATTTATGACCCGTGCCAGGGATTTGTACCGGGACAGCTACTGGCGGCTGCTCCGCCAGCACAGGCAGGGAAATTAAAACAAAGATGATCCATACATATTTCTTCATGACAGCATACCCCTTTGAATACGTGCATATTGACAGCCGATATCAAAGTTATTATACTACCGCATTCTTTCACGCGGAAGTGGCGGAATTGGTATACGCGCAGGTCTCAGAAGCCTGTGTCGCAAGACTTGAGGGTTCGAGTCCCTCCTTCCGCACCATTTTTCTTGTTTCTCCCCTAGGAATTGATTTTTTAGACCAAATCTACACACAAATCTACACACTTTTTCTAATTCTTTTCTGCTTTTAGCCCCATATTGATGTGAGTTATTTCAAGCCCACGCTTGATGTTTTCAGGTGTTGCATGGGCATAATGTTCAAGAATTGTTTTGGTATCCTTGTGTCCAGTAATTGCCTTAACAACCTCGATGTTAGCCGTCTGATCCAGAATGCTGGTCACCACATAGTGCCTGAACAAGTGATTGGTAATGTTCTTGGTGATGCCAACCGCCTTGGCTGCCTGCTTGACCTTCTTCAATAGGGTGTTCTTGCAGAGCAACTCACCATCCTTGGATGGAAATAAATACCCAGATGCCTTGTACAGCTTATTCTTCTTCAGGTTAATGAAATGCTCACTTAAGATTAAACAGTCCTGCTGTGGCAGCCGCTCTGTCCTCTGCACGCCGGTTTTGGTGTTCTTGACATATAACCGTTCATTGGGAAGATCAACATCTTCAACCTTCATCAGCCCCAATTCATTCCTACGCCAGCCCCGTGTAGCCAGGAAATATACCCATGGGTAAAACAAAGGCTCATTGATCTCAAACCAACGCAAGATCTTTTCAACTTCTTCTTTTGTGGGTAACACTTTTACCATTCGATCCTCCTTAAAATACTTTATTCCATCAGTTGGATTCCCTATGATGAACCCAGCACTGCAGAACTTCTTGAAGATCCATTTCAAACATGTGATCTCAAAGTTAATAGATGCTGGGCTGTATTTCTTTTCCTGCCGATCAGCAATGTATGCACCAATCACAAGGTCAGTAATAACCTTGATGTCTTTGGCACAGCTTTTTCTTTGTAGGAATTCCTCAAACACTTCTACAAATTTTCCTTCCTTGAACCTGGTTGCATCTGCGCCACCTTTGTTTTTAAAATAACTGTCTGCCAGCGCCTTGAATGTGCAAACCTTGTCCTTATTTGTGCCATCACGTTCTCTTTTGTCAGCTTCTTTCTTTGCTGCCCTTTTCTTACAGAAATCTCCGGACTTTGGCAAAGTGGCAAACTGACGTTCACCGTCTACCACCCACCAAATTTGCCAACTTGTTTTTCTATCCGTGACGCCTGCCATATCAATGCCTATCTTCCATTTTCCTTGAGGATCTTTTGCACTTCAGCCAACACATACCTGCAATGCTTCCCTACCTTATAAAATGGGATCTTGCCTGCACGCCTTAAATAATCCACAGTTGACTCCGGAATCCCTAAGATCTTTGCTAATTCATCACGATCAATAAACATCTCCATGTTGACCTCTTTCACCAACCAGCGCATGTTCCACCAGTTTGTTGTTATGTTTTAACGTATGTTGTTCAACCTGTCCGCAGATCCTGCACGAAGAACTTCAAAAATCTGGACCATTGATTGCAAATGCACTTCCATTAGAACCAATGACTACCAGCCCATGCATTCCAGAGTTAGCCCGTAATGTTGGAAAAATATTGCCATCTTTCCGGAACAGCTTTTTCTTGAATTTTGTTCCGTGAGCATCTTTCAATTTAGTCAGAATCACTTCTGGATTCAACTGCCCATTCACATCAACATCTTCAAGCTGGCTAAACGTAATAGGAAAACTGATCTGCCCAAAATAATAGCCATGGTCTTCCCATTCAGCCTTACCAAATGCTTTACAAATTTCATAAAGTTCAGGAATAAACCCGCCCGCTTCCCTAGTAAAGCCAACGAACAGAACCTTTATCTTTTTGCGAAGTCGATCAACAATAATACAGTTAGCAATTGTTGTTGAATCTACAGCGTCCATGCAATAGGTGTAAGGCAGTGGCTTTCTACCCCTGGTCTTGATACTTTTTGTTTCATCTGAGCCTTCAACGATCTTCATTTTCTGATCTCCATTTTTATAATTTTGGCACACTCTTTCCGGCAAGTTTTCCCCTAATTTTCAATAAAGGACACATTTTTACTAGCTGATTATTTGTGGAATTACTCGCTAGCTCGGCGGGCAACTGGTCCACGATCTTGTTCACAAAACAACACGCTATGTCTTAAGCCATAGTGCGCTGGCGCAAATGCATTTGCACCGTTACTGCCTTGGACATCCTTGGAATACCTACCCTGATTATATACTTAATGCCCTGATGCCCTGTAAGATAACTGGGTTAAATGCAATATTCTTTACCCAGCCATCTAACCTGTTCAACGACAATTATAAATACTTTTGGGCCATAAGCGTTCATTGGATCAAGCCTGTGAAGGCTACCTACCCATGGACATAAAGAACTAGTTCATATGTTCATTATATACATAATTCAAAATTGGCTTTTCTTGGGACAGGGCTGCTTGCGGGATGAACTGCAGATCTTCACTATTTTCTATCTTTAAACCATCACCAGGCTACCTATTGAATGCGATGCGCTGAAGGATCGCCGCAGATTCATTACTTAGAAGACTTAACAGCCTGACTTCATTATCCGTCAGTTCTGTTCCTGCCATCCTCCGACGAGCATGACGAACCCTTCTTCTCGCAGATTTAAGTATATAGATCGCTTCAAATCTGCGTCTGCGTTCACATTCTGCTTCATCAGCCCCTTGGAATATATCTTCACACATTTTCTGGTCCTTTCTTTTCATGTGTTCCTATTACCCAAGATCTTTAAAATATTCTTTTGAATACCAACCAACAAAACCTTTTCAGCATCTGTGACCGCACCCTTGCCGATCCTGAGACGAGCCAGTCTAATCCTTGTCCTTGCGGCGTGGATCAGGTACGGCACTTCTTGTCGCTGCCAACTTGTACAACTTTCAATGATCTCTGGCATACCCTGATCCTTTTTAGCCATAAATATCTAATAGGTTATCCTTGCAGCATATTTCCATAGCATGATGGACACACCGAACTGCAAAAATTAACACAATCAGGATTGGTACATCCATGTAATCCACATTTACAGCAAACATTTCTAATTTGACGACATCTGCCATTAGATCCATTGCCTGATGCGCCCCAACCATTAACACCTGGCTCTAAGATTTTACCACCGCAGTATACGATCATATGGACCTCCAGGTTAATCGTTGCTTGCCTTATCCATCGACCCAATAACAGGTCTTAAAGAACCATTAAAAATTAGGGTGTATTTACACATAAAATATTACCTGTGTTTTTGTAACAACCTTTGTATGCTGGCATAACTGGTCCTCTGTCTGCCTGACTTACCCTGATTGAGATCCTCAGCAATAGATCTCAAGCTGATCCCTTTGGATCGAAGTGTCTGGACAGTTACAAGATCTACCTTTTTGGCAGGCCTTCCACCTTTATATGTTCCATTGACCTTCTTCATGGCAATGCCCTTCTTGACCTTCTCACCAAGATCCTTGGAAAACTTATTAGCAAAATATGTGAACAGAGGTTTAACAACATGCCATGTCAGCTCATTATCTGAGTCGATCCCCTGCTGCAATGAAATAAATCTGCACCCATATCTTTCAACAATAGTATCCAGCAGAGCATTGATCTTGCTTGGTGACTGACGGCTAAAGCGATCCATAGAAAACACCAGCAGGACATTGATCTGTTTTAATCTGATCTTCTCAAGGACCCCATCCAACTTGGGCTGACAATCTGTTTTATAGCCAGAACCATATTCCCAGGCTTCTTCATAGGACCAACCATAGGCTTCACAGTACCTACGAAGTTCCTTTAATTGAACTTCAACATCCTGCTTGTTCTCATCTGTGGAACATCTGGCATATATGATCACATTTGGTTTTTGCTTATCCATAGGTACTTCCTGCCTTCCTACTAAAAGCATACTGCGCTTAAAACACAAAAACCAGGCTGCTTATGCCTGGTCACCGTCAGTAAAACTAAATATTCACCTGAAATAGAAAACCCCACCAGTCATTACAACTGATCGGGCTTCATATAAATCCACAGCAGGTTCTACTTCTTAACCTTGATTCATAACCAATGCAGCGATCAAGCCAACAACACTTCCACACCCTTATTTTCAATCACTTGTAACAGCCTGCAGTTAGAACCACCAGGCTTCTTAGCACCAATCTCCCATTTCCTGACAGTGCTTTGACTGGCATTCAATAAATATGCAAACACTGCCTGACTGACATGCAGGTTCTTCCTGATCCTGACCACATCCTTGCCTGTGTAGTGCTTGGGTGCCGGGAACTTAACTTTATTAAATTCCCTAAGACTAATAGAAGCATCCTTGACTTCATTAATGGCATGAAGTTCATCTTCTACCATGCTAAAGATCTTGGAATTTTTTGTGTCATGACTTTTCATATTTGATTTCCTTTAATGAATTCCTTGCTACCAGAGCACTGATCTCAGCATCAGTTAAATGATCGTACTCTTTGGATAATATTTCCAAGACCTTCTTATCATCTGAACTTAAGTTATCCTGGTCATTCTTGGTAAACAGCAAACAAAAGATGATCCTTTCATCCTTCTTCCAGAAGAATAAACTTCTGAACCCACCACGTTTGCCCTTACCTTCAACTGCACCTCTTACCTTGTACATCTTGAACCCTAGAGGCACTGCCCTACCTTTAAAGACATCATCCAATATGACGGCAACATCCTCGTCATTCAGACCAGCATCTTTGAAATCCCGCTGAAACATCTTATTCTTTAAATATCTCATCCCTAACCTTCTGATAGAAGTATAACACTAGGTGTCATAGTGCGCAATAATGTTCCACTGTTTTTATCAAATCACCTTGTTCTTATGTGGAGCGTAAAAGAAACTTTGTGTGTCACAGTTATTTTCATTTGTCAGGGCTGTTTAAGCGATCAATAGATCGCATTAATAATGCAATGTCAGAAATTCCAACAAATGTGTGCCAATTTACGACAGATCATACCCAAGAAATTTCTTTGCAGGAGCCTTCATTTGATAAAGCAGCGAAGGATCTTGTTTTACAAGATTTCTCAAGCCTTCATAACTTAAATATCCAACAACTAAAGCATTTAAATTGTCTAAGATTTGCTTAGACAACTCATTTTCGTTACGAATTATACTGAGATCAAATATATCAATAATTTTCCCATTAATATTTATAGAAAATCTTGTTCTTAAATCCCCATCAACATCACGTGGTGTAGTCAGACCTGTGTTTATAACTTTTATGATATAACCAACATTAACATAAAACCCATTTGAATAGTTTGATTTCTGAAGACCTATCGAACAAATAATCTCTGCTGTATTTTGATAATAATAGCCACCATTTTTTAAGAAACCATTGCTTAACATGCAGGCGTTAAACACATTTTTAAAATGTTTGCTATCCATAAATCTTCCCTTTAGTGCGTGTAAATTAACACTCAACTACTCCTTCTTAGGCAGCAATTAAATGCGTATCACAGCAACTTTGTTTATTTCCCATGACTTACACGCAAGATTTTTCCATCATCCTTTGAGATTTCAATAATAGCAACGCCTCCATCACAAACACTGCTGGAGGCAGCGCCACAACTCAAAGTGCCAGTTACTTCCCAAACACCATCTTTAAGCACTGCATTAAGGGGCCTCTCTTCATCAATAACTTTTTGAGTATAAATTGGACTCAAGACGGCCTCTGCAATCTTAATCGCAGTTTTGCCATCAGGCACATAACCTTCCTTTGGTTTATAAGAATGCTCAAAAGCAAAAAGAGCTGAAGAAAAAACTAAAAGTAACGAAAGAACTGATACAACCAACCTCATAAAAATCCCTCCTTATTGCTTAATTCCTTCTGCCCCTCAACATCTGCCACAGACAATTTCTTTATGCCTTTATCCATTTGACCTTCCCCACGCAGAAAGAGCTTTGTATGTCACAGTTATTCTTTATTTTCATCCCCATACATGCGTGCGAAACATACCGATTGAATCCTAACACAGACAATCTTTCTCGATTAAATCAATATAACCAGTCAATTCTTCAATAAGAATTGCATAGTCAGGACATTTATTTTCTGAATTAATATATCTTCTTATCAGCTTTCTTGCTTGTAAGATTTCCTTTTGTGAAGCCTTAAATCTTTGTTTTGCCAATATTTGCAGAGCATGTGTTTGATTTTCATAATTATTATTTAGAGCTATTTTAAGAATAGGTATTACTAAATCTTTACAATTATGTGTTTGTAATGCATAGACAAATGACCCGGTATATTGTTTATTGCTTGGGTTCTTAATGGCCGCCAACAATGGTTTAATTGCACGATTGTTTGCAATAATTCTTAATGCGAACGCTGAACTCATTTGTATTCTACGATCCGCATTCTTTAAATTATTGATAAAGAAATTCACGACAGAATCTTCCTTGATTCTTGCCAGTCTTTTTAATGCTTGCTCATGAACATCAAAATCCTCACATAAGAATTCTTGTTTTAATTGTACAAGTGTTTTCTTTACCATAGCGGCCCCCTTGCCAATCGACTACAAACTTATCAATCTCAACTATTAAGCATACCTGCCTTTTTAACGTCCTTCAAGCCCTTCCAAGCCTATCCATACGCTAAAAGTCCTTGAAGATCCTATTGCCTAAATCTATCAAATAAACTGACAGCCTCACCAGCAATTATAAACTCACCATTTTTCAATCTTGTAAGGGTTGCTGAATGCCGATTGTCTTCAATTGTGATCTTATAATCAATTTTCTGATCGCCATCACTATCACCCATGCATTCTTTGATCTTCAACATGGTGTTGATATCCTGGGTCATTAATTTATCTTCTATTTCTGAAGAATTCATTGTCAGCATTTCCTATTTTATGTCCATTTTATGCCTTACTTATCCCCTGATTCAGATTTGATGGCTATCTGGTACTGATCTTAAATGGTCTGAACTCCAGATTCTCACTTGGTTCTTTTTTTGCAATATATCTTGCCCCATCCTTGGGACTTTTCAGCTTTGAATAAATAATGCCAGCATCATAAGGAAAGAGATTGTTCAGATCATCCTTAATGCTTTCTGCAGGCTGATTGAGGGCATATCCAGGTTTGCCACTGTAATCAATCAAGGTCAGCCATCCCTTTTCAACCAACGTTGAAAGGATAAGATCCAGATTGAAAATTGGATCAAGGAAGTCAGATTTGAAGATAACACCATGTTCATAGTGTGGGCAGACTTTACAATTTCCAAAATATCTGCCCAGTTCAGCCTGAAGGTCTAAAGTTAGGGATCGATCAATACGCTGAATAAAGCTATGTATGTGCCAGTCTGCCCTGCTTTCACCCTGCTCATAGAAGTTAAAGACATAAATAAATTTATCAAAGTAAGTCTTTTCAGAAGTATTCAGATGCCTGAAGAAATGCTCAAACCTTCCTTCAGCCTGCTTCCATGAAATTGGCTTAGGGATAGTCAGGGATGGTGGGCATGCCATAAAGGCTGCCTCAAGAGCATACCTGTTCAGCTTCATCAATGCTGCTTCTGATAAATTTGCTTCATTTTTTGCCAAAGCACATGCAGCCCTGGGTAATGCTCTATATGAAAGTTCATGATGCAGCCCCTTAAGCCTTAAAACTGCATTCAGTTTATCAATATCATTCCTGCCACTAGGGATTGAAATGCCAGAAGAATGAAGATCTGATAGTAAAGCAAAAGGTGGCATCCTATCCATGAACTGATCTGAAAAGAACATTGATGGAGCAATATTAATAGATGACCATATTGTTGGTGAACCTTGATTAGTGAATTCAATCCAAGCCTTTTGTTCTTTGGTTAAAGGTTTCATTGTCATAATTTGCATTATTAACTCCTCCTTGAATATTTAATTGGTTCTAGTAGAGATAGTGATTCCCCAAGAAGGATCAATCACTGCCAGGCAAAACACCAAACCCATAAATTCCACAGTGGACAAACCAACTGAGAACACTCTTAAATACGGATCTGGACACTACATTGAGGATGGATACTGATTAGCTACTGATAGGATCTGCTGGTAGATGATACTGGTGGAATAAGGCTCTGCTTTGATCTTCCCCACGAGGAAAAGGACAATTACTGCTTCCAGGGGAACCTGATAATCCAATAACGTCCTTTGTTTGAGCCAGAATAGGCACTAATTCGATCTTCTGAACCCTGCCCTAGCCTGACCCCATCCTCGAGGAGAAAACCACTTTGAAAGCCTTGTGGCTAAATTACCCATAGAACAAAGAAATATATAATTTCTACTGATGAACTTTATGCATTTATTTTAATTATTTTGTTCAGCAGGTCACTGAATGGCTAACAATTACAGATCTGTACGAGGAACAGGTCCCAAAAACCTTTAAAATGTCTGTTTTAAGCAGAAAACCCTCAAGAGCCAAAGGATAAATATAATTACATGTATGACTATTTTTGGTTTTATTTCATAAATAGTCAAAAATAATTGGAATTCATTTTCTTCACATTGATAACCAGTATTCTTATAATTCCCTGACGGTGAAGAAGGATCTTTCATCTTATTAAGAATCTACACAGAATCTACACACAAAGTCCTGAAAATTGGTTTGGACTACTATCAGATCTTAAGGTATCCTAAAGCAATCAGTAGCATATGTATTATAAGCAGCAGAAGGAAATGGAAATCCTATAGGGATCTAAGAAAAACCCTTATGAGTCCCTCCTTCCGCATTTTTTCTTTTCAGTGACAAATGTACCTAACCGGAGTCAGGTTTGTCCACGCTCCCCACTTCATTGACGATCATAGGCGCAGGTCCCGGTGGATATGTCGCTGCATTCCGTGCCGCTGACCTTGGCCTTAAAGTCACGCTCATTGACGAGAGCCCATCCTTAGGCGGTGTTTGCCTGAATCGCGGATGCATTCCTTCTAAAGCGCTTCTACATGCAGCGCACCTCATGACCAACAGTACCGAGGCTAAAGCCATCGGCCTCGATTTTGCCGCACCGCATATCGACCTTGAAAAATTACGCGGCTGGAAAAACGATATCATCAAGAAACTCAGTGGCGGAGTCGCTCAATTAGCCAAGGCGCGCAAGATCACCTGCCTGCATGGCAAAGCAAGACTCCTGAATAACACAACACTTCAGGTCACAAAACCCGACGGAGCTGTCGAGTCTCTCAGCTTTGAACAAGCACTCATTGCCACAGGCTCACGGCCGGTTGAACTTCCTTTCCTGCCAAAATCCAGCCGTATTTGGGATTCAACGGACGCCCTGGATCTTTCCCATGTACCACCGACCCTGCTTATCATCGGCGGCGGCTATATCGGACTGGAACTGGGCACAGTCTATGCCGCCCTCGGCAGCAAAGTATCTGTCGTCGAAGCGCTACCAGCACTCATGTCATCTGCCGACAAAGACCTGGCCGACATCGTCATACGCCGTCTCAAGAAAACTTTTAGCGCCATCATGTGCGCCACCCGTGTCACGGCCGCTGAAGAAACAAGTGACGGCATCCGCGTTACACTTAAGGATGAAAAAGGCGCTGAACGCCAGGAAACCTACAGCCAGATCCTCGTCTCTGTCGGCCGCAGGCCCAACACTGACGGCCTCGGACTGGAGAATACCGCGATCAAACTGGACCCTAAAGGGCTGATCACGACAGATGAACAAAGACGCACGCAAGAAAAGAATATTTTCGCGATAGGCGATGTGACCACCGGCCCCATGCTCGCCCATAAAGCCTCACACGAAGCCAAAGTTGCCGCTGATGCCGCGGCGGGATATGCCGCAAGCTACACGCCCAAATGCATCGCCTGTGTCGTCTTTACGGACCCCGAACTTGCCTGGTGCGGACTGACCGAACAGGAAGCGCGCAGCCAGGGCATCAATATTGTTGTTTCAAAATTCCCCTGGGCGGCATCAGGCCGCGCCATCACGCTCAATCGTATTGATGGGGCGACTAAGATCATCGCTGATCCGAAGAGCGGCCGTATTTTGGGTGTTGGGATAGCCGGCATCCACGCAGGAGAAATGATCGCCCAGGCAGCCCTCGCCATTGAAACAGGCATGAAGGTCGATGACATGGAACAAACCATTTTCGCCCATCCGACACTATCCGAAACAATGCTGGAAGCCACCGAAGGCATATTCGGCCAGGCCACGCATATTTATCTTCCGAAGAAATAAAACCTTACAGCGGGGATTTACTGCAACTTATCGCCGACAGTGATACCGTACTTCAGGGCATCGCCTGAGGGGATCTCAAGGACGTATTTAGCTTTAGCCGCAGGCGTATAAACCGGACACGATTCACTGGCGCAAGGCGGTACACTTGCGGCTAAATGAACGACAGCCTTAGCCTCATCCATCCAGAGGATATCGATCGGGAATTTCATATTCTTCATCCAGAACGGATAGATCAATGCCTCATCAAACACAAAGAACATACCCGTTCCCTGCGGCAAATTTTCACGGAACATTAACCCTCGCTGACGCAGGGCATCCGTATTGACAACATCGACGTTATAGCAGGCCTGGCGTAAACACATACGCTCAGTTGCCGCCTGACACCCCGTGACCAGGGCCATTGATAGTAAAAGAACAAATGCCGGTATATTACTTCGCATAATCCTCACGCTCACCGGTCAGTCGGATATAGTCACGGAAGCTTAACTCACCCTTGATCATGCGATCTGCCGACGCAATACGTTGATGCACGTAAGGGTGCGTACGGCCATAAATTTTAGGCCGCGGCGGCTGTTTACGGTCATATTCCTGAAGCTGTTCAAGCATGGCCGTCATACCATTAGGATCAAAACCCGCCGCCTTCATGTATTTAACGCCGAGACTATCAGCCTGGATCTCATCTTCCTGGGAATAGGCAAGGAACATGGACTCCATCGTCGCGACAACCCCGCCCGCCACCTGAGGTGCTGTCACGATCGCGGCCACCATCAACGCCATACTGCCGTATGAAGCCTGAATGCGCTTGATGCTGTGGCGCGCCGTAATATGCCCGACCTCATGGGCAATGACCGCCGCCAATTGATCATCATTTTTAATATAATCCATCAGGCCTTTAAAAATGTAAATATATCCGCCAGGAAGCGATACGGCATTGACCATGGGCTTTTCACCCTTAAGGTCTTTTTCCTCAACAACTTTCGTTATATAAACCAATTCCTTACGGTCGCACACCTTAACGATCCTGTCGGAGATCCGTTCGGCCCGCGCGTTAAGCGCCTGATCCTCAACAACCTTGAATTCCTTCTCGATCTCGGTCGCCACAGCGGCACCGATCTGCACTTCATGATCGGTCGAATATACCGAAGTTTCCTGGGCATCTGTCGCCGGATTGAAGCTGGTCGCAATGCCGCCGCAACCTGAAGCCGTGAACATGATCGCCAGCATCATGGCATGCACGCCGAATTTTTTAAGCATCTGCGCAAGTTTAGCCAAAGGAAGACCGACGACATTGAAATAGCATCCTTCGATGCGCGGGATAAAAAGGCCGCCGCGTCCTTCAATATCAAAGCCGCCCGCCTTGTCCATGGGCGGGACTTCCTGATGATAACGATCGATCTCATCATCATTGAGCTTGGTCATAAAGATCTTGGTCTTTTCATAATCGACCAAAGACTTACCCGTTGACGTATCGATGAGCGCCACGCCGGTATAAACCCAGTGGGGCGAGGACATCAGCTCTTTGAGATTCTTTTTAGCCTCTTTAAGGTCCTTTGGCTTAAGCACCAACTTACCCTTAACATAAACCACGGTGTCAGCGCCAATAACGATCGCGTCTTCCTTAGTTTCCTCAGCCACATCCAGCGCCTTGATAAAAGCATTCTCTTTCACAAGATCAGCGACATTGGTCTTGATCTTCATGATCTCTTCGGCCCCTGAGCGCCGGATAACAAAAGGCAGTTTCAGAAGCTTCATGAGGTTTTTTCGCTGAGCAGAGCCTGAGGCAAGAATTATCTTTTTCATTAATCTTTCAGGAACTCACTGGCTGTAAATAAAGAAAACAATTCAACGCCGCGACTGGCCACCGCTTCCCGGGCGCCATCCTGGCGGTCAATGATGCACACACACGCTACCGGCTTAAGACCGTCCTGGGCAAGCGCGTCGATCGAATGGATGAATGCTTTTCCCGTTGTTGCCACATCATCAATGATAACAATACGGTCGGCTTCTTTAAGCTCAGGACCCTCGATCATCTTACCCTTGCCATGCCCTTTGGGCTCCTTGCGGATAATGAACGTCTTAACAGGCGCTCCCTGCAAGAAACTCACGGCACCCACGGCACCCACCATCGGATCAGCGCCCAGCGACGGACCGCCGATAGCGGTCGGCTTCTTGGCTTTAACAATATCCTGCACCAGCTTGCCGCACAAAAAAGCCCCTTCGGCGGACAATGTGACCAGGCGGGCATCCAGATAATAATTGCTTTTCTTGCCTGAGGAGAGCGTAAAATCACCCTTGAAGAAAGCCTGTGTTTTCAGGATCTCGAATAAGCGCTTCTTGCAATCAACGATCGACATGTTCAGCATCTTCCACCTCCATGTGTAAAAATAAAAACTGCAGGATTTTAACCTGCAGTCTCAAAACTGTCCAGCTTTTAACCGCCGTCTAATTTAATAAGGGCGGGATCTCAAGCTTGCGGCGATTGATCTCTACGGACAAGAGCATACGGTATTTCAGAAGCGACTTGTATTTCTTGTACTCTTTTGGCGCAAAACCGCTGGTGGCATGGAATATTTTAGACGCCTCCAGCTCAACCACAACATCCATATACGCATCCAGAATCTTTTGATCATCCAAAGCCGCGATCTCTGCCGTCTCAAGAACCCGAACCTCGTCTTTGGCGTCCTTATCCTGAACAGCATAACTCCCGTCAGCTGAGGGCACCACCGGCTTTTCCGTCACTGTCGGCGGGCCTGCGTGCACAAAGGCCGCCCCCAGAAAATAAATAACCATGATAAGAACAGCCCGCTTTACCATAGGACCCTTTCTAGAATTGCGCGCCCAAACGCAAGCCTACTTCACTCGTTGTATTATCCGGCTCCTGACCACCGCCTACGACAAGACCATCCCATACGATCGGCTGCACATCTGATGCGTCAATGTGCCAGAAGCGATAATACGGCTCAAAGCTGAGGCTCATGCGCGGCAATTCCTTGACCACCTTTAACGAAGCACGCCATCCAAAACCATGCCGTTGTTTATTATTCAGTGTTTCGTAGCCAGGGTCAACATCTTCCAGATGACTCCGCTGCAACCCGTTGATAAGCCAGTCATATTCCGCATTGAACCCCACCAGCCACCTGCCCGGCAGGGACCTTTCGATATTAACGCCCAAAGGCGCATAAAAATATTTTGATTCGCGACCGTACCCACCCGGCTGATTAGCATCCAGCCCGTCGTTCAGGTAGCGCCAGCCCAGGCCGCTGTAGGGCGTCATCTTTAAAAGCGGGGCCACCTGATAGTCCTTACCGATCAACCCGCGCAATTCATAAGAATAATCTTTAATGCCCGAGAATTCATTGCTGCCGACATATCTCACCCGACCGGAAGCGTAGCGCACCTCGGTGCGCAGCAGCATATGTGCCAACTCATTGTACATAGAATCAACATCAAAAGGCCGGAACGTGTATGAGGCGAACACGCCGTTAAAGTTCCCCTTATCGCTCATGAACTTTGACCCGTCATCGAGCCTTTCCGCATATTTATAAAGATAATGTTCGGTGCCAACACCGAACTCATGCCGTTTAGGGCCAGCCGCTGCTGCCACTGGTGCTGGTGCCGCAGGCGCAACAGAAGCCTGCGAGGGGACAGGCACTGCTGGTGACGCATAATAATCCGACGTATAAACATCAAGGGCCCGGGACACGGCATCTACGTCCGCCGCTCGTGCGACACTGACCATCAACCCCAGGAACATCATTATTAAAACGGTCTTTTTATACATTTAGAATTCTGCGCCTAATCTAACGCCCACTTCCTGCGTTGTATTCTCGGGCTCATTGGCAACCCACCCCGTCAACTGTCCGGCCACCGTGACCGGCTCAATACTCGACCTCTCGATCTTCCAGTAGCGGTAAAATGGCTCAATACTCAGACGCACCATCCGCAACTCCTTGACAACTTTCAATGAGCCGCGAAAACCAAACCCTTTATCCTGACGATTCGTCATCGGATCGAGCTTGGGATCAATATCTTCCAAATGACTCCTCTGCCAACCCTGGATCAGGTAATCATATTCAAGGCCCATACCGATGCCCCACGCCCCGGGCAAACGCTGATAGACCTGCATGCCCAAAGGCAAATAAAGATATGTCGACTCGCGGGCATACCCGCCGGGTTGAGACATATCCAAGGCATTATGCAAATAACGCCATCCCAATCCGGCATACGGTGAAACAAGCAGCGTCCTGGTTACATCATATTCTTTGCCTAAGACCCCGCGGATTTCATACATGGCGTCTTTCAATCCGGGAAACGTCCCTGTTCCCGTATAATCCACATTCGCCGTCGCGTAACGCAATTCGGCACGGAACACATCCAGGACCCAATCCGAAAGCGTATCAATGTCTACCGGACGGAAGGTGTATGACGCGAAAAGCCCACGATACGTCCCGCGCGTACTCATGAATTTCTCTCCCGCCACCAACTCCCGATACCCGTAGGCATAACGCTCAACGCCAAAACCAAATTCCTGCCTGGGCCGCCCCGCACGCCCCGCCCACATAGTCCCTGTCAATGCCGGGGCCGGCGCCTGCTGGGTGAGTGACAAATTATCCGCCGATATCCCCTGCGTCTGGACATACCGGTCCATCTGCTGATCGATAACGCTCAGCTCCGCCGATGACGAAGTTGATAAAATAGTAAGTCCGGCCAGTAGGAAAATAATTGTTTTATTCATATATATCATTATTGTAGAATAATCAAACGATCATACAAGCATCATATTAGTTTTCTTTTAAACCGGTCTGTGTCATGCCTCTACCTCAAAGCCTGTTGACGGGTCTTCTGGATATCATCTTTCCACGCAATTGCATATTGTGCCGGGGATACCACCCTCTGACCGCCCATGATCCGCTGTGTCCTGATTGTTATAAAAAACTCCCGTGGAACAAAACGCCATTAAGCCTGCGCTCGACGCCATCGATCCACTTTGACCGCTCCCTGGCAATCCTTCACTACAAAGGACACGCTCAAACTCTATTAAAGCAATTTAAATTCCATAACAAAACGTCGATCCGCCGCACCATATCCCGCTTATTCCGGGATTTCATAAAACTTCACTCACTGGACATAGGAACCCATGCGCTGATCATCCCCATGCCGCTGCATCCGACGCGCCTGAGAGAACGCGGCTATAACCAGTCCACCCTGATCGCACAAGGCATAGCGGACACCCTTAACATGCCCTTATGTGAGGACATCCTTGAACGTCACCGCGCCACAGCCCATCAAAGTCAATTACACGCAAAAGACCGCTGGACAAACGTGGGACACGCTTTTAGAATACTGCCCTTGGCGGATATCGTCGGAAGAGAAATTCTCCTGATAGATGACATCCTGACGACCGGCGCTACAGCATCAGAAGCCGCCAAAACACTCAAAGAGGCGGGCGCCTCAAGAGTCACCGTTATCACACTAGCTATAACCGCATGCGGATCCTGCACAACTACATCTTAAAAGAATGCATCATGCCCTTTGCCATTTGCCTGGGGGTATTGACTTTTGTTTTCCTTCTGGGATATCTGCCTCAACTGGCCAATAAAGTCATCAACCAGAATGTTGATATGCTCTCGGTCAGCATGGCTTTTCTTTACAACATCCCCGTTCTTCTGGGGTATACCCTGCCCGTCGCGTCGCTGGCAACCGTGATCCTGACCTTTGGCCGTTTCTCTTCCGATAATGAGATCATCGCCATCCGGGCCAGCGGGATTTCCTTAAAAAGCCTCCTGGCGCCCCTGGCCGCAGTCGGGCTCGTGCTGTCGCTGGTCATGCTCATCCTTAATGACCGCATCATTCCCCGCGCCTACACAGCCCAACGCGACCTATTACAAGCCACAGGCGCCAAGAATCCCGCCGCCCTTCTGGAGGCCGGCACATTTGTCGATGCTTTTAACGGCAACATCATTTTCATTTACAGGGTCGACCGCAATAAAATGTACAATGTCCGCATCTGGCAACCCCAGCCCGACGGAAGGCCGACCCGCACCATATCAGCCCAGGAAGGCGAATTCACACCCGTTCCGGGCGAACAAAAAGTACTGCTGAAGCTTGTCAACGGGACCTCCGATGAACCGGATTTCAAGAACCCCAATAATTTCTATAAACTGAATTTCAAAACATCTTTCATGACCCTCGACATGGCCCATAAAAGCGGCAGTACGGAAAAGAAACCCAAGGGCATGACCCTGCAGGAACTGACGCATGAAATAATCAAACTGAAAGGCATGGGCATTGACATTAAGCCGCTGATCGCTGAATATCACCGGAAAATATCATGGGCCTTTTCGCCGCTCATATTCATCCTTTTAGGCTTTCCCATTGCGGTCATCACGCATCGCCGTCAAAAAACCGCCAATCTTCTGCTGGCCGTTATTTTTGCAGCGCCCTATTACCTTTTGTCCATCGGCTGTCAGGCGCTGGCCAGTCAGGGGATCGCCGGGCCGGACCTGATCATGTGGGTCCCTAACATTATCGGCGGCATCATTGTCGTCTTCCTTAATTACAAACTATGCGCATCCTAGACCGCTACATCCTCAAGTCCATCATCACCATGTTCCTGGGAACGATACTCCTTTTCACCTTCCTTTACATGTTGATCGACGCCGCCACACACCTTGACGACTTTCTAGCCAATAAAGTCCCCTATGGCATCATTATTAATTATTACGCGTCCTTTTTCCCGGTGATCTTTGTGCAAACATCCCCGATCGCCTGCCTTTTATCAGTACTTTTTACCTACAGCGGGTTGAACAACAATAACGAGATCATTGCGCTGCGCGCCAGCGGCCTCAATTACCAGAAGATCACGCGTCCCGCCATCATGTTCGGGCTCATGGTCACCGCGCTCGTCTTTCTTGTCAACGAGCGCTTTGCTCCGCAAGCCGCTACCATCGCCCAGGACATCAAAAAAGGCAAGATCGAGATCAGCGAAAAAGAACGCACACAGCGCGCCGATAAGCCGCAGCCGATCAAGTACCTTTTCTTTTACGGGCTTAACAACAAACTGTTCTTTATCGATGAATACGATCCGGGCACCAAGACCCTTAACGGGGTCACTGTTATCGGACAGGACGGGCAACAACGCATGACCGACAAGATCACGGCCTTCAAGGCAATCTGGACAGCTCAGGGGTGGAAATTCCTCAACTGCCAGATCGCACGCTACAACCCGGAAGATCAGACGTTGACCGATGAGATCCAATTCTTCAAGGAAAAAATGATCGACCTCGGAGAATCGCCGGACGATCTTCTTAAACAAAAACTCAATGTAACGTCCATGAACATCCGGCAACTTAAAGTTTATATTAAAAGGTTCAAAGCCAGCGGCGCCATTGCCGCGCTCAACAACCTCAAAGTGGATCTGCAGCAAAAGATCGCCTACCCGTTTGCCTGTATCGTCATTATTTTTGTCGGGCTGCCCTTCGCCCTGGTAACCGGAAAACGCAAGGGACTCACCTTTGCCTCCGTCGGCATTGCACTGGCCATCGGATTCCTGTTTTACGTGGTCAATGCGGTAGGACTTGCTTTAGGGAAAGGCGGGATACTCCCCCCCATTGCGGCGGCATGGCTGGCGCCGATGCTTTTTACAGCTGCCGGCATTTACTTCATCAAAAAGATGTTTTAATAAAAAGGGCGGACATCAAGTCCGCCCTGCACACACCCTGC
>PEAF01000085.1 GCA_002753465.1 Candidatus Omnitrophota bacterium
TTGTTTTTTTTTTTTTTTTATTTCTTTCGTTGTGGCGCGTGTTCAAGCGTTGGTTCGTCGATATGCTGGTTGCACATGGCTATAACAATATTAATATTGTCATTGTGGGTGCCGGCAAAGTCGGGATGATGCTGGTGTCCGAGATCGAGCGTCACCCTGGTTTGGGCTTTCGCATTGTTGGTTTTCTGGATGATAATAAGACGACCAAGACTTTGGGCGGTCGTTATCCGGTTCTGGGAAAACTTTCGGACCTTGAAGAGGTCATTTCAAGGCGCTTTGTGAGCAAGGTTTTCTTTACGATCCATCCCGACGGGTCTGTGTTCCATAAAATGTTGGAGACGGCAACAGATCTTAAGGTTGCCGTACGCGTGGTGCCGCAGGCATTCGATAAAGCGACGGCCGAGCTTTTTAAATACAATATCGGGTATGTTCCGGTGCTGGAATATTGCGAGATCGGGCATAATCGTCAGCAATTCGGTAAGCGTGCTTTTGATGTGGTGGCTTCTTTCGCAGGCATTGTTTGCCTATTGCCGGTCTTTATTATGCTCGGGATCCTGATCAAAATGGATAGCCCGGGACCTGTTTTTTATTTCTCCAGCCGTTATGGTCGCGGCGGACGAGTTCTTAAAATGTGGAAATTCCGCAGCATGGTCGCTGGTGCCGATAAGCAATTGGATGAATTGAAGGCAAAAAATGAAGTGGACGGCCCGATCTTTAAGATCCGTCAGGATCCGCGCATTACACCGCTTGGGAAATTCTTGCGCAAATACAGCCTGGATGAATTGCCGCAGATCATTAATGTTCTTTTGGGTGATATGAGTCTCGTCGGGCCAAGGCCTTTGCCTTTGGATCAGGTTGAGCATGAGGACCTTAAGCAGCTTAAACGGCTCGAGGTGCGTCCGGGGATCACGGGGCTTTGGCAGGTCAGAGGCAGAAGCGATCTACCGTTCCATCAGCTCATTAAATGGGATACTTGGTATATCAACAATTGGTCGTTCATGCTGGACATCGAGATCCTGTTCGAAACTATTCCGGTCGTTGTTAAAGGTAAAGGGGCTTATTGATATGGTGCAAAAGCGTAAAAAGGCATTGATCACGGGGATCACGGGGCAGGACGGTTCTTATTTAACAGAATTCCTCCTGGGGAAAGGGTATGATGTTTATGGTGTTATCCGTCGAGCCAGTTCATTTAACACAGGGCGCATTGACCATCTTTATAAAGACCCGCATGAAGGTGGAGTTCATTTGAAGTTGGTCTACGGTGATCTGGCGGATGCGAGTTCGATCAGCCGCATCGTGCGCGATGTGAATCCGGACGAGATCTATAATCTTGGTGCCCAGAGCCACGTGCGCGTCAGTTTTGATGTGCCGGAATATACGGGCGAGATCACGGGCATGGGAACGACCAGGCTCCTTGAGGCTATCCGTGAGACAGGCTCAAAGGCCAAGTTCTATCAGGCATCGAGTTCCGAGCTTTACGGCAAGGTTGTTGAGACGCCGCAGACGGAGAAAACGCCGTTCTATCCGCGCAGCCCTTATGCCGCGGCGAAGATCTATTCCTACTGGATGACGGTCAATTACCGTGAAGCCTATGACATGTTCGCGTGTAATGGTATTTTGTTCAATCATGAGTCTCCTCGTCGAGGCGAAACATTCGTGACACGTAAGATCACCATGGCATTAGCACGCATTAAGCATGGGCTTCAGGATAAGCTGTATCTGGGTAATATTGATTCCAAACGTGACTGGGGTTTTGCCGGGGATTATGTTGAAGCGATGTGGTTGATGATGCAGCAGCCCAAGGCAGATGATTTTGTGATCGCAACGGGCGAGACGCATTCTGTGCGAGAATTCCTTAAAGTTGCGTTTGACCGTGCCGGGCTTGACTGGAAGAAATATGTGGCGATGGACAAGCGTTATCTGCGTCCGACGGAGGTTGATCTTCTTTTGGGAGATCCCTCAAAGGCGCGCCGTGTCCTTAAATGGAAGCCCAAGGTCGGCTTTGAGCAGCTGGTGGCCATGATGGTCGATGCGGATATGGCGCAGGTTGAAAAAGAGGTTTATGGCTTGAAGGGAAAACGGGAATAAATGTCATTTTGGGCAAATAAAAAAGTAGTTGTTACCGGCGGCGCCGGTTTCTTGGGACAGGTTGTTGTGGCGCAGCTGCGGGAGGCAGGGTGTTCGAGCATTGTTGTGCCGCGCTCGAGGGATTGTGACCTGCGCGAGAAGGCTGACATTGTTCATTTGCTGGAAAGTTCTCGTCCCGACATCATCATTCATTTGGCGGCCGTTGTGGGTGGTATCGGTGCCAATCGTGAGAATCCTGGCAAATATTTTTACGATAATATGATGATGGGCGTTCAGCTTATGGAGCAGGCGCGTGTCTTTGGTGTCAAGAAATTCACGGCCATCGGCACGATCTGTGCATATCCGAAATTCACGCCTGTGCCTTTTAAGGAAGATGATCTGTGGATTGGCTATCCCGAAGAGACGAATGCGCCGTATGGGCTGGCCAAGAAAATGCTGTTGGTTCAGGCGCAGGCGTACCGTCAGCAGTATGGCTTAAATGCCATCTATCTTTTGCCGGTCAATCTTTATGGCCCGGCGGATAATTTTGCACCAAACTCATCCCATGTCATTCCGGCGCTTATCAAAAAATGTGTGGATGCTAAACACTCTGGCGCTAAGTCGATCACGGTTTGGGGTACGGGCAAGGCCACACGTGAATTCCTGTATGTTGATGATGCGGCGCGCGGGATTATTATGGCGACCGAGAAATATGATAAGCCTGAGCCGGTCAATTTAGGAACGGACATGGAAGTGGCGATCAAGGACCTTGTTGATCTGATCGTTGAGTTGACGGGCTTTAAGGGGGATGTGATATGGGATGCGTCGCAACCTGATGGTCAGCCGCGCCGCAGGTTGGATGTGACGCGTGCGTATGAACAGTTTGGTTTTAAGGCTGAGGTGTCTTTCCGTGAAGGTTTAAAGCGGACCATTGAATGGTACGCACAACATAAAGATGTAAACTCATGATGAATAAGCTCGACCAGTCATTATTTATTTGTATCGTTCTTTTGGTCATGGTTTTGCCTGTGTCGATCGCCGGTGTTTCGATCTTCGCGTCTTTGGCAGCGGTCTTATTTCTGGTCAAACGGATCTTTGCAGTACGGTCGGGGGGTAGATTCTTTGGATCAATTCCCGATAGTGTTGTTATTTCTGCGTTGGCCTTCTTTAGTATATGTGCGCTTTCGATCTGTTTTAGTGAGGCTCCGGATCTGGGTATTAAGGCTTTGGTGGCCAAGATCTTTCAAGGCATTTTCCTTTTATTCGCTGTCGTTGATGTCGTGACGACACGCCGGCGCGTGTTGTGCTTGTTCGCGGCTTTCGGAGCAGCGGCACTTTTGATCTGCGTTGACGGTTTCTGGCAGTTAGGCCGAGGTGTTGATTTCTTAAGCGGTAACATTCTTAACCATGGACGCGTAGCCTCGGCGATGAAGCACCCTAATGATCTGGGGGCTTATTTGATATTCCCCGTGATCGTTTCTCTGGGGATCTTACTATGGGCCTGGTTTGAAGGCGGAGAGCGAAGTGATTTTGTTCGCAAGATCGGCATGGCCGCTGTTTTATTGTTTGGCGTCTCTTTGAGCATATTTGGACTTACTTATTCACGCGGGTCATGGTTGGGGGCTTTGGTTGCCGTTATTGTTTTTGTGCTGACGCGCAAGAAATATCTTTGGGCTTGTTTGGGTTTTGTGCTTGTTTTTGCTTTATTTTTCTCACCGCGCATGGCCGAGACAAGGAATGTTTCTTTTATTTCAGACAGCGCGGCCCAGTTTCAAGGGCTTTCGTTTGACAAGTTTTCGGGGTCTGACCGCCTTAATATGTGGAAGGATGCATCGCATATTATCAAGGATCACCCTGTTCTTGGTACGGGGTTAAATACGTATACGCGCGTGATACGCAGGTATTCTGAGTTCCGGAAACTTTATGCGCACAATGGATACATACAGTTGACGGCGGAGCTTGGATTTGTTGGTTTGGCTGCTTTTCTTTGGCTTCTGTTCAGTATTGGTAATACCGCCTTCCGGAACATTATTTTATTGAAGGATCCGATGGCCTTGGCGCTGATGGCGGGTTTATTTGCCGCCTGGATCGGCTTTCTGGTACAGAGTGGTTTAGACACAACCTTCTATTCGGTGCAGCTTAGCCGTTTGTTGTGGTTTGTGATGGGCTTTCTGGTGGCGGGCAGTATGGTGATGGGCAAAGACAGTAAATCCTGTTGAAATTTGACAAACAGGCTTCTCTGTATATAATACATAAAATTTCCAGTCCGAACTTTGCATGCCTTAGGCGGCAGGATTTGATCCGTTCTAACCTGTTTACTAACATTTATAGTTGTTGGAGGCTTTGATGAATAAGATGACCGTGCGTGACGTTGACCTTAAGAACAAAAAAGTCATTATCCGTGTTGACTTTAACGTCCCTTTGGACGGTGAGACGATCACGGACGACATCCGTATCCGTGCGGCTGTCCCGACGATCAAGTACGTGATCGAGCATGGCGCGTCTAAAGTGATCCTGATGAGCCATCTGGGCCGTCCGGCGGGCACTGGTTTTGAGAAGGAATTTTCCCTGGCGCCTGCGGCCAAGCGTTTGGCCGAGCTTCTGGGTCAGCCGGTCAAGCTTATGAATGATTGCGTCGGTGAGGCGGTCAAGGCAGCGGTGGCGTCTTCGCCCGAGAAGGTTGTTCTTCTTGAGAATCTGCGTTTTCATAAGGCTGAAGAAAAGAATGATCCGGCTTTTGCGAAAGAGCTGGCGTCACTGGCGGAAATATATGTGAATGATGCTTTCGGGACAGCGCACCGCGCGCATGCATCGACAGCGGGTGTGGCGGCGTATTTGCCTGCGGTCAGTGGTTTCCTGATCGAAAAAGAGCTTCAGTATCTGGGTCTCGCGGTGAATAATCCCGAGCGGCCTTTCGTCGTCATCCTCGGCGGCAAGAAAGTTTCAGACAAGATCCTTCTGATCGAGAATCTTTTGAAGAAAGCCAACACCATCCTTATCGGCGGTGGCATGGCCTATACGTTCCTCAAGGCGCGCGGTATCAATATCGGTAATTCCAAGCTGGAAAAAGACAAGATCGATCTGGCGAAAGAATTGCTGGAGAAGGCCAAGAAGGCCGGCGTCCTGATCGAGATGACCGAAGACTTTGTGATCGTTCCGAATTTTGATTCGAACGATGCCAAGATCTCGGATGTGATCCCGGACGGGTTTGAATCTTTGGATATTGGACCGAAGACACGTGCGAAGTTCAAGGCGATCCTTAATAGCGCCAAGACGGTTGTGTGGAATGGTCCTTTGGGTGTATTCGAGCGCGATGCGTTCGCTAACGGCACCAAGGAGATCGCGTTCCATTTGGCGGGCCTTAAGGATAAGGGCGTCAAGACCATCATCGGCGGCGGTGATTCATCAGCGGCTGTGTTGAAGTTCGGTTTGGATAACAAGATGACGCACATCTCAACAGGTGGCGGTGCATCACTTGAGTATCTTGAAGGGAAAGAACTGCCGGGCATTACGGCATTGAACGATAAAAAAAGCAGCGGTTGCGGGTGTGGTTGCCGTTAACTATTAATTTGTAATGGCCGGCGGCATGCCGTCTGTTGAAAGGGCTTATGAGAAAGAAGATCATTGCAGGTAACTGGAAAATGTACAAGAACCCGGCGGAAGCTGTGGTTCTGGTTGAAGGTTTAAAGAAGGAGTTGGCAGGCCAGTCAGCGGTTGAGGTTGTGGTATGTCCGCCTTTTATCAATTTGACGGAAGTGGCCAAGGTTCTGGCCGGTACGAATATCGCTTTCGGCGGACAGAATCTTTTCTGGGAGACCGAAGGTGCTTTTACCGGTGAGATCTCGGGTGCCATGATCAAGTCAACGGGTGCTGAATATGTGATCATCGGACATTCAGAGCGCCGTCAGTATTTTGGCGAGACGAATGAGACGGTCAATAAACGCCTTAAGGCGGCACTTAAGATCGCGCTTAAGCCTATTGTTTGCGTGGGCGAGAATCTTTCTGAGCGTGAAGCCGGCAAAACGTTTGATGTGGTCAAAGACCATGTCACAGGTTCTTTGGCGGGCCTTACCAAGGAAGAAATGAAGACGGTCGTTATTGCGTATGAACCGGTTTGGGCGATCGGCACAGGCAAGACAGCGACGGCCGCGCAGGCACAGGAAGTGCATAAGTTCATCCGCGATATTCTGATCAAGATGTTCGATCAGCCAACGGCCGAAGCTACGCGCATTCAGTATGGCGGGAGCGTTAAGCCTGAGAATGCGGCTGAGCTGATGTCTCAGTTGGATATCGATGGGGCACTGGTCGGCGGAGCGAGCCTCAAAGCGGATTCTTTCGCGGGCATCATCAAGAATACGAAAGTATAAGGAGTTATCGTGATCACTTTTATTACTGTTATCCATGTCATTACATGTGCGCTGCTGGTTATTTCCATTCTCATGCAGTCCGGAAAAGGCGGCGGGTTGGCGCAGGGTTTTGATTCCGCCGAAAATCTTCTTGGCGCTCAGACGAATGCGTTCATGCTCAAGGTTACAACAACGTTGGCGGTCATTTTCCTGTGCACATGTATCAGCATCGCTATTTTGACGTCCAAGAAGCAGCGCTCACTCATTGCCGACATGCCTGAATCACGCAAGGCTCCGGTAACAGTAAATATTGATAAGTTATTTGATCAGGCACCGGCGCAGACGATCGTGATCAATGCCGCGACGGCCAACAGTACCAAGTAATCTATGGGGAAAGGGGCCTCGCCCTTGAGGAGAGCATCTTTCCGGTCCATGTATCTTAAAAGCACAGCTCTGATCTTCGGGCTGTGCTTTTTTATTTCTACGCCTTTTCTGGCTTGGGCACAGGCACATTATGGGGGT
>PEAF01000018.1 GCA_002753465.1 Candidatus Omnitrophota bacterium
CAAGATTACCAATCTGGTTGAGGTTCTTACGGACAAGGGAATGGCCGAGCTTGTCCAGATCAAGAAGAAACTTGAGGCGCTGAATACTGATGAAGCTGCTCTTGTCGCTGAAGAGTGCCGGTTGAAGAACGAAATCCTCGCGGAACAAGCACAGGCTACGACCGCCCAGGATTCGATTCAGGCGCTGCAGATGTTTGCGGACTTCTTTGCCAAGAACCAGGGCAACCGGGAGCGCATCCAGGCGGTTCTGCCGCGGCTGGTGAACTCGGTTACCTGTACTGTCACCGACAAGAAGAAGGGGATCGGGAAGCTCAAGATCGGCCTGTTTGGGCGGCCATTCGACAAGGGCGAAAATGCGGACCTTTGGAACGAAACGCTGCAAAAGGTGGCTGATGAATGCTACAACGACAAGATCGCGGAGGTGTTGGACGGCAAGTTCGATAAGAAGCCCGATCAAGTGGAACCCGTCGGCAACGCCATTCCGGTGTTGACGAATTCAGGCAAGCTGCCTTATAATGCCATTCGGCTCGCACACAGCAAGCAGAGCCACCCCATATTGAAGAAGTAAGGCAAAAGACCTCCATAACCCTATGGGGGTCTTTGCTTTTTAGGGGTTCGAACGTTAGTCTTGTTTGCGAACAAATTTGCTTATGGTATTATAACGATATGAAAAATAAGAAAGACCGCTACGATACGTCAGGTTTGCTTGAGGTTCAGTTTGAGTCGGGATCCGGGGATTTGGTCTTAAAGAATCTCCTGTCTATCAAGAGCAAGGATGAGAGGGACAAGGTTGAAGCGGTTGCCCTCAAAGAGGCCGAGGAGCAATTGTTTAGAACGTTTACCAAAGAGCATAGGTTCACGGCTCAGGATATTTGTAACATTCATAAGGTGTGGCTTGGTAGAATTTATCCTTGGGCTGGCGAATATCGCAGGGTTAATTTAAGTAAGGGGGAGTTTCACTTTTCTGTAGCGGAACATGTGCCTTCATTGATGAAGGAATTTGAAGAGGGTGTGCTCAAAACTTGGACTCCGTGTTTGTTCAAGGATGAGACAGATGTTGTGAAGGCATTGGCGGAGGTTCATGCGGAGCTTGTGTTGATACATCCTTTTCGTGAAGGTAATGGTCGTGTTGCCCGTGTTCTGGCAACATTAATGGCGTTACAGGCAGGACTTCCGCTATTGAACTTCAGCGAGATACACGGGAACAAACGGGATTTCTACTTTAAAGCCGTTCAGCAGGGCATGAAGCGAAATTATGAGCCGATGGAGGAAGTATTCCGGGTGGTTCTTAAGACGACTTTCGCTAACCTTAAAGCTTAGTTCTTTTGTCGAGAGGTTGTTGCTGTAAGGGCTTTTCTGATGGCGGGTTTGTCCTTGCCGAGTTCAATAGCAGTCGAAGAAGTAACATTGGCAACCAGCTGGTCAGCGTAGCTGCTATTGTCATGAAGATATGGGTTGGATTCGAAAAGCGTCTCTTGTTTCATGGATTAACTATACCATAAGTTTTTAGGTCTGGGACAGTAAACAGGTTCGAACTTCGTCCCCCCAGCCACCCCATATAACGAAGTAAAGCAAAAGACCTCCATAAGTATATGGGGGTCTTTGCTTTTCTGGGGTTCGAACCGGTGAATGACGTTTTTTCCTTGAAATATAAAACGGCTATGGTATATTTACATTGTACATATGAATGAAATTCGCTTTGAATGGAACAAGCTAAAATCATTGGCCAACAAAAGAAAACATGGTGTTTCTTTTGAAGAGGCGAAGACTGTATTTTATGATGAGAATGCGGTGCAGTTTGATGACCCGGATCATGCGGCGAATGAGGATAGATTTATCATGGTTGGGATAAGTTTTAAGTTGCGGGTGCTTGTGGTCTCGCATTGTGAGAGAGAAGGAGATGTCATCCGGATCATTTCAGCCAGGAAGGCTGCCCGGCATGAGGTTAAGTATTATGAGGAGGAAAGAATATGAGAGCAGAATACGATTTTACTAAGATGAAAGGGCGTCGTAATCCGTATGCGTCACGGCTAAAGAAGCCAGTCACCATGCGGTTAGGTTCCGATGTCATAGAATACTTTAAAACAGTGGCTGAGGAGATGGGTGTTCCATATCAGCAGTTAATTAATATGTACCTGCGGGACTGTGCTCAGTCAAGGCGTCGTCCTGACTGGGTGGCTCATTAAACAGGTTCGAACTTCGTCCCTTCAGCCACCCCACATTAAAGACCCTTGTGACTCGATGAGTTGCGAGGGTTTTTTCTTGGACCCTGGAGGGGCGTTCGAACCTGGTATAAAAAAGTGTTACCGTATAAGGGAAGAATTATTGCTCTAAATTTCATACATTGAGAAAGCATGGGGTGAGGATATAATATTTTCAATATGAATAGTCGATCCCGGAAATTAAAGGAAGTGGCTTGTTTATTTTTAAAGCTAGGCACCATTGGTTTCGGCGGCCCTGCTGCGCATATTGCCATGATGCACGATGAAGTTGTCAAGCGGCGTAAATGGATGGATGAGCAGCGCTTTCTTGATATGCTTGGCGCCACCTATTTGATCCCTGGTCCCAACTCCACCGAGATGGCTATTCACGCGGGCTTTGTGCGTGCCGGATGGCCGGGTTTGATCGTTGGTGGGGTGGCGTTTATTCTTCCGGCCATGCTTATGGTTTTATTGCTGGCGTGGGCCTATGTCCGTTTTGGTTCTATGCCTCAAGTGACTTGGGTACTTTATGGCATAAAGCCAGTGGTCATCGCCATCATTGCACAGGCACTCTGGGATTTAGGGCGGAAAGTTGTTAAAGACACGACTATTGCGATTACCGGATCGGCTGTTATTGTTCTTAGCCTTGCGGGTATCAATGAGATCGCCTTGCTTATCGGCGGTGGGTTGTTGGTAATGCTGGCAAAGAACGCCAAGGATCTGAACAAGACTTCCTTGCCCATGTTGTCCTTATTTGCTATGCCAAGCGTCCCTTTTGCCGTAGCCAAATCATTCAGTTTGCCGGTACTATTTTTTGTTTTCTTGAAGATCGGCGCTGTTTTGTACGGAAGCGGCTATGTGCTTTTGGCATACTTGCGTGCGGATTTTGTCACAAGGCTCGGATGGCTTACGGACAAACAATTGCTCGATGCTATTGTGATAGGACAGGTAACCCCAGGTCCCGTTCTTACAACCGCCACCTTTATAGGATACATTCTTGGCGGGGTTAAAGGAGGGCTGTTGGCAACACTGGGGATATTCCTGCCATCATTTGTTTTTGTGGCTGTCATGAGTCCATTCATTCCTTTCTTAAGAAAGTCTGTGTGGGCTGGCAGTCTGTTGGATGGTGTTAACGTTGCTTCCATCGGATTGATGGCTGTTGTCACTTGGCAATTGAGCCGGTCGTCTCTCATCGACCCATGGACCGTTATTACGGCATTGCTTTCTTTTGTATGGCTGCTTCGTTTCAAGGTTAATTCAACCTGGTTGATGGCGGGGGGAGCTTTTGTTGGATTGTTAAATGCTATGTTGCAATAGTTGGGGCGTGGAGGTCATTGAACAGGTTCGAACTTCGTCGTTTCAGCCGCCCATTCTAAAGACCATTGTAACGCAATGAGCTATGATGTTATTTTCTTTGTCTGTTGATGGAAATGTCTAAAGATGTTCCGCGTGCGGTTTGAAATGTGTGGTACGCTGATCGAAAATAGGAAAAATAACTATGGCCAAGAGAATATTGTGGTTCTTTGCGGGATTATTATATCCAGTTGCAGGCTTTATTGTATATCTTGCGTTGACACGCCTTGTACCTTTTCTTTGGATCTACCAACATTATGCCTATAAGCACCTTTTTATATTGTGCGTCATATTTATTATCGTACCCGTTTATGGTGCAGCTACTCAGTGGCGTTTCCGTAAAACATTATCGATCGGATTAATTCTGGGTATGATCTGGATGGTTTCTTCGAGAATTAAGGATGACGTTGAGTTTAATCATTCGCAGAAGAAAGTCTGTTCGATAGCCATTGGAAAGCTCGAGCGTTATAAGGCTGAGCATGGAAGGTATCCTGCAGAGGCTTCGTTGGTTGGAGGTGGCAAGCCTCGCTTTATTTTTACAAGCTGTGAACTGATAGATGGGTGTTGTTATGTGTACGAACCGCACGATTCCAGTTGTGCTGTATATTTTCAGCAGGGCCCCTGGATATTTTCTTATGATCCGGCTGTGAAGAAGTGGCAGTGGGGCAATTCCATTGTCCGTTCAAAATGATCAGATAATTTGACCGGTGAAGAGCTGTATCTGGAAACAACCGGGTTTATTTGTATTCTCAACCAGGCTTGAATCTAGGGGTTTGCGGGCAGACCATTTCATGATATTATGAGTCGATAAAATTCAAAGTATGTTACCGTAATTTTAAACAACAGGAGACAGTTACGATGATCCCGGAAAAATTGCTTGAGATCATGAAACAAGACGGAGTTACCGCCATTGCGACGTTGGGAAATGATGGGCCGCATATGGTCAATACCTGGAATAGTTACATCAAAATATCTGCGGATGGGCGATTGTTCATTCCTGCAGGTTATATGCACAAGACCGAGGCTAACATTGCGCATAATCCCAATGTGCTCATTACGCTGGGAAGCAGCAAGGTTAAGGGTTTGTATGGGGTCGGTGCCGGATTCTTGATCAAGGGGAAGGCGGCTTTTATAACAGCAGGTCCTGATTTCGATTTTATGAAAGAAAAGTACAGCTGGCAGCGCGCCACCTTGGCCGTTACCATTGAATCTGCCACTCAAACCTGGTGAGGCAGGTTCGAACTCCGTCCCTTTAGCCACCCCATTTAGTATGAAATTCAGGGACAGCGTGCATTTCTGGTGCCATAAGGACTGGGGTGAATTTTAGGTGAGCTTTTTTATACGCATTAAAAGGGGAGGTGTCAGCATGAAAGTACTTTTGATCAATGGAAGTCCCAATGAAAAAGGATGCACCTATACGGCTTTGGAAGAGGTCGCTAAAACTTTGGATTCTAACGGGATAGCGACTGAAATATTCCAGGTCGGGAGAAAGCCCTTGTCCGGCTGTATCGCCTGCCGGAAGTGCATGGAGTTGAAGTGCTGTGTTTTTCCTGACAGGGTCAATGATTTCCTGGCCATTGCCGGGGATGCTGACGGTTTCGTATTCGGTTCGCCTGTGCATTATGCGTCAGCGGGCGGGGCGATCACGTCTTTCATGGACCGGGTGTTCTTTGCCGATATGTTCTCCGGGAAGAGGTCCTTTTACTTAAAGCCGGCGGCTGCCGTTGTTTCCGCCCGAAGGGCAGGGACAACCTCGACATTCGACCAGCTCAACAAGTATTTCACCATATCGGAAATGCCGGTCATCGCATCGCAGTATTGGAACATGGTGCACGGGCATACGCCTGAGGAGGTAAGAAAAGACCTCGAGGGTTTGCAGACCATGCGCACCCTGGGAAGAAATATGGCTTGGTTCTTAAAATGTAAAGAGGCCGGGGTTAAAGCAGGGGTTGCTTTTCCGGAGAGGGAAGAGCGGGTCTTTACGAACTTTATACGCTAAGATGAGAAATAAATCTTAAGAATACAAAAAGCTCAACGTGGCCTGGATTTAACGGATGGGGGCGTAACGGCGGCTTATGGGTATGGCGAACACGCTTCAAGGTGACGGAATGGGCCTGCTAATGTATAGTTCAGCCATTAATAGTTAATACCTTGACAATCTGCACGGGCCGTTTAAAATACTGGCCTATGAAAAATTTAAATAAAGAAAAGAAGGATCCTCCCCGCATCGAGCAGGCTTGGGAGCGTTTGCGTGAATCAGGCCGGCGGTATGGAAAGCTCTCTTCATCTACAGCGGAAACGTTCCTTCAGTTTATTTATACCATTGAGTCTATGTCGGCCCACCTGTCGCATAAAACACGCGCCAGAGGATTGACCAGGGCCGGATTGAATGTGCTGACGATTTTGCGGAGCAGTCAGGGAAAAGGCTGCCAGCATAATCAGATCAGCCGTCTTTTGCTGGTCAGCCGGGCGAATGTAACCGGACTGGTGAACAGCCTGATCAAACAGGGTTTGGTTGAGCGCGTTTATGATGAAAAAGACCGGCGGGTCTGCATTGCCAGGATAACGAAAAAAGGGGAAACTCTTTTGGATGCCTTTCTTCCTGATTATCACGCGGCCATTGAGAATATTTTCTCAGGGTTAAGCGTTGACGATAAGAAAACGTTTAATCATCTGATGGAAAATTTGCGCAGCGCGATTAATAGGCCTAAAAATAAAAGATCCATATGAAGAAAATATTTACAGTCATGATCAGCAGCTGTTGTTTAGGCACAAGTTTCCATGGGGTCGCCTCAGCGGAGGCTTTGACGGCTACAGAGAAGATCAATGACAGCGGCATGACGCTGACGATGAGCTTGCCTCAGGTGATTGACAGCGCTCTGAAGAATAATGTTTTAAAAAGGCTGGCGCATGAGCGTATCAACGCGGCCAAGGCCCGCAAAACACAGGATCGGGCGGATCTTCTGCCGCACTTTACGGCCGGTGCTTCACAGACGCGTACGTATTGGGACAACTATGCGGCGGCAGGTTTCCCGGATTTCGGTGTTGTTGGCCCTTATAATTCGTTCGACGCGCGGGTTTACCTGGTGGCGCGCGTTTTTGACCTTGGGGCCTTCTCCAAGCTGAAGGCTGCCGATCTGGATATTGTTATTTCACGCCTGCAAGATGATCTGGCTCAGGATCAGATTACGGTGAGTGCCGCCCTTTCTTATTTGGATGTTTTAAGCGCCGGGGAACGGTTGAGGGCTATTGATCAGGATATTTTGCTGGCGCGCGAAACGGTGCAGCTGGCGGATCATCAACTTCAGGCCGGGATCGTGACCCGTTTGGATCTTGTGAGAGCCAAAACGAAATTGGCCCAGGAAAGTGCCCGCAGGCTGGCCATCCTTGAATATTTTCAAGCCGCTCGATTGCAGTTGGCCCGCATAACTGGTATGCCCATGGGCAGCAGCATTATGCTCAGTGAGTCGCTCAGGTTTTATGAAGAGCCGATCCTTTCGGCAGAGAATGCCATCAAGGAAGCATTTAAAAACAGGCTCGAGATGGCCATGGCCGACAGGAAGCTTGAATACCGCCAGGTTGAATTATCCAAAGCTAACAGGGCAAGACTGCCTGTTGTTGATCTGACCGGGAATTATGGAAGGTCCGGCATTGAACCGCATGAACAGGCGCATGACGCGGCTCAAATCGGCATGCGTGTGAGCATGCCGATCTTTGAAGGCGGCCTGATCGCGGGGCAGATCAAAGAAAGCCAGAGTCAGAAAGCTCAGGAAGAGATCCAGAAAGAGGATATGAGAACGCAGGTTGAGGAAGACGTGCGTTTGGCCGTGCAGGTCATGGAGACCAGCACGAGTCAGGTTAAGGCGGCTCAGGAAGAGCTGGACCTGGCCATGGAGCAGGAGCGCCTGGCGAAAGACGAATATGCTGATGGCCTTGCCAACAACATCGAACTTATCGATGCGCATACTGTCCTGGAGCGTGCGCGGGAGTCTTACGTCACCGTCCTGGCTAAATATCATATGACGCGCGTCAATTACTATTCCGCGATCGGGCGCATCAAAGCATTCCATTTAAACCATATTTAAGAAACTGGGCCGTCTATGCATAATAAAATTGTTAATAAGTTCAATGGTATGGGCCGCCGTTCACGTCTTTTGACGGGCATTGGCGTTTTAGGCCTGTGCGTTCTTTGTTATTGGGCTATTTCTTATGCCGGTGGCCGGGAGTCGACGGATGACGCCTTCATCGACGGCCATGTGATCTCGATCAGCCCCAAGGTGTCAGGACACGTGGCCAGGGTTTATGTGACCGAGAATGAAATGGTCAAGGGCGGCCAGCTTTTGTTTGAAATTGACAGTCGTGATTATCTCGTGCGTTATGATCTGGCCAAAGCAGACCTCAGGGCGGCTTTTGCCGAACTCAAACAAGCCAGCCAGGACGCGGCCCGGTATGAGGACCTTTGGGCTAAGAATGATATTTCCGCGCAACAGTATGAACGCTCAACGCTGCGCGTCGATACGGCACAGGCGAAACTGGATAATGCCACGGCCCGGCTTCAGCAGGCTGAATTTGATCTGTCCTATACAAAGATCCGTGCGCCGGAGGCCGGGCAGGTCGCCCAGAAAGCGGTCGAACCCGGAGCCTATGTTCAGGCGGGCCAAACACTCCTGGCCATTGTGCCGCCGGAAAGATGGATCACGGCCAATTTCAAAGAGACCCAGATGGCGCGCATTCATCCGGGAGAAAAGGTTGAGTTTTCGGTGGATGCCTATCCCGGGAAGACTTTTTACGGACATGTGGACAGCGTGCAGCATGGGACCGGATCGCGTTTCAGCCTTTTGCCGGTCGAGAACGCGACAGGTAATTATATTAAGGTTATTCAGCGCGTACCGGTCAAGATCGTTTTTGACGAGAACCCAAACCCTGAAACACCGCTTGCACTCGGTATGTCTGCCTTGCCCACAATCAAGACCAACTGAACTGGGTTTTTATGGCGTTCCTTTTGAAATGGCTGCACGGCAAGAAAGACTATGAACCGAACAAGTGGCTTGTGTGCGCGGCGGTCATGGTTGGCGCTTTTATGTCTGTTATGGATGTCAGCATTGTCAACGTGGCGTTGCCGCACATGATGGGAAGTTTCGGTCAGAACCTCTCCGCGATCACCTGGATCGCGACAGCCTACAGCATCGCGGCGGTCATCATGGTCACCATGGCCGGATGGTGGACGGCGTTACTCGGACGCAAAAAATTGTATCTTATTTCCTTTGCCATTTTTACCGTCGGTTCAATCCTGGCCGGTACCGCGCATACATTTCCTGAAATGATCTTCTACCGCGTGCTGCAGGGCATTGGCGGCGGCAGCCTGATCCCCATATCACAGGCTATCCTGCGCGAGACCTTCCCTAAGAAGGAACAGGGTATGGCCATGGCCATTTTTTCCATGGGCGTCGTGGTGGCACCCGCGATCGGGCCTGTCGCCGGCGGGTGGCTGACAGACCATTACGGATGGCCGTGGATCTTTTATATCAATATCCCCTTTAGTATTATCGGCATGATCATGGTCTTTCTTTTTGTTCATGATCCGGACTACCTGAAACGCGGCATTAAATCGATCGACACCATCGGCATCCTGCTTCTGACGCTGGGCCTGACAGGCCTACAAACGATCCTGGAACGGGGACAGGAAATGAGCTGGTTCGAATCGCCCTTTATCCTCTGGGGGGCGATCGCCACCGTCTTGGTCCTGGCCGCCATGGTCTACTGGGAACTTTTCATGTCAAAAGAGCCGGTCGTTGATTTTCATATTTTCAAAAATCCGCAGTTTTCCATGGGTGTCGTTATTATTCTCCTTATGGGTATTGCGCTTTACGGCACGACGTTCATCCTGCCGCAATTCACGCAGCGGCTCTTGAATTATCCGGCATTTCAGGCCGGCCTTGTCCTCATGCCGCGCGCGCTGGCCCTTCTTTGCGTTCTGCCGATCGTCGGCAAGCTTTACAATCTGGTCGATTCCCGGGGGCTTATGATCTTCGGCATGCTGGTGGTGGCGTACTCGTATTACCTGCTGGGGCACCTGGCGACGACAGCGGGGCAGGACAATATCATGCCCATCCTTTTTATCATGGGCGCGGGCATGCCCTTCGTGTTCGTCACGCTCTCAACGGTAAGCCTGAGCACTATGTCCAGGGAGAATATGACCTCGGCCGCCGGCCTGTTTAATTTATTTCAGCAGGTGGGCGGGAACATCGGCAAAGAACACCCGGTCCATGAAAGGGAACGGTATACGCAGGTCCACCATGCGTTTTTGGCAACACATATTAATGCCTGGAACGCGCTGGCGGTGACGATGTACCAAAAGGCTTCGGGCATGCTTCACGGGCACGGGTTCAGCACCGGGCATTCCCAGACAGGGGCTTTGGCCCTTATCAACGGGATCGTCACCCGTCAGGCGGAGATGATTGCCTATAATGATATTTCTTTCCTTCTGATGTTCATGTTCCTGTGCCTTATTCCTGTGGCGCTGCTTTTCCCTGTTCAGAAAACGGCGGCGGAGGTTCATATCGCTGAAATGTGATGGGTGAGAAGGGGGTCAGGAGCGAAAAGAAACCCTTTGAACGGATGGAAAGAGACTATAATTATAAAAGAGTTCAAGCAACTTACGCCTCCCGGAAGTCATGGGTATGAAACACGACAACGCTAAACTTATCAGTGACATCGGTGAACTCACCGCGCTGTTCACGGATGCCGCGCACCTCGATGCCCTTCTTCAGAACATCGTCAATAAGATCGCCGCGCACATGAACGCGGACACCTGCTCCATCTATCTTTTTAACGATGAGACTCAAATGCTGACGCTCAAGGCGACGAAGGGGCTGCGGGCCGGTTCTATCGGGAAAGTTTGTCTTAAACCCGGTGAAGGGCTGACGGGGATCTCATTCAAGGAGCGGCGGACCGTTTGTGAAGGGGATGCCGCCAGGAACCCCGGCTACCGCCCTGTTCCTGGCGTCGGTGAGGAAAAGTATTGTTCGTTCCTGGCCATTCCGATCCTGCGCGGGCAGACGCGTATCGGCGTGATGACGATCCAGAGCGTAAAGAAAAACTATTTCTCCGACGAAGACATCAACATCTTCAATGCGATCACCTCCCAATTAACCTCCACGATCGAGATGGTCAAGTTGCTGTCTTCCTTTGCCCACGCCCAGGCCGGCCAGATTGTTGAGGCGAAGCCGACACGGTTGAAGTTCATTCAAGGTCGTGGAGGTTCTGAGGGGCTCGCCATTGGCGATTCTGTCGTCATTGTGCCGCTCTCGCTGGAATCTTTCAAGGTTCCGAAAGGATCCAAGGCCAGTGGGATCGATGATTTCCGCCGAGCGGTCGCCCAGGCCGAGAAGGAGCTGCACGAGATAGAAAGAGCGGGCGAAGAGCGGCAGATCGGTATGGTTGCGCTTATTTTCTCCGCACAGATCATGATGCTTAAGGACCGGGCCATTCTGGGGGCGATGGAAACCCTGATCGGTAAGGGCATGCCTCCCGAGGACGCTGTCTGTACTGTCATTCAGGAATATGTAACACGTTTTGACCTGATGGCGAATGAATATGTCCGGGAAAAACGGTATGACGTGCTCGATGTCGGGCGCAGGATCCTGGTGAACATGGCCGGGCGCGTAGATGCCCTTGATCAGTACGCAGGAAAAGTGGTCATTGTGCGTGAACTCCTGCCGACGAGTGTCTTGAAACTCAGCCTGCAGGGTGTGGCGGGTATTGTCCTTTTGTCAGGCGGGGTTACATCGCATATGACGATCCTGGCGCGGTCGCTCCATATCCCGCTTGTGATCGTTAATGAATCACGGCTTTTGACGGTCAAGAACGGGACGCGCATCCTTCTTGACGGGTTAACAGGGTATGTCTGTATCGACCCTGATGAGGCAGTTATCCGTGCTTACCGGGATAAGCAGGCCTCGAGCGCGGATGTTAAGCGTATTCAGAGGGAGATGACGGATCAGAGCCGCACGAAGGATGGCGTAAGGGTGGTTCTATTGTCGAATATCAACCTTCTGGCAGACCTCGCCACGGCCAGGGCGTTTAAGTCGGAAGGGGTAGGGCTTTATCGCAGCGAATTCCCTTTTCTGCTGCGCGGCGATTTTCCGTCTGAAGAGGAGCAGTATGTCATTTATCGGCGGCTGGTCCATGACATGAAAGGCCGTGAGATCACGTTTCGCACGCTTGATGTCGGGGGCGATAAGATGCTCTCATATTACGACTACAGCAAAGAGGCGAATCCTTTTCTGGGCCTGCGTTCGATCCGGTTTTCGCTCAAGCACCGGGATATCTTTATTCACCAGCTGCGGGCGATCCTGAGGGCTGGTTTCGACGCAGATATCCGCATCATGTTCCCGATGATCTCATCGGTCGAAGAGTTTGTCCTCGCGCGGGATCTGGTCAGAGAGAGTGCGCGTGGTCTTAAGGCCGAGGGGGTGGCGCATCAGGCATCGCCTTTCATTGGGGCCATGATCGAAGTTCCGTCGATCCTGGAGGTCATTGATGAGTTGGCGGCGGAGGCCGACTTTTTTTCGATCGGCACTAATGATCTGATCCAGTACATGCTTGCCGTGGACCGCACGAATGAAAAGGTCGCTGAATTTTATTTTCCGCATCATCCTGCGGTTTTGCGTGCGATGAAACGCGTGGCTGACGCGGCCTTGCGTCATCAGCGCGATATTTCAGTTTGCGGGGATATGGCCCATGACCCAAGGTATATTTCTTTTCTGCTTGGCATTGGAATACGGAAGCTGAGCCTGGATGCCCGCCATTTGCCCAGAATACAGCAGTGTATAGCGGCCGTAGACACCCGCCAGGCCGAATTGTTTGCGGCTAGGATTCTCAAGAAAACGAATGTGAATGAGATCGCACGGATGCTTGACGCTGACGTCCTGGAAAAAGTCTCCATTAAGCTCGTTACGGGTATGGCGAAGAAATAGGTGGTCGCGTCGCTGACAGCCTGCGCCATATCTTTGGATCCGTATATTCTGTGGCGTGTTCTAAAAACAGAGCTCCTTTTCCTGAGGGTGTTTTTTGTAGCTTGACATAAATTTTTTTATCCCTTATTATGCACCATAGTGCAAAATAAGGAGGCGTGGTGAGACCAAAGAAGACCAGATGGATTAAATGTTTCCCCGGGGAAAGATGTTTTCGCCCTGAGTGCAAGAAGCCGGAAGAGCTGGAGGGCGTTGTCTTGACGCTGGATGAATTTGAGGCGATCCGACTGGCGGACCTTGAGGAAATGACCCACGCCCCCGCGGCAAAACTCATGAAGGTATCCCGTTCAACTTTTACAAGGATCCTTGCTAAGGCGCATCAGAAAGTTGCTGACGGATTGGTGAATATCAAGGCGATAAAGATAGAAGGCGGGTGTTGCAGCATTAAGACAGGACGGAAGAAATGAAGAAACTGGCGGTCACTGGAGAAGAATGTGTGGTTTGTTAAACCGTGTTGTTAACAAGGAAGGCCGGTTATGTCCAAGCAGAAAGTTTTGTTCGTTTGTATTCACAATTCGGCCCGGAGCCAGATGGCCGAGGAGCTTCTGCGGAAGCTGGCTGGCGACAGGTTTGAGGTTGAAAGCGCCGGGATAGAGCCCGGGAAGCTGAACCCGGTCGTGGTCGAAGTTCTCAAGGAGATCGGCATTGATATTGCTGGCAAAAAGACCCAAGCGCTCATGGATCTTTTGAAGCAGGGCAAGCTCTACAGCTATGTGATCACGGTATGCGATGAAACGAGCGCGGAGCGTTGCCCGATTTTCCCCGGGGTTGCCCAGCGGCTTCACTGGGGTTTTACGGATCCATCAAAGTTTGAAGGAACGTGGGAAGATAAGTTAGCCCAGACAAGGGTTGTTCGCGGTCAGATAGAGCAGAAGATCAAAGATTGGCTAAAGTTCCAAGGTTAAGCCGCCGCGGATGTCGTTTCGGTTACTTTGATGAAAGCCCTTGTTGCTCATCGAGTGACAAGGGGTTCTTCTTTATATCCCTGACGGTCTTTTCTAATAAAATATAGCGCTCGTTTGAGAACATAAAGATATAGCTGAACAAGGATTTTACCTTATAATTATTTTTCATGATGAACGATTCGAAACTACATCCCCATTTTTCAGAAGCTCTCAAAATCCCAGATATCCGCCTTTTTATAGGCTCTGTCGGTTTTTTTACGCTGGCAAGTCGCGCCCTTGCCGTTGTCATAGGGTTTCAGATCTACAGGATCACACACAGCGCATTGGCCTTAGGCTGGCTTGGTCTCATCGAGGCTATTCCGACGCTTTCTCTCGTTCTCATCGGCGGCTATATTGCGGACCATTTTGATCGGAAGCGGATCCTCCTCATCACGCGTGCGGCCTCTTTTTTATGTGCGTGCGCGCTTGCCATTCTGTCATTAGGAAATACCGCGCATTCACTCTTCGAACTATATGCCGTTATCTTTCTAACGGGTATTGCACGCGGATTCGCGGACCCCGCCAACACGGCATTTGAAGCTCAAGTCGTGCCAAAACATCTCACCGTCAACGCATCCTCCTGGATCACCAGCACCTTTATCAGTTGTTCTGTGATCGGCCCAGCGGCTATCGGTTTTATATTTGATTCCTGGGGAGCCATTGGCTCTTACATTGTGATCGCCGCGAGTTTCATGCTTTCCTGGTTCTTTACAGTATTCATTCCGCCCAAGCCGCAGCCCGTGCCCGAAATAAAAGAACCTATACTTCAAAGCATTCTCACGGGTTGGCGTTTTGTCTGGAAAAACCAGCCCTTGTTATCTGCCATGGCCCTGGATCTTTTGGCCGTTCTCTTCGGCGGGATGATCGCCTTACTTCCGATCTATGCCGACGATATCCTGCATGTTGGCGCCAAAGGATTGGGACTTTTAAATGCGGCACCGTCTTTGGGGGCTGTCCTCATAACCCTGCTCGCCACCAAACGCCCACCCATAGCCCACGCCGGCCGCAATCTTCTTCTGACGGTCGTGGGATTCGGTATCTGTATAATCCTGTTTGCCTTTTCCAGAAACTTCTGGCTGTCGATAGGATTTCTTTTTCTTACCGGGATCTTTGACGGGATCAGCATGGTCATCCGCCGCTCCATGGTGAGGCTTCTGTCACCGGACCATCTGCGCGGACGGATCGCGGCGACCAACTGGCTTTTTATCTGCTCATCCAATGAATTGGGAGCATGGGAAAGCGGCATGGTCGCGGCATGGATCGGGACGGTCCCATGTGTTGCTGTAGGGGGCATTCTTACACTCACTGTGGTGGCCGTAATCGCGATGGTGGCACCACAACTTCGCTATCTTCGCTTTGATCCTAAAACCCTCGAACAGAAAAAATCACCTGAGAATGGGTAAAACTGTAACTTTTCAGGAGTAGCTTGCCCTGGTCAGGCGGTTGCTTTGAAGAAGGCCCCTGTGACGCAATCGTTACGAGGGTTTTTTATTGGATTCTCCAGGGTGGGAGTGGCTGCGAGAGGTCGGCGAGGGGGGCAGTTTTTTAACTTGATTATGTCGCTTCAGGAGTAGAATAAAATATGATTTTATGGAGATTATGGATAAGGTGGATAGATATGGAATTGGCGGCACCAGCGTGTTCATTAGAGGGACATTTCGGCAGGCAGGATAGATCCGCTGTCTTCACGACGTAAGGAATGCATTATAAAAAGGAGAATATTATGGCAGAGATCAAAAATGAACTAATTGTGATGTTAAATCAGGCTTTAGAGATGGAGCATGCGGCGCGTATCCAATACCTTGCCCATGCGGAACTGATCAAGGGCGTCGATGCTGAGCCGGTCATTGAGCGATTGAAAGAGATCGCCTCCGATGAAGCCAAGCACGAAGATAAATTCCGGGATCTGATCGGGAATTATCTCGATGGAGAGCCATCGATGGGGATCGCCAGGACGCACAAGGCTAAAGAAAGGATGGCCATCCTGGAGATCAATTTGGCCGGCGAAAAAGAAGCGATCGATTTTTATAAAACCATTTATAGAAAAGTCATCGAGAATAAAGAGAAGCTGCCCTATGTCTTTGAAACGCTCGAGCATGAGATACGTCATGTGATCATCGAGGAGCAGCAGCATACGGCTGAGTTATCTGTTTTGATCGGCAAGTGAAGATGAAAGGCTGGCTGAATGACGAGGATCAGACAAATAAAAAAGATATTGAAAGGCAAGCCCATCATCGAGGGTGCTGGTGTGCATTTGAAAAGAGCCTTCGGGTTCGATCTGGTGCCGCAGCTTGACCCTTTTCTTCTTTTTGATGATTTCCGTTCCAGTGATCCGGATCATTATCTTCCCGGGTTCCCCTGGCATCCGCATCGGGGCATAGAAACGATCACGTATATGCTGGATGGGTATGCTGAGCACAGTGACAGCATGGGGCATCAGGGAACGATCGGTCCCGGTGATGTTCAGTGGATGACAGCGGGCAGCGGGATCATTCATCAGGAAATGCCCAAAGGGGACAAGAAGGGCGTGATGGGCGGGTTTCAGCTTTGGGCCAATCTTCCGGCGGCCTGTAAAATGATGGATCCCCGCTATCGTGATGTGGCGCAGGCGACCATCCCTGAGATCACCGTTGATAATGGAGTTAAGGTCAAGATCATCTGCGGTACAGTTAATGGCATAGAGGGCCCTGTCAAAGATATCGTCATTGACCCTCAATACCTTGATGTTGCCATGCCTCCCAACGTATCTTTTAGCCATCCGGTCAAAGCTGGACATACTGTTTTTGCTTACGTCGTTGAAGGGGAAGGTTATTTCGACAAGGGTAAAGATGCGTATGCCTACGAAGTTGAGGGGGTCAATTATTTTGATTTTAAACGGGAGTGTCTGGTTGGGCCCGCGAACCTTGTCATCTTTAAAGACGGTGATCAAGTCCTGGTAACAACAAAGGATAAACAGCTTAGGTTCCTGCTGATCTCCGGCAAGCCGATCAAAGAGCCGGTGGCCTGGTATGGCCCCATCGTTATGAATACGCAGCAAGAACTGAAGACAGCTTTTGAAGAATATCAGAAGGGTACGTTTATTAAGCATCCGGCGCCGCGGACGCAGGATTGAAGGATTGAGGCGGTAGCGAAAGGAATGGTATGGATATCTTCGATCAGGCGATGAAAATCGAGCAAGAGGGGCGATTCCTTTACAGTGCCTTTGCCAGGGATGCAGCTGATGAAGGTGCTGTCTACGTCTTTTCATGGCTGGCCGATCAGGAGAAGAAACATTATGATGCCTTCAAGGCCATGAAGGCAGCCTCTCCGGTATCGTTTAAGAACGACACGCTGTTTAAAACAGTGCTCAGCGTTTTTTCAACCTGGAAAGATGCCCGGATCAAATTGAACGTTAACCCGACCCAGGTTGACCTCTACCGCAAGGCCCTTGCTACAGAAGAAGACAGTATACGGCTTTATGAAGAGGGTGCGCGTACGGCGCATAATGACGCCATGAAAGCTGTTTTCTTGCAAATAGCCGCTGAAGAGAAAGCACATCGGCATGTCATGGAAAATATCATAGAATTCGTTACCAAGCCCGACACCTGGGCCGAGAATGCGGAGTTCGGTTATCGGGCTGAGGAGTATTATCTTTAGCTTGGATCTGCTAAAGCTGCGCATTCGGCGTTACCGTGATCTTTCCCGCAAGGCCCATCACTCAGGGAAGTAAGTTCGAACCATTTCCCTAAGATTAGGGGGATCCCTCCGTAGCGTGCAGTTATCAGCTTGCATAAAAACTCCATTGAACATATACTTATCATCATTCCTCAATAATAACGATTTATCTGTTTATAGAGTGTGACGCTGGCCCTGCATAGGGCAAAAGGCTTGTTCGTCTTTTTTTATTCTTTTTCATTAAACCTGGGGGCTTCATGAAACAGCCAAAGAGTATCCTGACGCAAGAGGTTCAACGGAAGCTTATCACCAAACGTGATACTTTTTTCAGTAAGGTCAGCGATCAGGGCATTGCCCTGACGTATGATGATGTGCGGCTGACGACCGGGTATTCCTCCATCCTGCCGGATAATATCAATATTGAATCAAGGTTCTCGAAGAATGTGGGCTTAAAGATGCCCATTGTCAGCGCGGCCATGGATACGGTCACCGAGGCTGAAATGGCCATCGAGATCGCCAAGATCGGCGGCATCGGTGTTATCCACAAGAATTTCACCGCCGAGGAGCAGGCGGCCCAGGTCGCTAAAGTGAAGTATTATTTGAACGGTCTTATTGAAAAGCCGATCTGTTTCGATGAGGACGTTTCCATAGGCGATATTCTCGCCAACAGGAAAGAACGCGGGTTTCGTTTTCATTCCCTGTTGATAACGGACAAGACGCACCGCCTGGTCGGCGTCCTGACTAAGAATGATTTTGATTTCTGCGAGGATTATTCCGTGAAGGCAAAACAGGTCATGAGCCGGAATCTCATTACCGGGAACGCGGGCATCGGTTTACGTGAAGCTCACCAGATCATGCATCAGAGCAAAAAGAAGGCGCTGCCGTTGATCGATAAGGACGGGAAAGTCGCGGGACTATACACCTTCAGTGATGTGAAGCGCATCTTGTCCGGTGATTCGAAGTCATTCAATCTTGATAAGAACGGCCATTTACGCGTGGCGGCTGCGGTCGGCGTGTATGATGACGCTTTTGAGCGCGTCGAGCAACTTGTTAGCGAGAAGGTCGATCTGGTGATCATTGATACGGCCCATGGTGATTCCAAGGGCGTCCTTGAGACGCTCAAGGCGCTGAAGAAAAAGTATGATGTCGATGTTGTGGTCGGGAACATTTCAGAGCCCGAGTCCGCGGAACGGTTATGCCGGGCGGGCGCGGACGGCCTGAAGGTCGGGCAGGGTCCGGGATCCATTTGCACCACCAGGATCATCGCCGGGATCGGCAAGCCGCAGGTCAGCGCCATTTACGAATGCGCCAAGGTGGCGTCGAAATTCGGCGTCCCTGTGTGTGCCGATGGTGGCTTGAAGTATTCAGGGGATATCCCCATCGCCATCGGGGCTGGCGCGCACTCGGTCATGATGGGCAATATGCTGGCCGGTACGAAGGAAAGTCCGGGTGAGTTCCGCTTCCATCAGGGAGTCCAGTACAAGGTCTATCGCGGCATGGGATCCTTGGGGGCGATGGAAAGCAATAAAGGTTCCCGCGAGCGGTACAATCAGGGGAAGAATGACCTGGTGCCTGAGGGCATGGAAGGTATGGTGCCGTACAAGGGGCCACTCAAAGAAGTTATTCATCAGTATATTGGTGGTTTAAGGCGCGGCATGGGTTATGTTGGCGCGGGGAATATTGAGGAGTTACGGGCGATCGCACAATTTGTGAGGATCACGGAAGCGGGCAAGGCCGAGTCGCATCCGCACGATATCGTTATTACGCGCGAAGCACCGAATTACCAGAAGCAGGCGTGATCATTCCAATCATTCACGCGGTTAAGGAGGGGCAAGTGAGAAGTAAATACTTCATGTATCTGTGTGCGGCCGTTTTGCCGATACTGCTGTCTTCCTGCGCCGCGCCACGCATGAGAACAAATGTTCCCACATCGATCATGGTGCCTTCGGTATCAACGCGGGGTGTGGTCGAGCGTCATGACATGGTGCATGTTGTTATGCCGGGCGAGACGGTATTTCGTTTGGGCCGGATGTACGATGTGAAGGTAGCCGACATTCTTTCACGCAACGGCCTGAAATCCTCGGACACGCTGAAGATGGGTCAGAAGATCACGATCCCAGGGGCGGCCCCGTTGAAAGAGGTTATTCCTGTATTTCCTTCCAGGAAATGGAAATACATCATTATCCATCATAGTGCGACAGATGAAGATGATGCCATGTCGCTTTATAAAATGCATCAACGCCGTGGCTGGGACAGTACGGGGTATGATTTCCTGATTGATAACGGGACCAAGGGGACGGTTGCAGGCCATATGGATGCGACGCCGCGTTGGATCGCCCAGAAAGACGGCGCTCATTGCAAGGCCTCCAATATGAACACAAAGGCCATCGGGATATGTCTGATCGGCAATTTCAGCAAAGAGAATGTATCGGATGAGCAGTTAAAGGCACTGGTCAATCTGGTCAAATATCTCAGGGCATATTACAACATTCCTTTAAAGAATATTATGGGCCACGGGCAGGTCCCTGAGGCTGCAACAGAATGCCCGGGTAAGCTGTTCCCATGGAAGAGGTTTTGGGAATTGCTGGCCTCGGCCGGCAGCCGGTAGTTAAAAGGAGAAAGAATGAGCTTGTTTAAATCTCAAGGTGAGCAGCATCGTACGGATCGGATCGGGTGGCTGCGTGCCGCTGTTTTGGGTGCCAATGACGGCATCCTGTCGACGGCCAGCCTTATCGTGGGTGTTGCCGCGGCGCATGCGTCTCATGGATCAGTCTTAGTGGCTGGCGTTGCGGGATTGGTAGCAGGGGCCATGTCCATGGCGGCCGGAGAGTATGTTTCGGTCAGTTCACAGGCCGATACGGAGCGGGCTGATCTGGCGCGCGAACGCAAGGAGCTCGAAGAAGACAGTGAAGGTGAGCATAAGGAGCTGGCAGAGATTTATGTAGGGCGGGGCCTGGATCCGCAGCTCGCCCAACAGGTCGCTGCGCAATTGATGGTCCATGATGCCCTGGGGGCACATGCCCGTGATGAGCTTGGCATTTCCAGTAATTTTACGGCCCGCCCCGTACAGGCCGCTTTGGCATCGGCCGCGACTTTCTGTATCGGCGGCGCCATGCCCCTTCTTATGGTGCTGATATCTCCCCAAAAGGGATTGGCCCCCATTATTTTTGGAACAACACTTTTTTTTCTGGCGGGCCTGGGCATGTTGGGCGCGATGGCCGGAGGAGCTTCCCGGGCAAGGGCCGCTATCCGTGTGACATTCTGGGGCGCGCTTGCGATGGGGCTGACGGCTTTGGTGGGGGCTTTGTTCGGAACAATTGTTTAGAGTCGCGATTGTTATCAGTCGGTAGACATTGAATAATTATGATGAGACACAGGATATTCACAGCGCTTATTTTACTGTGGCTTGGCTGGCAAATAGCTCATCCGATCAATCTGGTTGAGGCTGATCTCGGGCGGCATATCAAGAATGGAGAGCTGCTGCTGCAGGGAACAACCGACATCTTATATAAGAATTTCTATTCGTATACCTATCCGGATTATTCTTTTATCAACCATCACTGGTTTTTCGGGGTCCTTTGTTTTCTGGTATGGCATTGTTTTGGTTTTACAGGACTTTCATCAGGCTACATCGTTCTGCAGTTATTGACGTTCTTCATTTTTCTTGTCTTATCAAAACGTTACTCTTCCTTTTTACTTTCCTGTGCCATTGGTTTATTAAGCATCCCCTTGGTGGCGCTCCGTTATGAGATCCGCCCTGAGGGTATCAGCATGCTGCTATGCGGATTATGCTGGTTGATGCTCGTGAAGTTCCAGGATCAAAAACTGCCCGGGCGATATCTTAAGACAGGCCTTGCTGCCGTACAGGTGGTTTGGGTCAACACGCATATTTTCTTTATCATGGGCCCGATCATGGTGGGATTATGCTGGCTTCAATCACGCCTTGACCATCAAAAAGAACAAGCGCGGGATCTGAAACTGGCGTTCTGGCTTACGGCCGGGGCCTGTCTGATCAATCCTTCCGGGCTATGGGGTGCTTTAACGCCTTTCAATATATTTAAGGGGCTGGGCTTGGCGTTGATCGAGAATCAATCGATCATCGTGATGTTCAAAGAATTCCCCCACGACAGGTTCTTTTATTACTTTGTAGGGACGATCGTCTTTATGGCGATCCCCTGGATCATTTTACTCAGAAAAGAAGGGGTGCGGCGGCATGTGTTCCTGGCGGGGCTCATGGTGCTGGTGTCTTTATGCGCCCTGAAGGCGGTGCGTATGATAGGGGTGTACGCTTATTGCTGGATCCCGTTGAGCGCGTATGCGTGGGGGAAATATCTGGCCTCCTGGTCGAAAACCAGTGCTGAGAAGGCGGTCAGGATATTTCTGATCGCCGGTATTTTATCATCGGCCTTCATCAATTTTAACTGGGTGCAGCAACCTGCCTTAGGTTTGGCATCGGGAACCAATGCTCCCGCTGAGTTTCTTAAAAGCAACCATATTCAAGGCCCGATCTTCAATAATTATACAGTCGGGGGCTATCTCATATTTCATCTGAGTCCGTCGTATAAGTTTTTTACGGATAACCGTCAGGAGGCGTTTCCACCGGAGTTCTTTAAGATGACATTAGAGCCGATGATATTCAATGAGCCGGCATGGCTTCAAAAGGACACGCAGTATCATTTTAATGCCATCGTCTTTGCGCGGTATCCATTCGAAGTACGGTTCCTATCCCGAAGAGCTCATGATCCTGCATGGGCGCTGGTTTTTTCAGATGATCAGGTGGCGATATTCTTAAGGCGTAATCTTCAAAATGCACCCGTCATTCAGAAATATGAGATCAAGCGGCCATCCTGAAACCGGTGGACGTAACCGGGGCGCATGGTATGCTTTGTGTGGTTTTGTATGACAAAAGGCACGACGATCGACTTAAAGGGCAGATCAATGCGAATACTTGTTATAGAGGACGAAAAACATATCGCCGATTTCATCAGGCAGGGCCTTAAGGAAGAGGGCTATGCCGTTGATGTGGCTTATGATGGCGAGAAGGGATATTTCCTGGCCGGGACGGAAGCATTTGATGTGATCGTGCTGGACCTTATGATCCCTAAAATGGACGGCATGACCGTTTGCAGGAATCTTAGACGGGATAAGAATAATGTCCCCATTATTATGCTTACGGCAAAGCACAGCGTTGACGACAGGGTTGACGGGTTGGAGTCCGGGGCCAATGATTATTTGACGAAACCATTCGCATTTAAGGAACTGCTGGCCAGGATACGTGTATTATCAAGACAGGGTATGACCCAGCCATCAACGCTATTACGGGCAGGTGATCTAACCCTGGATGTGCTCAAACATAAAGTGATGAAGCACGGAGAAGATATTTCATTGACCACGAAAGAATTCTTCCTTCTGGAATACCTTTTGCAGCATGCCAATGAAGTGGTGACGCGAACGGCGATCTCAGAACATGTGTGGGATATCAATTTTGATACGACGACCAATGTCATTGACGTGCATATCAATGCCTTGCGCAAGAAGATCGACATTGCTGACGAGGAATCACTCATCCAGACCATCCGCGGCCGCGGTTATATCATAAGAACCTGATATGCTGACCAATTCGATATATTTTAGAATGACTTTCTGGTATGTCCTGGCTTTGGGATTGATCTCCGGGATATTGAGCATTTTCCTGTACGGTAATTTCAGCCGTGTCCTTAACAAGGATTTTAATCACTTGCTGGAAACCAGAGTGGAATATATTGGACGCGTTGTCGAAGATGCGGCGATTGACAGGACGCTCGACAGGCAAGAAGGGGTGGCGGTCGAGACATCTAACGCCGATTTTGTCGCTACGCTGCACCATGCCGTTGAATGGGGCCGGAGCGAAGGTGTTTTTATTCAGGTTTTTCGCCAGGATGGAAAGGAACTGATGCGTTCCAGCAACATGCCTTTTCCTCTGGCATTGGTTCATTCCTCGCCTGATCTATCTAAGGGTAATTTTACGGACAGCCCTCCTGTCGTCTTCTCTCAAGAAGAGTCCTGGCCGCTGAGAACTGTCATTTCGCGTATCAATAAAGGTGACAGTGCCTATGTTGTTCAAGTGACGGCCTCCCTCAGGCCTTTGCGTGTCAAACTTGGCCGTATTAAAACAGTTTTATTGTTCTTCCTTCCCCTGGCGTTGGCTTTGGTGACGGGGATGGGTGTTTTTCTAACCAGGACAACACTGCGCCCGGTTGATAATATGACGCGGACCATGCACCAGATAACGTCGCGGAATCTAAAGCAGCGGATTGATGTGCCTGCGGGTAATGATGAAACAAAAAGATTGGCGGAAACATTTAATGATATGTTGGTCCGTCTTGACAAGTCGTTCTCTCTCCAAGAGCAGCTGGTGCAGGATGTTTCACATGAGTTGAGAACACCCTTAACCGCTTTAAAGGGCAAGCAGGAAGTTGCGTTAAACCGGCGGCGTTCTCCCGAGGAATACGAGGAGATTTTGTCGGTCAATCTTGAAGAGATCAACAAAATGAGTGCGCTTGTGGAGAGCCTTTTAGTCCTGGCTCAGCTGGATAGGATCGAGCACGAACTTAAGATACAAAAGGTCAGCTTGACGGGTTTGATCCGGAAAGTGTTAGCGAGTGCTCAACCATTGGCAGATGATAAAGCGATAAAACTAACATTATTGTCTAGCGATGAAGTAACGATCAATGCCGATGGAAGTCAGATCGAACGGGCTATCGTTAATATTGTTGATAATGCCGTCAAATACACGCCACCCGGTGGCCAGGTTGCCGTAAGAGTTTCTAAAAAGGTAACATCGGCTGAAGTAACCGTCAATGACACGGGTATTGGCATTGCCAAGGACGATCTAACCCGTGTTTTTGACAGGTTTTACCGTGCCGAGAAATCCAGGACAAGTCCTGGATTCGGTTTGGGTTTAAGCATCGTCAAGGCGATAGTGCTTGCACATCAAGGCACCATTAAAGTTGACAGTGAACCCGGCCGGGGGTCGACTTTTATTATTTCCCTCCCATGGCATCAGGCGTGAACTTTTTCTGCATTTGAGCCCATCCTCCGCGAGATTAAGAAAACTAAAGGGTTTCTTAATCTTAACTTAATCATGCATAAGCTATTATTCGCATTATGGCTGTTAAGTTCTCTTTTCAATTGAACAAATTCCACCGGGGTTTGGGGGCAGTTCCCATGAGCCCCGGGATCTTCACGCGCGGCACGAACGGCGCGGCGGTTATTCTTATTCATGGATTGACCGGAACGCCCAATGAAATGGGTTTTCTGGCGAACCGGCTTAACCGTGCAGGCTTTTCGGTCCTGTGCCCCCGTTTGGCCAACCATGACCGTTCTTTAAGAGTTTTGAAAGATACGCCATGGCAGGATTTTTACGCCACCGTCCGTCAGGCATATTTCAAGGCCCGCGAACACAGCGATACCATTTTTGTCAGCGGACTTTCGATGGGTGCTTTGCTGGCGCTTTTACTGGCAGATGAGTTCCAGGCAACCATTGCCGGTGTAAGCTGTCTCTCACCGACGTTATTTTATGATGGATGGAGTTCCCCCTGGTACCGCTGTTTCCTCCCGGTTGTTTATGGGACCCAGCTTCATCGCTTCATGTATTTTCAGGAAAGCCCGCCGTATGGCATAAAGAATGAGGCTGTTCGCCGGAAGATCCATCAGCATTTCTCAAAAGCCAACGACGATAATTGTTCTGACATTGACCGTTATGGTTATCCGCTGTTTCCTGTCAGTTCACTGCGTCAGTTGGGATTTTTGGTGCGACATCTTAAAAAGCGCCTGCCTAACGTTCATGCCCCGGTACAGATCATTCAGGCTAAAGAAGATGACATGACAAGTGTCAGGAATGCGCAGTTCATTTATGACCGGGTTTCTTCGAAGGACAGGGAGATCGTCCTTCTGGAGGATTCGTATCATATCATTACAGCTGACCAGGAAAGGGTGAAGGTCTTAGACAATATGCAAAGATTTTTTATGAGCTATTCCCATGACGCGAGGACATCCAATGCTTGAAACACCATGGCTTCAGAAAACGGGCTATTTATTGAATGCGGCGGCAGCAGGCTGGGACCTGGATGATTTGCAGGAGCAGCGTGTGGCGCTCCCGCAGTGCCGCGTTTTTTTTGATTTTGATAATACGATCTCCAGTTTTGATGTTCTGGACAGTCTGATCGAGCACTTCGCCATCGACGGCCAATGGCGCGTTCTTGAACAGCGCTGGGTGGCCGGGGAGATTGGGTCAAAAGAATGTTTGCGCGGACAGCTGCGTTCCCTCCGGGCTACCCGGGAACAGTTGGTCGATTATCTTGCTACGATCAGGATCGACCCTTATTTTAAACGCATCCTTGATGTTTTAAAGGCGCAGGGGGTTCATCCGCTGATCGTCAGCGACAGTTTTAGTTTTCTGATCGAAACGATCCTCAAGCATCACGATGTGCACGGGGTCAGGATACTGGCGAACCGTTTGCGTATTCAGGGGGATCGCCTTATCCCGTCTTTTCCTTATGAAAATCCTGCCTGTTGTTCTTGTGCGCATTGCAAGACGTCCCATTTGCGCAATGAGGACAGCCTGGGTAAAGTCCTCGTTTATGTGGGGGATGGCCGCTCGGATTATTGTGCCTCGATGCAGGCGCATGTGGTTTTTGCCAAGGACAGCCTGGCGGAGCATCTGGAGCAAAAAGGAAAGAAGTTCATCGGGTATAGTAATTTACAGGACGTTTATGAAGCATTGAAAGGATTGAACCATGGATAAGAAGATCAAAACAGAAAAAGAGTTGTCGGATGCGGAGCTTTTAAAACTTGAAGCTCAGTATTGCTCATGGGGTGATACGGTTCATTACGCCAAAGAGCTGAATATTTTTACGCATTGCGATGGCAGTTACCTTTATGACAAGAACGATACGCCGTTCCTGGATTTGCAGATGTGGTATTCAGCGGCCACGTTTGGCTATAACCATCCGCAATTAAAGAAAGCCCTTGATCAACAGGTTGCGACGCTGCCGCAGCTGGCCTGTCAGTATTTACATAAAGAGAAGATCCTGCTTTCAGTCAAGATCGCCCGGGATATCGAGCGAAAGTTCAACGCCAAAGGCCGGGTGCATTTCAATGTCGGCGGCGCCTCGGCGATCGAAGATGCGATCAAGGTGGTCCGCAATCATACGAAGAAAAATCCTGTTTTTGCGTTCATGGGGAGCTATCACGGCCGGACATTAGGCGCTACGTCGATCACCTCAAGTTTTCGCTACCGTGAAAAGTTCGGTCATTTTTCTGACCGGGCTAACTTTGTCCCGTATCCGTATTGTTTCCGCTGTCCTCTGGGGAAAAAGAAAGAGACGTGTCAGTTTGCCTGTTTGCGGGAGTTTGAGCGGCTTTTTGAATCAGAGTACTATTCGCTGGTTAATACCAAAACGCGCAATTGTGAGTACGGCGCATTCTTTGTAGAACCGATCCAGGCTACCGGTGGCTATGTTATCCCGCCGAAGGATTATTTCGTGGAATTGAAGAAGATCCTCGATCGTTACAAGATCCTTTTGGTGGATGATGAGATTCAGATGGGATTTTACCGGACAGGTAAGCTTTGGGCGATCGAGAATTACGGGGTAACGCCGGATATTATGGTCTTTGGCAAGGCCCTGACGAATGGCCTTAATCCGATCTCGGCGATCTGGGCCAAGGAAGAACTAATATCGCCCGAAGTATTTCCGCCCGGCATGACCCATGCGACATTCTCGTCCAATCCTCTGGGGACGGCGGTTGGCCTCGAGGTCATGAAGCTGATCGAAGCGTCAGACTTCGAAACATCAGTTCCACGTAAAGGTGCCTACTTTGTCACGCGGCTTCAGTCGCTGCAGAAGAAATATCCGCAGATCGGCGAGGTTGCCGGTTTAGGGCTGGCCCTGCGTATCGAGATCTGTCAGAAAGACGGGTTTACGCCCAACCGTGAATTGACGGATGCGATCATGAATATCGGGCTCGCCGGGAAATTGACCGCAGGCGGCAAGAAGCACGGGTTGATCCTGGATGTCGGTGGTTATTACAAGAACGTTTTTACGCTTGCCCCGTCGTTGTATATAACGGAGAAAGAGATCGACCTGGCGGTAGAACTCTTTGAAGAAGCTCTGAAGAAAGGGATCGCACAGACCACGTGAGCCTTATCGCAAGCTCCTGGCTCAAGGGTAACGGTGCGGCTTCTATGTACAAGGCCGGATTAACAACCCAGATCTATCGGTCCATTGATGAGGTCGCACCTGTGGCCTGGGGCAGTATTTTTCCTGATGTTCCCGAGGGTTATGAATTTTACAAGGTTGTTGAAGCGGCGTTTCTTGATGAGTATACGTTTTATTATGTGACGATCTTCCGTGGGGATCAGATCGTTTGCCTTGTGCCCGCGTTCGTCACCACGTTTGCGCTAGACACAACGGTAAAAGGGCCGTTAAAAAGCTTTACCGGCAGTCTCAGGAGGCGATTTCCCCGTCTTTTGGATGTGAAGATATTGATAGCCGGTTCTCCCTTGTCCGGAGGGAAGCTGGGGGTGGCGGATCAGGATCAGCCGGATATAGCGCGCACGCTCGATGAAGCCATAAGTTCTTTAGCCCAAAGGGAGAATATCAATCTCGTCGCGTTTAAAGATTTTCATCAGACACAGACGTTATTTCTGGACTGCCTGTTAAAGCACCGGTTTCACAGGATACGCAGTTTCCCGTCAGTAAACCTGGACATCAATTTTACCTCTTTTGATGATTATCTGGCAGGGCTCAGTAAGCCCACCCGCAAAGGCCTGAAAAAGAAGTTCAGGGACATCGATGCCCAGCCGCTTTTAAAGAATGAGGTGCAGGACAGCCTGGGAGAGCTGCTGGGTGACGCGTATCAGCTTTACCTCAACACGCTCCAAAAGAGTGAAATTCAGTTTGAAGTGCTGCCCAAATCATTTTTTGAACAAATATCCGCGCGTATGCCGGGAAAGACAAAGTTTTTCCTGTGGAAGCTGGACGGGAAA
>PEAF01000086.1 GCA_002753465.1 Candidatus Omnitrophota bacterium
TGAATAGATTAATTTGAACGGAAAGAGTAAATGAAATGTTCTTTGAAGGAAGGGTATAAAAAAAGCAGCCAAATACTTAAAGCAATTATACCCATAAGGATCGAGGCACCTTGAAAGGCAGACTTGATGATCACGACCTCATAGTTGTGGCCAAGTAATGTTGTAAGAATGCGTACAAAGAAAAGCCATTTAAAAAGTTTAATATGAATGCCCGTAAGGTTAAATGAGCGGCGGTAGAGCGGGATAAGGATGGTGAATGAAATGAGGGCATTAAGGATGGCGAGTATATACCAGATACCGGCAGGTGCATGGAGGGTTAAAAGTATATTGTAATAAGTGTAAGTTATGCCATCGGGCCTTGATAAAGATATAAGGCTCGAAAAAGTGAATATGGCAAATATGATAAGGTATATCTTTAATCCGAGATTTGTTGGCAAACGCATACGTTTATTGTAGAATAAAAATAATTATTTGGGAGATGATTCTTTTGTTTTTTACGACGTAATAAGGAGGCTGGGCATGATGACTTTCTGGGTTATTATTGGTGTTGTTCTGCTGTTAGCGATCATGCTGGTGGGCATTTATAATGGCTTGGTCCAGATGCGTGTCAGCGTTCAGAATGCGTGGTCGCAGATTGATGTGCAACTCAAGCGCCGGCATGACCTGATCCCGAATCTCGTCGAGACAGCTAAAGGGTATATGGCGCATGAACGGGGAACACTTGAGAGTGTGACCAAGGCACGTCAGATGGCCGTTGATGCGACTTCGATCAAAGATAAATTAGCGGCGGAAAACATGCTTACGTCGACGCTGCGGAGTTTGATGGCTGTTTCAGAGAATTATCCGAATCTTAAAGCGGATCAAACCATGATGCGCTTACAGGAAGAACTTACTACGACGGAGAACAAGATCAGCTTCGCACGTCAGTTTTATAATGATGAGGTTAATCGTTTGAATACAGCTGTGCAGGCCTTTCCTTCAAATGTTATTGCCGGACAGTTCGGGTTCAAGGCGGCTGAATTTTTTCAGGTTGAAGTGCCCGAGGAGCGTCAGGCACCCCAGGTTAAATTCTAGGTTTCATGCCATATTCGTTCACTCAAATTGAGCAGGAAAAAACAGGGACTATTCAGTTATCCCTGGCTTTCCTGCTTCTTTTTTATTTCTTTTCGGCACTGGTCCTGGTTTATTTCTGTAAAGCGTATTTTTATTTATCGACGGTGCATGTACCGGAGGGGATGCCTCTGCCGTGGCCGGCATTGGATTGGACGACCGTCGGCTGGACCTTTGTCGGCTCCATGCTAGTTGGGGCCGTTCACTGGCAGTTTTCTCAGGACGCGCTCATCGACAAGGTGTTGCAATTGATGAGCGCCCGGCTGGCAGATGAGCATGTGGATGAAGAAAGGATCTTTCGCAATGTAGTTGAGGAGTCTGCCGTTGCGACGGGGGGGAAGTACAAGATCGAGCCGTATATTTTACCGACGGCCGCGATGAATGCCTTCGCCTTGCAGGATTTCCAGGGACGTTGTGTTATAGGGATCACAGAAGGCCTTTTAAGACGCCTTAATCGCGAACAGCTGGAGGCCGTTGTCGGCCATGAAGCCGGGCACATCGCTTCCGGAGATTGCGTTGAAACAACGACGACCAGCGCTCTTTTCAAAACGTTCGATAACATTTGTGACATTACCTTGCGGCTTGTGCTTTCATCCGGTCGCGTCGGGATGGTCGGGGCGGCGTATAGCGATCGCGGGTCGCGTCGCGGCAGTGATGGGCGGATCGTAATCTTCTTTTTAATGCTTTTTGTACTGGCGTCGATCCTCAGGTTGATCGGTGTGCTGGGAGCGATGTTCATTTCACGCCAGAGGGAGTATCGCGCGGATGCTTTATCGGCGAAGTTGACGCGCAATCCCATGGCGCTTGCCGAGGCTTTGCATATCATTAACAGTCGCTGGAAAGGTGCCGGGATGCCCGGTGAGAGCATGGATGCGATCTTCATCTCCAATCCGCGCCATAATGCACTGGAGCAGACAAGCAATTTCCTGGCAGATATTTTTACAACGCATCCACCGGCACAAAAACGTATTGCCATCCTCTTGGATATGGCGCATGCCAGTGAGAAAGATCTTGATGCGGCGCTGGCTAAGGCAAACACACGGTTTGATACTCTTTACGCGAAGCCTGCGCAGGAGGCAACGTCTGAAGCGCAATGGATGGCGCGCAGCACTCAGGATGGGCAATGGCAGGGGCCGTTCAGTTTTGAGCAGGTTAAGGGGTTGGGATGGATACTGCCAGGAACTGCGGTTAAAAGGATGGGGGAGCCGGCGGTTATTGAGGCGCGTTCCGACAGGGTTTTGGGCCCCATGTTGCAGGCAGCTGGCGTTACAGCCACTTTGGCCAAGGATCATTGCCCGCGCTGTCAGGTGCCCCTTAAGACTGAGGTTTATGAAGGTGTTAATGTGGCACGCTGTCAGATCTGTTCGGGAACTTTAGTCAAAGAACCTGATGTTCTTCATATTGTACATACACGGGACAGGGTTTTTGACGAACGGATCGCCCAAATGGGTCAGCTTATCCGCCGTCAGGTTAAGCCGATGAAACAGAATCCCTTCGATGGCATTTATGATGAAAAAAGCATTGTATGTCCCTCATGCCTTGAAACGACACAAAGGATGAACCGCAGATTTGTCAGCCCTCAATTTCCTATTGAGGTTGATAAATGCCGCTCTTGTGCCCGGGTATGGTTCGACAAGGATGAGTTGGAAGTCCTGCAATATCTTTACGAACTAGATCACCCGGTAAGAACATAAGGGTGACGTATGCCATCGTTAAATGAGGTCCCCATTCAATTTCTTAAAGGGGTCGGTCCGGCACGGGCCATTCTCTTTGAGAATATGGGTGTGCGTACAGTCGAGGACCTTCTTTATCTTTTCCCCCGCCGCTATGAAGACCGCCGCCAATTAACGCCGATCAATGCGATAAAACCCGGTGAAGAGCAAACCGTTTCGGGTGCGGTTCTGGATAAAAGCGGGCGTCGTAGATTCTTTAATAAGAAACATATCTTTGAAGTTGATATCGGCGATGAAACCGGGCGCATTCACTGCGTGTGGTTTAATCAGCCGTATCTGGATAATTATTTTCATGTGGGGGATCGTGTTGTGCTGCACGGGCGTGTGAATGTGTTCAAAGACCAGCTTCAGATCGTTGCTCCGGAATACGAGATCATTTCTAAAGAAGATGCCGGTCTTAGCACGGGACGGATCGTTCCTATCTATCCTTTGACCAAAGGGATGGGCCAGCGGTATTTGCGTAAACTTATGGCCTATGCCTTGCAACATCATGCGGCCGGCATGACAGAGGTTGTTCCCGCAGACATACTCTTTCGTCAGCATTTAAAGCCTATTGGCAAGAGCATTGCCCAGTTGCATTTTCCCGACGATGTCGGGATTCAGGCTGAGGCGATCAAGCGCATATCGTTCGAGGAGTTCTTCTTTTTTCAGGTTTGCGTGATCTTAAGACGCATGAACATGATCCGGAAGAAGGGCTTTGCGCATAAGATCGCCCCGGATATGGAAGTGCATTTCGCTGGGTTATTTCCCTTCGAGCTAACGGATGCTCAAAAGAATGTCATTGTTGAGATAAAAAATGATATGATCGCACCGCGTCCTATGTTGCGTCTTTTGCAGGGGGATGTCGGTTGCGGGAAAACGGTTGTTTCACTGTTTGGCTGTGTGGCCGCGTTCATCAACGGTAAACAGTCCGCCATCATGGCTCCGACAGAAATATTGGCGGAGCAGCACTTTAAGACGCTGTTGCAATATTTATCCAAATCTTCTTTCGGGAAGATGCGGGTGGCCTTGCTTAATAGCTCTATTAAGAAAAAGGACCGGGAAGAGCTATATAAGGCGATTGCAGATGGCGAAGTAGATGTTGTGGTAGGCACCCATGCGCTCATTGAAGAGGGCGTCTCGTTCAAGAATTTAACGTATGCGGTCATCGACGAGCAGCATAAATTCGGTGTTAAGCAGCGTGCCCTTTTAACGTCAAAGGGGTTGAACCCGGATGTGCTTGTTATGACGGCGACGCCCATTCCGCGCACATTATGCCTGACGCTCTACGGGGATCTTGATGTATCTGTTATTACGGAAAAACCCAAGGGACGAGGGCAAATTAAAACGTATCATTTTATCGGCGAACAGGCAGATGGGGTTTATAAGCGTGTGGCTGAGTGGGTTGTCGATAAAAAAACTCAGGCCTACATTGTATATCCGCTCATCGAAGAGTCAGAAAAGCTTGACCTTAAGGCAGCGGCTGACATGTATGCGCATTTTAAAGAAAATGAATTTAAGGACTTGCGGATCGGATTGATCCATGGAAGGCTTTCGCGTGAAGAAGCGCGTCAGACGATGAATAAGTTCCAAAAGCATGAGTTGGATATTTTGGTGACAACGACAGTCCTGGAAGTGGGGATCGATGTGCCTAATGCCAATGTGATGGTCATCGAACATGCCGAACGGTTCGGGTTATCGCAGTTGCATCAACTAAGAGGCCGCATCGGGCGTAGCGGCAAAAATGCGGTCTGTATCTTATTAGGAGACCCGCAGACCAGCGAGGGTCAAAAGCGCATTGAAGCCTTGGTTAAAACGACCAACGGGTTTACGATCGCCGAGCAGGACCTTGAGATCCGCGGGCCGGGCCAGTATTTCGGGCGTCATCAGCACGGGCTTAATGAGCTTAAAGTGGTTAATCCGTTGACACAGATTGATGTGCTTGAAGCCGCGCGGAAAGAAGCTTCGATTTTGCTTAAAGATGACGCTACGCTTGTCCGGCATAAGTTGGTAAAAGAAACGATACTAAGACGTTATCCGGAATATCTTCAGCGCGTATTGGCAGGTTAACCAGGAATTGGGATCTATGTATGGCCGGCACTAATTTTGACCTTAAGAAGACAGACTTCGCAGCTTCTAATTTATTTCATTATCTGCCTGTATTCGATGAGATCTATTATCAGGGGCATAAGCTTGCCAATGTTCAGTCGTTCAAGGCTATCCGTGAAGGCCAGGCGTGTACATTGTTAGCGCTGTCTATTATTCGTAAGGATGAGGACTTTTTATGGGAATCCACTAAAGACCTTTTGGATGGGGCGATCAAGCAGGCCGCAGGGATCTCTCGGGGCATTTACAGTTTTGATCTTTTAACGTTTGATGTTCATAAAGAGAATGCAGGGTTCAGTCCTCATGAATTATCCTCGGTCATTGCTAATTCATGCTTCAGGCTTAAGCCTGGCGAGCAGATGCTGATCAGGTATTCATCTGTCTTCGGGCTTTTACAGAAACTTGTGGATGAATCCTGGGGTAAAATAACGCTCAAGACATCGGTCGAAGTTTTTAACGATAAGCCTAATTTTTTGTTCGCATTGGTCAGTAAGATCCTTAAGACGGTTGAATTCAGCCACGATCCTGTCATGGTCCTGATCAATGATCTAAGTACGTTCCCTTTGCACGATCCTGCGAACGAGAAACAAAAAGATTTTCTCGATGAATTGATCGCGCAGCATGCAAAACTCAGCATTGAATTTCCGCCGGAAGTTTATATTCAGGACAACAATGGGGTCAGGGAGCTTTTTTCAGGGACCGTTGTGAGGACAGGCTATGTTTGAGACGCTGGCATTTATTTTAACATTAGGATTTGCTTTACTATTTCGATGGGAGGCCAAAGACCTTATTTGGGGTTTATGGATATCGAGCCTGTGTGTAGGGTATGCCTTTATTGTTAAGATGATCATTTCAGGTGTTTTGTCCCGGGGGAGGGATATTCCTCTGGCGGCGGCTTGTGCCGGAGGGGGCGTGCTTTTAATATTCTTTACGTTTCATTTCGGAATGTTCCATTTTGTGCACAGTGTATTCTTAAATTTATTTTTCCCCTTATTTCCTTTAACGGGCAAGGGGCTTCCAAACGTCGGCCTGTTCATTGTCACAGCTTTAAAATTATACTGGCCTGTTGTTTTAGCTAATCTGATCGTTAAATGGCCTGACTTTCAGATGTCAGTCCTTGATCTAAAAGATAAACAGACTTTAATGAAGCCGTATTCAAGCGTCGTTAAGATCCACATCCTGATCTTTGTTTTCGCAGGTATGTCGGCATTACATTTAAGCCGTTTTGCGATGTACCCTATTCTTCTGTTTTTCTTTTTTCCATGGGAAATACTGGGTAAAAAGAAAGAACAGAAAGAATCTTCTTTGCCGCTTGTTTGAGAAGAATGCCAGTTATGACGACTTCTCAAAATGTTTGGCATAGAGTACAGATTGGCGTGTTTTATCAGCAAAAGCCTTTGTAGCTCTTGTTATAAAATTATTCTGAAACCGCCATAATCTAAGCATCCCTTTAGCATCTCTTGTCTTATTTATAGTATGCATACATGACTCCTTTCCACTTTCTCCACTTTTATTGTAGTACTGGGGTTCAAAATTCTCAATAACAAAAAGATACCCCCCTTATTCCAGTTAATGGTATACTTTTCGCTCAAGAAGGGGTTTTTTATGAAGATCATTTTAGGTGAATACTCAGGGCGCAACATTTATATGCCGGCGCATATTCGTCCGACGCAGAGGCGAGT
>PEAF01000087.1 GCA_002753465.1 Candidatus Omnitrophota bacterium
AGAACGCCACCAGGATCATGCCTGACAATGCGCGGCTAAAAAAATGCTTTCTTTTCATGCGATAAGCTCCTCAAATTCCTGCTCGTTGATAATAACGACCTTTAATTTTCTGGCTTTATCCAGTTTTGACCCCGCTGCGGACCCTGCCACCACATAATCTGTTGCCTTGGTAACCGTCGCGCCAACATCGGCCCCCAGCGCCTTGACCTTGGCGCCGGCTTCAGAACGGGTCTGATGCAGCAGCTCCCCTGTAAAAACAAAAACCTTGCCGCTCAATCTTCCTTCAACGACCCTGTTGGGCTCGACCATATTAACACCGACCACCCTGAGACGGTCTATCAAAGATCTGATCACCTCATGATCGAAATATTCGCGAACGGCCAATGAACTGACAACCCCCATTTCATCGACCCTCATCAGGGCTTCCTGTGTCGCCACAGACAGGGCCTCCATATGACCAAAATGCTGCGCTAAAAGCTGCGATGCTTTCTCGCCGATATTACTGATGCCAAGCCCGAATATCAAACGTGACAAAGCCTGCTTCTTGCTCCGCTCGATAGCGGCCAATAAATTATCAGCCTTCTTAGCTCCGAAAAGTTCCAACTTTAAAAGATCCTCACGCTTTAAACAATAAATATCAGCGACAGACAACACAAGCCCGTTGTCCAGAAGCTGTCGGACCGCCGACTCCCCCAGGCCTTCTATATCCATGGCATGGCGTGAAGCAAAATGCACCAAGCGCCGCTCCAATTGTTTTGGGCACGACGGATTAATACAGCGATGCGCCACTCCCCCCTCATCTTCAACAATGAACTCGGGTGCGCACGCGGGGCAATCTGTCGGCACTTTGGAAACAACCTCTTGCCCGTGCCTGGCTTCAACGACTTTAACGATCTTGGGGATCACATCACCGGCACGCTCGATCAGCACCCGGTCACCCTTACCGATCCCCAGGCGCTGGATCTCATCAAAATTATGCAACGTCGCACGGCTAATCGTTACCCCGCCGCAAAAAACCGGCTCCAGCTCCGCCACGGGTGTCAAAACGCCCGTTCGGCCAACCTGCACCACAATATCCCGCACAAAGGTTGTTGCCTGATAGGCCGCGAATTTAAAGGCCACCGCCCACCGGGGACTTTTCATGGTCTCCCCCAGCATACGCTGATCGTCAAATCGATTAACCTTGATCACAACGCCATCAACATCATACGCAAGGCCAGTACGCATCGCTTCAAAATCAGCGCAGGCCTTCAGAACTTCTTCAAGGCTCCGGCACAGCCGAGTATGCGGATTAACCGGAAAACCGCAGGACTTCGCCAAATTAAAAAAGCCCTCCTGCGTTGCCAGCGATACACGACCCTCAAGACGCCCGAAAGAGTGCACAAAAAATCTTAGATGCCTCCGGGCAGTTTCCGCGGGGTCCATCAATTTCAAAGAACCGCTCGCGGCATTCCTGGGGTTGACAAAAATGTCCTCTCCCGCCTGCTCACGGCGTACGTTAAGCGCATCAAAATCCACACGTGCCATATACACTTCACCGCGGCATTCGATAAGATCGGGGAAATCATTCTTCAGCTTTAAAGGTATACTGCGCATGGTACGGACATTGTGTGTCACATCCTCGCCGGTAACGCCGTCGCCGCGTGTAGCCCCTAAAACAAGCATCCCGTTCTCATAGGCCAGCGAAGCGCTCACCCCGTCGATCTTTAGCTCAACAATGAAAGCGACATCCTCACGCCCGAGGCCTTTATATACACGCGCACACCATTCCCGTATCTCATCGGCTGAATAGGTGTTATCCAAAGACAGCATTTTTACCGTATGGGCCACCGTACGTGCACCGGAAAGGACCTTGGCGCCGACACGCTGTGTGGGCGATTCAGCCGAAACAGCACCGGGGTACTTCGCCTCAAGCAGCATAAGTTCTTTTAAGAGTGCATCATAATCCTGATCTGAAATAACAGGCGCATCCTGAACATAATAAAGCTGATCATGGTGTGTGATCTCTTCACGCAGCTGTTTGATCCTCTGGAAAGAAGCCGCTTTATCCATCATTAATACCGGATCTCAAAAGAAGTGAACTCAGGTGTCATCGAGCCCTCACTGACACGAACCCCCGAAACAGAAAATTGATCCTTCAAGCGTTGGATAAATCCATCCACCGACGCAGCATCACCCTGGGCCAACATCTCAACCGATACTTCATCAGGTAAGTTCCTCACCCATCCGGTGACCCCAAGCTCATGGGCAAAATGCTGGGCCGTAAAACGGAACCCGACACCCTGCACGCGGCCGTCGAAGATGAGATGAAGAGATTTTTTTAAGATAAAATGCGCCATGAGATTCTTACTTTTACATGCGCGCATGAGGGGGACAAAAATTGGTCGGGAGGGGGGGATTTGAACCCCCGGCCTCAACGTCCCGAACGTTGCGCGCTAGCCAGCTGCGCTACCTCCCGAAAAACTATGTGATACTAAAGTTTGCAATTCTATCATCGAAGGTAAAATACGTCAAACTTCTTTAATACCAAAACCGATCTCAGCCTCAACAGCGATCTGGTCCCCCACATAAGCCTTGCACTCCAGAAAACCCGCCCTGGCCAAAAGCTTCACGGTCTTGACCTCGATGCGCAACTGATCGCCCGGCACTACCACGCGATGGAACTTGGCGGTGGTCTTGGCCAGATAGTAGATCAGGTTCTTACCCTGCATGTTTTTTGAATAATAAAAATAAATGCATCCCGCCTGGGCCATGGCCTCAACCATAAGGACGCCCGGCATGACCTTCTCGTCGGGAAAATGCCCCTGGAACTGCGCTTCATTGACAGAAACATTCTTAATGGCCACCAGTTTCTCATTGGGCACCAGTTCAATGACACGATCGATCATTAAAAACGGAAAACGGTGCGGGATGATCTTTTGAATTTCCTGGATATTCAATTCCATACTAACCTCTCCCCTTTAGAATATATTTTGCCAACAGATCCGTTTCAATATTTACCTGGTCCCCGATCTTCTTGGAACCTATGGTCGTTACCTCCAATGTGTGCGGAATAAAATAAACCGCAAACCAGTCCTTCTTCACCGCTCCCACTGTAAGGCTTATCCCGTCAATGGCCACCGAGCCTTTAGGGACCACATAACGCATCAGATCTTTTTGCAGACCGATGCGGTATTCAACATAATTAGGTAAAGTACGCACATCCTTGATGCACCCAACCGCATCCACGTGCCCCGTCACAAAATGCCCTCCCAGCCGGGCATCTGCTTTCATGGCACGTTCTAAATTCAGCTTACTGCCTGACGCCAGATGCTTAAGCGTAGTCGCATCAAGCGTCTCTTTCATCAGATCAAAAGACAAACATCCGCCTTTTAATGAAGTTACCGTCAGGCAAACGCCATCATTGGCAATGCTCTCACCAATGACGACCTTCTTGAATGTTTTTGGTTTCTCGATCACTAAAGTATAAAGATTCTCGCGCTTCTGCAGAGCCTTGACCTTTACAACCGCCTCAACGATGCCTGTGAACATAATTAGCCTCTATAAAAATGTCTTTACCCATCCGTTCGACGGATAAAATATCCAGCTTGTCTTTCTTGATCAACCCTGCAACATCAATGCCTTTGACAGCATCCTTGATCTCCGGCCCCATGACCCATGGCGCTATGTAAATCTGCATTTGATCCGCCAGGCCTGCCTTGATCACCGCTGAACCCAGCCTGGGACCGCCCTCTACTAAGATACGGATAAGGCCGCTTTTTGCAAGCGCTTTAAACAACGCCTTAAGATCGACCCCGCCGGCTTTAAAACCAAAAAACATGATCATGGCCCCGCGTTTTAACAAAGCCGCCATCTGTTCCGGTGACGCCTTCCTGGTCGTCGCCATGATCACCTGCCCCGGATCCATGCCTTCAAATATCCTGGCATGCGACGGCGTCCTCAGTGTTGCATCAACAACAACCTTGATCAGGCGTTTATTGGGCGCATTAAGCCCGGGGTCATCCGCCAACACCGTATTAACACCGACAACAATGGCGTCAAATCCATCCCGACGCAAGGCAGCTCCCCGTCGTGTAATCTCAGCCGTGATCCATTTGATTCGGCCCGAACGCGTCCCCGCCTTGCCATCCATAGTCTGCGCGGTCTTGACCACCACATAGGGCATGCGTGTTTTTACATGCTTGATAAACGGCGCATTCATCAGCAACGCCTCGGCCTCACCCACACCGACAACAACCTTGATCCCTTTAGATCTTAATTTACGGATAGAGGCGCCGTTGGTCAATGGATTGGGATCCTTCATCGCGATCACAACCTTGCTGATCCTTGCCATAATAAGCGCGTCAACACATGGCGGTGTTTTGCCCCAATGAGCACAAGGCTCCAGGGTAACGTACATCAGCGCGCCTTTAGCCTTAGCCCCGGCCTTCTTTAAAGCATCGACCTCAGCATGGTCACCGCCATGGTAATGATGATACCCTTCGGCAATAACCCTGCCATTCTTTACAATGACGCATCCAACCATCGGGTTGGGTGAAGTACGCCCCATACCCCGCCGGGCCAGAGCCAAGGCACGATCCATGAATTTTATATCAGTGTTCATGCTCTTTTACCTGCACGTGATTTCAATACCTCGACCCAATGATACGGCACATACGCCTTGCCGATGAAAGTGCTCGTTTTAGCCGCCCCGTGGGCATCCGATCCGCCGGTGACGACCAGATCATATTGCCTGGCGATATCCATATAGCGGTTGACCGTAACCATGGAACTGTTGGGATAATGAGCCTCGATCCCTCCAAGTCCAGCCTCAACCAGCATCGGGATCAGCGCATCGCGATTAGTCAGGACCGGGTGCGCCATGACGGCCACGCCTCCGGAATCACGGATCAATTTGATCGCTTCCAACGGCGTTTGTTTGTATTTCGGAAAATAAGCCGCCGCACCTTCGCCCAGATATTTCTCAAAAGCCTCGTCAATGGAACGCACATGCCCCCGCGCTACAAGGAGTTTTGCCAAATGCAGCCGTCCCAGCGAATCCGACCGTGTCAAATGCGCCACATCCTCAAGCGTAATATCGCGCTTGCCAAGACCCTGAAGCTTGCTGATCATCTTTTTCATACGCTCAATACGCGCCTGTTGCATATGATGCAATTGATCGACCAAAGGGCTGTCCTTAAGGTCAAAGCAATAACCCAGAATATGAATATCTTTCCCCTCATACTCAGATGACAGCTCAACTCCTGCGAGCAACTCGATCCGGGCAGACTCAGCCGCCGCAAGTGTTTCGGGAAAAGCATCAACTGTATCGTGGTCAGCAATAGCAATGCAACAAAGACCGGCGGCACTGGCTTCCATCACAACTTCCTGCGGAGACGCCGTGCTGTCGGAAAAATTGGTATGGATATGCAGGTCAGCGAAACGGTCGTTCATGAATGGGGGGTGACCGGAACGATCTCTTTTTTATGGACCTTATCGAGGATCCCGTTCACGAACTTGCTGGAATCATGGTCGCCATATTTCTTGGCAAGGTCCACGGCTTCGTTAATAGCTACCTTAGGAGGGATATCGATACCGGAGAATTTAAGCTCATAAAGCCCTAAACGTAAAACATTGCGGTCGATAACAGCCATACGGTTAAGCTGCCAATTCGTCGCGTATTCGCCCAGTTTCTCATCAATGACTGTCAAATTGGCATGAATGCCATTTACAAGTTTAGTGGCAAAATCCCTGACATCCTCAGGATGATCTGGCTCATATTCCCAAAATGCAGGAATAGCTTTATCCGGGGCGTACCCGGTCATTTCCATCTGATAAAGGATCTTTAATGCACATTCTCTGGCAATGCTTCTTTTCCGCATAATGTGATCCTTTAAAAGAGAGTTAAACCTCGCGTAACGTCTCAACCATCGCACATGCCACGCGCGCCGCTGATGCACCTTTATTATCCCGATCGCCTGATCTGGACCGTGCCTGAGCTAACTTGATTGTCGGCGCTGCAATAACTTCGAAAATAACAGGTTTACCTGTTTTAAGCGCGACGTCCATCATGCCGCGCGCTGACTGTTCGGCAACAAGTTCATAATGCAGCGTCTGCCCCTTGATCACCGCGCCAAGCCCTATGACCGCCTGAATATTCTTCTTCTGCGCAAGTTTAAGCGCCGTTACAGGGATCTCAAAAGCACCGGGGACATAAACTACCTGGATCTCACAATCACAAACACCCTGACGGGCAAACTCACCCAAACAGGCGTTCAAAAGATCTTCGGTAATCGACGCATTGAACTGCGCGACAACAACGGCAAAACGCGCCATTCTTAAAATACCCCTGGAAGAACTTTCCTTCTTCATATTATAGCCAATGACCGAGTTTCTGTTTCTTGGCCTCAAGGTACTTTTTATTCGTTTCATTATGCGGCACCTGAAGCGGAACGCGCTCCACAACGCTTAAACCATACCCTTCAAGACCAACGATCTTGCGGGGATTATTCGTCAATAAACGGATCTGCTTAACACCAAGATCGACCAGG
>PEAF01000088.1 GCA_002753465.1 Candidatus Omnitrophota bacterium
GAATATTGATATTGGAGATCTTAAAATCGAGGTTGTTCATGAGGGATGGGATGAAAAAACGGGAGTACGGGCGGTTTCATGGGGCATGGCGGATGAACAGGGTAAAATAAATTTAAACACGGCGACACGCGATGTGATCAGAAGGCTTATTGTCGAGGTATTGGGGTGGGGTGGGGTTGAGGCCAAAGGATTGGCAGATGCGATCGCTGATTGGCGTGATTATGGAAAGCATCAGGCGGAAGGGTTTTTCAGTGATGATTATTATAAGAGCCTGGAGTATCCGTACGACATGAAAGATGAGCCTTTTGAGCGTATAGATGAACTGCTTCTTATCAAAGGAATTGATGCCAGGGTTTATGAATCAATGCTACCGTTCGTGACGGTGTACGGCGACGGGCGTGTCAATATAAATTCAGCGTCGAGCAAGGTGCTGATTGCTTTAGGGCTGGATAATGCGGTTGCTGATAAAGTCATTAAGTTCCGCCGCGGCATTGACAATGTTGATGCGACGGGGGATGATCATATTTTTGCGCGCACGTTTGATGTTGCAGCAGAAGTGGCTAAAGGTATCAAGCTTGAATTGAACGAAATTAAACAGATCGATCTTCTTAACGAGCAGAATTTACTAGGGACGGATTCCGTTATTTATTCTTTTACCAGTCGGGTGATCTCACCTGATGGGGGATTTAAGAAAAACTTGATGTGTGTTTTCAGCGCCTTTGAAAGCAGGATCATTTACTGGTATGAAAAATAAATACTTTTATATTGTAGCGTTTTAAAAACGTAGTTTATAATACTGACACTAAAGGTTGGAGAAATATGATATTGAAACAATCCAGATTTATAGCAGTTTCGATCGGTGCATCAGTAGTCAAGGTTGCGCAAGTGACCAGTGCAGGGGTGGTGGAAAAGCTTGCCAGTAAAGCTGTTTCTGCCGGAGTTGTAAATTCCGCCCTAAGGGATGCTCTTATCGGCTTCGAATTGAAGAATTCAGGGATTGTCTGTGTTATGTCGGGCGATGTGGCCACAACTAAACACTTAGAAGTCCCGTCCGCGGATCCTTCAGAGATCGAATCGATCATTGCACTTCAAGCCACACGCCACACGCCATTCAGTAAAGATGAGATCATCACCAGCTACGTTAAGATAGGGTCTCCGAAGCCTAATTTTACAAGCCTGCTTCTTGTTGTCGTTAAACGTGATGCTGTTAAAGAAAAGCTTACGGCGATGCGTGCCGCGGGGCTTGATACAACAGCTGTTTTGTTTGCACCTGAGGGTGCTGCGCGGCTTTATGCCAGGGCTTTGAATATTCGTAAAGGCCAAAAAATTGCTGTTTTAGACGTGACGATGTCTAACTCGAACTTCATGGTCGTTTCTGATACGGCGCCGTTGATGGCGCGTAGCATTCCCGTCGGGATCGAAGGCGTGGCTTGTGATGCCGGAGCTTTAGCGCAGATCGTTGCTGAAGTTAAGGCGTCCATTGATGCTTTTGAGCAGGAAACGGCTTCACGCCCGGTCAGGGTTGTTGTATCAACTGATCATATGGTGCTTGCAGGCATAGATAAAATGCTGGCCGAGGCATTGGCGATTCCTGTTGAGGTTGTTCCTTATCCGTCGATTATAAGGTGCGGTAAGGGTATCAAAGAGCAGTTGGCTAAAGAATTTTCTGATGAGTCTGCCCTGGATGTCATTGCGGTAGGCACCATGGCGGCCAAATGTGATGCTGATCTTGTTCCTCAGGAGATCAAGGACCAGCGTGCTGTGGCCGAGAAAGGGCGTGAAACCCTCAAGGCCGGGATCCTTATTCTCTTGACACTTCTTTTTGTCGGGGGCGGGCTTCTGAGCCGTGTTTATTTTAAGGATGTTTTCTTGAAACAAAATCTTATCGAGAAATATTCCGATCAAAAGAAAGAAGTTGGTTTGCTGGAGAACATGATCAATAAAACTCGTGTTTTGCGTGAATACATTCAGGCAAGACAGTTGCCGCTTGAGGCTATACGTGAACTGTACAGGATCATTCCTGAAGAAATGTATTTATCCAATATTTCGATGGATGATGCGGGCAACGTGAGCGTTCAGGGAGTTTCCGAGTCGATGTCACGTGTCTTTTCTGTTGTGACAGCTTTGGAGGAGTCACCTTTGTTCGAGAATGTTAAAACTAAATCAACGACGGCTAAGAAAGAGCGCGGCAAGGATGTCGCTGCGTTTGAATTGACACTTAAGCTTTCTTCAGTTTCTCAGGATTCAGCAGCAGTTACTAGGAGTGACTCGGCTGCAAAGTAGAGTAATAAGGATAAAAGCTTGATCAATAAATTTATTTCCGGCCTTTCGGCTAATGAGAAGAAAATTCTTTCAGTGACGGCGCTTTTTGTGTTGCTGGCTCTTTTTGACCGTCTTTTAGTAGGTCCTTCTTTAAACCGTATGAAAGAGCTTGATGAAAGCATTTCAAAGGAAGAGGACACGATCAAGCAGAATATGCGTTTCCTGGGATACCGTGAGCGCATCGTAAAAGAAGCGTCTACGTTTAAGGATTTCTATACGCAAGATGTGCGCAGTGAAGATGAGATAACGGCTGACTTTTTGAAGAAGCTTGAGTTGATGGGGACACAGTCAAAGGTTGAGCTTTCCAAGATTTCTCCCGCGGCACAGCAAGTGAATAAGGAATATGTAAAATATATTGCAACCATGGAATGCTCGGGCAAACTTGAAGATATTACCGCTTTTGTGTACGCGATTAATAATTCGACCGAGTTGATCAAGGTTGAAAAGATGGTCTTGGCAGGTAACACCCGTAATGCTGATACTGTTCAAGCCAGTCTTACTGTTTCCAAGATGATCGTTGGAGCCGATCCTGCGGTTGATGCCAAGAAGTTGGTCCGTACTAATCCGGACGCTGCAGCTGGTCCTGAGTTAACTAAGGCCTCTGGAAATCCGGACCAGAAGAAATGATATCTCCTTGGCGCTGTTGTTTAGCGCTGGCCGCATTCTCTTTTTTGTATTTTAGTCCTGCCGCATCATCTCTTCCGATGAGTAAAGAGCAATTATATAAGTTGGCCACCGTGGCTGCCGCAGAGGGGCAGTACGATGCGGCTGTCGATCTTTTTCAAAAAGTCATTGAAATAGACCCCAAGTTTGCGCCGGCGTATAATGCGCTGGGCCTTATCAATCAGTCATTTGAGCAGGGCAATATTGATGCCGCTATCCGTTATTTTACCCTGGCGACCAATTTTGCACCTGATTATTCAGAAAGCTGGAGCAATCTTGGCCGGGCTTATTATTCCCAGGGACGCTTCCGTGAAGCTGAGCAGGCTTTTTTAAAGTCATTGCAGATCAAACCAGCTCAGGCAGAAATTGAGTTTGCCCTGGGTTGGGTCTATTTGTTGGGGCAGTCTCGTCCTGAGAAAGCTATTACATATTTTGACAAAGCGCTTGTGGTATTGGATAATCCTATGATTTATTATGGGCGCGGCCTTGCCAATTTGATGCTGGGGGACAGGTTTAAGGTACTTGATGATGTAACGCTGCTTCGCAGGAATAAACGCGAAGAGCAGGCTGACAGGCTCGAAAAAATGGTACGTGAGAATGTAAGGCTGACATCGACGCCGGGGATGCCTCTTATTACCGGGGCTCCGGGGGATGAGGCTTCTTTATTCGATGAGCAGCTTAAGGATTTAGAATCCAAGGGATTTAAAACAGATGCCCAGGAAGGGATCAAGGTTCGTCTTAGAGGGGCCTTGCCTGTAAATTAATGGTTAAAGCCACTGTAAAATTTAATATCGCCGTAGCCATGGGTACGCGTCCGGAGGTCATCAAGCTGGCGCCTGTTGTTGCGGCTTTGCGTGCCGACAAGAGACTTAGGGTGAGCGTGATCGCCACAGGACAGCACCGTTCTATGATGGACGAGGCATTAAAAGTTTTTGGCATCAAACCTGAATATGACCTTGATATCATGCGTTCAGGGCAATCTTTATTTGATGTGACCTCCCGTATTTTACAAGAGATACCCAAGGTGCTCGATAAGGAAAAGTTTGACCTGATGGTCGTTCAAGGTGATACGGCGACGACATTTGCATGCGCTTTGGCAGCGTATTATTGCAGAATACCTGTAGCGCATGTGGAGGCAGGTCTTCGCACAAGTGACAAATACCGTCCATTTCCCGAGGAAGTAAATCGCCGCCTAACGGGTGTTCTTGCTGACATTCATTTCCCTCCGACAGATCAGGCCCGGCGCGATCTTTTAAAGGAAGGCGTAGCGTCGGATATGGTTTTTATGTCGGGGAATACGGTTGTTGATGCGCTTAGAATGGCCGGTAAGGGCAAAATAAAGTTCAAGAATGAGATCCTCAGAAAGATCGATGTGCAAGGGCGCAAGATCATCCTTGTTACACTGCATCGCCGAGAAAGTTTTGGTGACGGTCTTGACAATATTCTTTTAGCTTTACGTGATATCAGCATGCTTCCGGGGGTTGATGTGGTTTATCCTGTCCACATGAACCCACATGTCCGCCGTCAGGTTGACCGGATACTCAAGGGCGGTAAAGTGCACTTGCTTGAGCCGTTATCCTATGACCAGTTTGTTCCTCTTATGCAAAAGGCTTATTTGATCGTGACGGATTCAGGTGGTATCCAGGAAGAGGCCTGTGCATTGAAAAAGCCCGTGATCATTGCGCGCGAAAAGACTGAGCGTCCGGAGGCTGTAGAGGCGGGTTTTGCTGAGCTGTTGGGATTCGACCGGGTCAAGATCGTTGCATCTACCAAGAGGCTTCTTGAAGATAAGATCTATTACTGCAAGCGTTGTTCTAACAAGAACCCGTTTGGCGACGGTAAGGCATCGCAGCGTATTGCTTTGGCGTGTTTACATTTCCTTCAACAAAACAGAAAAGAAGGTTGATATGGTATCTCTTGTTGTTCCTGCCTATAACGAGGAAGAGGTCATTGCGCGTTTTCTGGATGCCTGTGTCCGTGATGTAAAATTAGCCCAGCCTTTTGAGATCGTCATTGTTAACGATGGCAGCCGCGATAAGACTCAAGAGATCGTCCGCGGTTATGCTTCAAAATATCCTTTCATCAGGCTTGTAGACCATCAGGTCAATCGCGGTCTGGGTAAGGCGCTTGAGACGGGCTTTGCGGCCGCCAAGGGTGATATCGTGATCACGATGGATTCGGATCTAACGCATCCGCCGGCTATGATCAAGGATCTGGTTGCGGCCATGGACGGGGTTGATCTGTGTATCGCGTCGCGTTATGTTCGAGGCGGGGGGATGGAAAATGTTCCGGCTTGGCGTGTGTTCATCAGCCGTGCCGCGAACTTGTTCTTTGATCTTATTTTATGGACAAATATTCAGGATCTTTCCGCAGGATTCAAGGCCTATCGTGCCAGTCACATCAAGAAAGTAACCATTCAGGCCAGTGGATTTGAATGTCAGATGGAGATCATGCTGTATTTTATCAAGCATCATTTGAAGCACCGTGAGATACCCATGATCCTCAAGAACCGTGAGTTCGGCACATCAAAATTTCAATTTGTAAAAATGGGATCCACCTATGTGAGCAGTTTGGGTAGATTCTTAAAATACCGTTGGAGTCATGAATGATGAACTGGGCGTGGCTTTCCGGCCGAACGTTTCAAATGTGTTTGATCGCCTTCGGTGTTTTATTGAGGGCGCGTCATTATTTCGAGAACAGATCATTTTGGCAAGACGAGATTTGTCTGGCTTTAAGTATTGTGAACCGTTCTTTTCAGGAGATATGGCAGCACATTCTTTTATTCCCTGATTTCGCTCAGGCACCGCTTATTTTCCAGTTGATCGAAAAGGTTTTTGTGGGTTTCTTCGGAAATTCCGAGATGTCGTTGAGGTTTTTTCCATTCATTGCCAGCATAGCGGCCCTTCTATTGGCACGCCGTTTTTTCAGCCGTCTTTTAACACCTCCTGCCGCGACGATCGCTTTGGCCATATTCGCCTTGATCGAGCCATTGGTTTATTTTGCGGCAGAGCTTAAGCCTTATGGGATCGACGTTCTTGCTGCGCTGATCGTTTATGAGGTGTTTATTAATGTGCGTAAAACCTGGGAGCCTAAGCGTATCGTTGTTTTGGCCATTACGGGCGCTGTAATGATCTGGTTTTCTTACGCCATGCTTTTTATTCTGGCGGGATGTGGCATATTCCTGCTGTATGAAGAGGCGCTTCGCCGTGATATGCGTCGGGTAAGTGCGCTTTTATTGTGTTATGCTCTGTGGATATTAAGTTTTGTTCTTTTATACCAGATTTCTTTATCAAAAATGCTGGGTGGCAGTTTGGTGGGTAATTGGCGACTGGCAGGTGGTTTCGCGCCGCATACATTCTTTTCGGGCGAAGGGGTTTTATGGCTGGGGCAGGCATTTCTTAATATGTTCCGCTCGCCTTTAGGTATGGACTGGCCTTGG
>PEAF01000089.1 GCA_002753465.1 Candidatus Omnitrophota bacterium
GGCAACTTTAGGGAACTCCGCATAATACTCGCCCTGCGGCCCGACGAAGCCTGTACCCGACCTTTTGATAGTCACCGTTACATAACCGCCCTGAGGATTCGGAATATTAATTGGAAAAGATTCCTCCAGGACCGGTTGAGGCGCCGCCGCAGCCACCGGAGGCTGAACAGCGACGGATGCTGACGGTACGGCCGTTGCCGGCATGGACGCGTTCTCATTGGGGATCTGCGCACCGAGAATGCCGCCGACAGCCGCACCGGCCGCGCCGCCTAATAAAGCGCCGCCCAGTTCATGGCTGCCCTTCATCTGATGCCCGATGATACCGCCCGTCAAAGCCCCTATAACGGCGCCTAGACCTATGCCCTCACCGACCTTGGTCTGATTGGGTGTTTCTGCATAAACTTGCGTTGTTTGCCTCATATAGACGGGTTCTTGCACAACGTACGCATTAGGCGGCGGTACCACTTGATACCCGCGGCCTACATAAACATAATAAATGCCATTGTCCGTATAATAGATCGAACCATTGATCAGGACCGGACGGTATTCCCGCGGGATAACAGGAACAATAGCGCCTATCGGTGGCGTTATCAGCACATAACTGCCCCCCATCGGCGTATAGAAAAGGCCGTCATAATAGTAATACCGTGATCCCTGAACGATCACGGGCGTATAGGCGTTTGAAATAAGATTGATCCGCATACCAAAACGCGGCTGGTCACGGTAACGAGAATGCCGGTCAGAATACCGGTCAGAATACCGGTCATGATCATCCCCGCCCCGGGCATATGCTGCCGTAGCGCTGGAAAATGCTGTAAAAACTGCGATCACAAGAACTACCTGTTTCAATCCTGCTGTGCCTGACATTTTACTGCCTCCTTTTGGCCTGGTTACTGAGTTAGACAAGGCCTGGCCTGAAAAAGTTCCCTGTGCTTATGCAAAATCATAATGACAGGTTTTCTAAGAAAACGGCCTGGAAAAAATTAAGCTAAATCAAAATCCAATGTAACGATAAACTCACTGCCGCGCCCGACATCAGATACGACACGCATACCGCCGCCCATGAGATCAACGAGCGTTTTTGTGATATACAAACCAAGCCCTACCCCGCCGCGCTCCTGGCCGCCGGCAAACTCATGGTAGCGCGTGAAGGCATCAAAGATACGGCTCAGTTTTTCATGGGGTATGCCTAAACCCGTATCTTTAACGGTAAGCCTGATGCGGCATTTATCCGACGGAAAGTTTTCAGCGACCCGCTCAACGCGCACGATGATCTCACCCCGGTCAGTGTATTTGACCGCATTGCCGATCAGATTAGTCAGGATCTGATTGAACCGGCTCGCATCGCCCTTCAGGAGCGGAAGGCTGTCCTGAATAACAGGCGTCAGCTTTACTTCTTTTTGCATCAACTCGGCCCTGCCGTCTTCAACCGCTGTTATCACGAGATGCTTCAGGTCAAAATCAACGCGACGCAGTACGATGCGGCCTGACTCCAGCCTGGAAATATCGACGAGCTCCTCGACCAGGAACAAAAGGCTTTTGGCTTTGGTGTTAATGATCTGCGAGAACTTCTTTTGCTGGTCCATCGGATGTTCGACCTGCAGGAGTTCGCTGAAACCCAGGATCGCATGCATGGGTGTACGGAAATCATGCGCGATATTGGTCAAAAACTCGCTTTTGGCTTTATTGGCCGCCTCAGCGTCTTCCTTGGCCTTTCTTAAAATATCCGCCGAGTTACGGCGCACCGTGATATCTGTATGGACCCCGGTCATGCGCAACGCCCGTCCCTGCGGATCACGCTGCACGACGCGTGCACGGTCGAGGATCCATTTATAACCGCCGTCTTTGGTCCGCATGCGATATTCCGCTTCATGCATGGGCGTCTTTCCTTCAAGGCAATCATTGATCGATCGCCATGCCGCAGCACGGTCATCAGGATATACAAAATCCGACCACTGCTGTGTCGTGGCCTGGATCTCCTCAAACGTATACCCGAGCATTTCAGCCCATATATGATTACGCTGAACTGTTTGACGGATAATATCCCAGTCCCAATAACCCAAAAGCCCGCCTTCGAGCGCGAACTTGAGGCGCTCCTCGCTCTGGCGTAATTCTTCCTCGGCTTTCTTGCGTTCCCTGATCTCGACCTCGAGCGCCCGGGTACGGAGCGTGACAAGAGCCTGCAGCGAGAACGACCATAAAAGCAGCAACCCTCCAACAATAAGGAAAATGACCAACCCTACACCCAGCCACTTAAAAAATATGGCGCCAGAAATGCTGCCCGGTTCCAATGCCCCGAACCATTTGGCATAGATGTCCTTATACTGGCCCGTCGACTTGATAATGCTCAGCCCCTGATTAAGCCGTTCGAGAACAGCCTGATTATCTTCACGCACCGCAAAACTGAAAGGCCGGTTATACGCCTCTACAACCACCGGAGACAATTCAAGATTCGTCAATTTCAAGTCCCTGATCAGCGTCAATCCGACCAATTTAGGCATGAGCGCCAGATCGCCCGCACCGGAGGACAGAAGATGCAAGGCTTTGGGCAGGCTGTCGATCAGGATAAAACGCTCAGGCTTAATGAATCCCAAAGAAAGCAGATAGTCATGCGCCTGATCACCTTTCATGACGATGATGTTCTTGCCCTGCACGTCATTGATGGAGTGGATCGCACGGACGCCTTTGCGTGTAAAAAATGCGTCATAGGCAATGGTGTGCGGCGGTGAGAAATCGTAGATCTTGTCGCGCTCTTTGGAATAAGCCATCATGGGCAGAAAATCGATGACGCCGCTTGCCAGCGCGTGGCGCGCATGATCCCATGTATCGACAGTAATCTCAACCTGGAAGCCCATCGCTTGCGCCACGGCCTTGACCAGATCCACGCTAAAGCCGGCCGGCTGACCTTTGGCGTCTACAAAGGTATACGGCGCATAATTATTAACAATGATGGTCTTTAATGTGGTTGTACGGGGGGACGATTGCGCCTGCACCGGGGCGATAGAAAGGAAGAAGGCTATACTGACGTATAAAAGAAAACCGCGGATGAACAGCTGAATGTTGCGCTTCATAGGAACATTCCTTGATCACGGTTCATGTGAAAAGACCTCTAATTACTTATAAATATCATAATGATTAGATATTTATATAATCATCCCTTGCCGGATTAAAGTCAACTTATAAGGTAAGGGCAGGATCATTCTTGAGAAAGGCATCCTTAATGCTGGCGCGCCGGCGGTTTGCTGGCCATATCTCCCATGATCTCAGCCCACCCCATTTGCACGCGCTCAATGAAACTCTTGTCTTTCACGGCTGGATTACCATCATTGAAATACGCGCCGGCCACACGGGCAATAGTGGCGTTAGGAACGGCTTCAATGATCGTATAAAACTGTTTCTTGTCCAAAGAACGGATGATCTTGATCATTTTTGCCTTGGGCAGATCTTGTGTGAACCCGTATTTCGTCTTCAGCGCTGCCGGAAGGTCTTTAATCACTCTATAATATTTGGCGTATTGTTTGCCGTAATTCGCGGGGCCCATACGGTTCAATTTCTCGATGCTGTTGTTTTTAACATCCTCGATATTGGCCGTCGCAATAAAGGCCCGCGCCAAAGTCTTGGCCGTGCTGCCCGCCAGCACGGTTTGGGCGCTGACGGGTTCAGCCGCACGGACCACACCTGCCGCGCCGAAGATAAAATATAATGCGATCAATGCATAGCGTAAGTTCATCATTTTAAAACCACTCCGGTGAAGTCTTTTAAATAAGTCGATCTGATCCAACCCCAATTCAAAAAGATATGCGTCACGGCCACGGCGACCAGAAAAAGCCCGTTGAATTTATGAATAAGACCTATGTAGCGCGGATTGATCAAGTGCAGGCCAAGGACCATCACCAAGACCGTGAACGTTTGAACCGCAAACGCCACCAGTAGAAATACATTTAAAACCTTTAACAGCTTTACTTTATTCATAACAGCCTTCCTTTAGTGCCCCTGTGAATGCCATCAGATCACTGGCCTGAAAATATATAACGTGCATTCTAGCACAAAATAAAAAACCCTGCCAAAGGCAGGGTGCCAAGATGTCCGGGAGCAAAAACCCGGACCCGTCATGTCCTTAAGTTCACGCCCATCTCAAAAGCATTTCGAGCAACTGCTGCTGGTCAAAAGGTTTGGCTAAATAACCATTCATCCCGCACTCACGGTACCTTTCCTCGATCCATGGCAAAGCATGCGCGGTCAAAGCAATGATGGGCAGATCCTTATGCGCGGCCCTGATCGCTTTGGCCGCTTCATAGCCATTCATCAGCGGCATCCGTATATCCATCAGCGCGATATCGAACTGTTGACGGCGCACCAGATCAACCGCTTCCTGCCCGTTGGTCGCAACATCGAACGAACAGCCAATATCCGACAGCATGGTTTCAACCAGCAACCGGCTCGCCTCGTCATCTTCGACGATCAAGGCATGTTTATTTATCAATATTTTGTCCAGCATTCTACACCCCGACCCCAGTTACCTGAAAATAATTCAAAATAATGCCATAATCTCCATAAACTCTGGTTTTATGTTAGTTAATACTTTGATTTTTGTCTAGACTTAACTACAACCAGGCTGCCCACTTAATATTCTTTCCATCATTTCTTCCTCGTTAGATTGACCGTTTTAGGCCGCATGACCATGTAATAGATTACCGGTATGGCGGTGCGTGACAAAAGCGTTGAAGCGATCTCCCCTGCCATCAAAGACAAGGCCAACCCCTGAAAGATCGGATCGAATAAAATGACCGATGCGCCAACGACCACCGCGGCGGCCGTCAAAAGCATGGGCCTGAAACGCTTGGCCCCCGCGTCAATGACAGCCTCTTCCAGCGGCATACCCTCTTTAATGCGCAGCTCAATGAAATCGACCAGAATGATCGAGTTGCGCACAACGATCCCCGCACCGGCGATCATGCCGATCATGGACGTAGCCGTAAAGAACATACCTGTCATCCAATGCGCCGGCAAAATACCGATCAGCGTTAACGGTATGGGCAGCATGATGATGAACGGCGTCTTAAAGGACTGGAACCAGCCGACCACCAGCGTAAAGATAAGGATGAGCACAATGGCAAAAGCTATGCCCAGATCGCGGAACACCTCAAAGGTGATCTGCCATTCCCCGTCCCATTTGATGGTCCAGCGGTCATTGTTCTCGGGCTGGCCTGCAAATAATAAATCCGACTTATGCTGCATGGCCATCCTCGGTGCCGGGAGGGATAATTTCTCAAGGCCTGCGTTCAAGTCCATCATGGCATAGACGGGGCTGTCGAATTGACCCTGCACGTCCCCGATCACATAGGACACGCGCTCCAGGTTCTTATGATAGATGGTGCGGTCTTTGACCGTTGACTCAACTGTGACGAGGTCCCTGATCGAAATACGGTTGCCGAAGCGCGAGAGCACCGTCATATCTAACGTGGCCTCTAACGTGAGGCGCTTATCCCCGGGCAAACGCATGATGATCTCCAGCGGCTCATTCTCGCCGGAAAGATGCGCCAGATCGGTCTTACTACCGTCGATGGCGCCGGAGATGATCGCCGCCACATTATCCACCGCCACGCCATTGAGCGAACATTTCTGCTTGTCGATCTTAAGGCTCAGCATTTTCTCCTGCCGGCCTACATAATTATCAACGTCCGTGACGCCCGCATTACGGCTGAGCAATGATTCAATGTCCCCCGCCAACTGACGCTGACCGTCGAGGGTAGGACCGTAGACTTCCAGGACCAATGTTGAAAGAACGGGCGGGCCCGGTGGCACTTCAGCAACCTGCACATGCGCGCCGTAACGCGCCGCGATCTCATGCACTTTGGAACGAACTGAATTCGCAATCGCATGGCTCTGACGTTTACGTTCATCCTTGCTGGTGAGATTGACCTGAAGATCCGCCTGCCAGGGTTTGTCGCGCAGGAAATAATGACGAACAAGGCCGTTGAAGTTATACGGCGCACTGGTACCGATATAGGCCGTAATATCCCTGACTTCAGGGGTCATGCTGATATAGGTCGCCATCTCATGGATAGCCGCCTTGGTTTGATCCAAAGACGTGCCTTCGGGCATGTTCAAGACAACTTGAAATTCATTCTTATTATCGAACGGCAGCATTTTGGCTTTAACAAGCTTAAGCGGAATGAGCATGATCGCGCCCGCCAGCATAACAAGCAGCGTCCCAATGAACCATTGGCGCACCTTCGCGCTGTAAATGAGCGGCTTCATGTACGAACGGTAAATGCGTGTTAAAAGATCATCGCGCTCACCTTCGGCGCCGTGATCTTTAAGCTTACCTTGACGCTGGGCGTTCCCAAGTATCATGTAGGCCGCCCACGGGGTCGCCATGAATGCGACCATCATGGAAAACACCATGGCCATGCTGG
>PEAF01000090.1 GCA_002753465.1 Candidatus Omnitrophota bacterium
AGGGATCTTTTCTTCAATGTGCCGATCCGCACCATCCTTTTAAAGGACGGGCACGGTGAAATGGGCATCGGGGGCGGCATTGTCTGGGACTCAACTGCCGACGGAGAATGGGCGGAGGGGCTTTGGAAAGCCAGATTTCTGAAAGCCGTTATTTCCTGACCTTCAGCTGCAGGTCAGCGATCTCGTTATTTTTCTTTTCGATCAAATCGTTCAGGCGCTGGACTTCCGCCAGCGTGCTGCTGTTGTCGCGGAATTTCTTCTCGAGCAATTCAGAGGCTGTTTTGATATCGTTACGCAGATCCTTGACCTGGGCCTGTAGCGCCGCGATATCACGGGTGCTTTGCTGCAGTTTTCCTTCGGCCAGCATCTGGGCGGATAAGGCGTTATCGCGCTTGAGCTGCAGTTCTTTGGCCGCCAGCTGCAGGGCGAGTATTTCCTGAGTGTTATCTTTTACAGCGGGTGCCGCCACTTTAGGCGCAGGCTTACTCTGGCTGTCTTTGAGCATCTTTTCAAGCCCTGAAACTTTCTTTTCGAGTTCGGCGATCGCGGTGTCTTTTTCTACCAGTGATGGTGAAGCTGCGGCGACAGGCGCAGCCGCGAGATTTTTCTCAAGCTGGTCTTGCAGGGCCCGGTTTTGATGGGTAAGGTCTGAAATGATCGCATCCTGGTCACTTAACTGGCGTTTGGCAGCCTTGAGTTCACCCCCCTGATTGACAGAGGCCGCGATCTTCAGCTGTTCGATCTGGATATCGCGTGAGGCCAGTTTATTATTAAGGTCGGCAATGGCGTTGGTACTGCGGGCATTATTCGTTTCAGCGTCAGCAAGTAATTCCTGTGACCGGCGCAGGCGCATTTCTGCCAGCCGCAGGGCGCCGTCATCCGTCGCACGTGCGCCGCTGTACTGGCGCGGGGCGTTCTGGGCGTTCTGCAGTTGAGCGACGCTTTCAGAAAGATCGGTCAGTCGGGCATCTTTGGCGCTGTTGGCGCGCTCGAGTTCCGCGATCCTGGCCGTGGCGGCGTCGAGTTTCTGATAGGCATCGTCTTTCTGAGAGACAGTCTCTGAGATTGTTTGGTTCAAGTTAGTTGTTTTCTCTTTTAGACGTTCCAGTTCTTTGGGAGAGGTATTGAGCTGGCGCTGCAGGTTGTCGATGAGGATGTTTTTCATTCTTATATCAGATTCCAGCACGACCAGTTTGTCGCGCAATGGCTTTTCGACAACATTTTCCTGATTAGCGATCGTGCTGTTCAGGTCGGTGGTTACGGTGGCGATCTGCCGTTCAAGGTTGCGGTTACGCATCCCGGATTTTCCTAAAGCTTTTTCATGCAGGTCGATACGGGCGGCAAGGCTGGCGTTCTGAAGCTCAATTTCTTTCACATGAACATCGTCGGCCGCCGCTGTAGCCTGTATATTTAAGACTGTGGCATTTTGCTTGGACAGGTATTGCTGGGTTTGAGCGATATTCTGGTTCAAGGCATTGATCGTATCCGTGCCTTCGGCAAGGCCTTTTTCAATATTCGAGACCTGTTTGGATATATCTTCAAGCTTCTTGTCGGTCAGGCTCAAGTCGCCTTGCTGGAGACGGATAACAGCATCGCGTTCAGCCAGCTCTTTCTTGTACTGCACCAGGAGGGATTTCAGGTTGGATAATTGCTTATCTTTGAGCGCCATGACTTTTTTGAGGTCATCGATTTTGGTATTGTCGGAGGCGAGGGTTGGCTTGAAAGCTGTCAGGCCTTTATCGCGGGAGGGGGTGGACCTTTTCAGCTCCTCGATCTCCTTGACCCTGTCGGCATAGTCAGCGACCAGTTCACTGAAAAGTTTCTGTTCGGTAAAGTTCTTGCGCGCGATCTCGGCTTTGATGGAGCTGTAGTAGGTATCGATCTTGTTGATCGCTTCTATATAACGGTCAGCCCCGTGCTTGAGCCCGGTATTGATGGTCGTGAGCTCATCCTTAATCTTTTCAAGGTTCTGTCTTTTATCAGCGGTAGCTGCGGTGGTATCCATCATGGCATCACGCTTGGAGGCAAGCGCCTGGAGCAGTTCGTCGGAACTGCCTGACCCTGGCGTGACAGCCGTGTTCAGCGGCATGTTATTTGTGGCGAGCGTATTGATATCATCGATCAGGGCATTGACCTCCCGGGTATCGATCGCCGTGGCAAAAGAGCCGTCAGCATAGGAAGAGCCGGCCCCTGCGTCAGGCAGGATGTCATTGGACGGGTGCAGGCGCTGCGGGACGCGGTCGATGGGGATATCTTTCATGGTTTCGGTATAGATATCGCCGTAGGGCGTGCCGTAGAATTTTTCACGCAGTTCCACGACTTCGCGCGAGCGTTTGTAAAGCGATTGGTAGAGCGCGTCATTTTCCGTGATCAGGTTGCGGATCATGTATTCAAGGTCTTTGGCATCTTTCTCATAATCATTGAGCTGCACCTTGATGCTGGAGATATCGCTGATGACTTCGTCGATATTGGCTTTTGTTGCCGCAGGCGTTGTCGGTTTGGCGGCGATCTTTTTCAGGTATTCCCGGGCGACGGTATTTTCCGGTTGGATGCGCAGGATGCGCTGGAATTCCTTATTGGCGTCGGACATATTGCCGCGGTCATATTGCCGTACCGCGAATTCTTCCAGGAAATGCAGCTGGGAGCGGTAGGCCTGCGCCCATGCCGCCGCAGGCATGAGCAGCGCTATGATCAAAAGGGCGCCCGTAAAGGCAGACAGAAGGGATGATTTTTTCATAGGCCTTAAGGTTTCTGGATATTCTGAAGGTTTAGCTGTATCGCCTTGATCTGGGCGTTCTTGTTCGTCAGATCATCCTGGATGACCTTAAGGCGTTTTAAGATGCTGTCAAAACGCTCCTGAAGCACGGTAAGTTCTTTGTCTTTTTCAGCCAGCAGGCGCTCTTTGTATTGCAGATTGAGCTTGGCTTTCTCAACAGCGTTGATCAGCTGCTGGGCTCCCGAAGAGTAGGGTTTATCTGCAGGCGTTGTTTCAGGGCTGACGGCAGGCTGGGGTACGGCGGGTTCAGGCGGTTTAACGGATGCCCCCGGGGCTTCCTCTGTTCCGGCCAGTTCGGCTTCAGCCGCGGCCAGGCGCGTGCGCGTATCCTGCACTTCCTTTTGGCGTTCGAGGCGTTCGGAGGTTAGCTGGCTTTTCAGGTAGGCGACCTCTTTATCGAACTTGTTGGCGATCTTTCGCCCGCTGATGACACGTTCGATCACGTCTTCATCGGTTGATTCCTGACCCGGCAGGCGCACGAGGGCGGCGACCGTACTTTCAAGTTCTCCGACCAGGGCATTGTATTTTTCAGCCTGTGTTTTCAATTCATCCTCGGTCATGCGCTGGCGCTTGTGATAAACCAGAAGCTGTTCCAGCAGGATATCCGTATCTTTCTCATAATAAACTGAAGCCGGCAGGAAATCTTCACGCGTAAAATCATATGTGCCGCAGGGCAGGTTACGCAGTGTTTTCTTCAGGAAGGCGTAGGCCGGGTCCCGGTCAGCGATCTTGCCGAGATGGTAGTGGGCCGAACGGTTGCGGCAATCCATACGGATGATCTCAAGGAAGACTTTGGCGGCTTCAGCGTTATTGCCGCTTAAGTACATCTCCCGGCCGTAACGGTACATCTGGCTATTGGTCAGTTCAAGGATATTGAGTTCATACTTATCCGCCTTCGCCGATGCGGCAGGACAGGGCTTCGTGGCCGTGGGGATGCAGGCCTTCTCGGGGCGGGCCGGCAACTTCGGTTTGGCGATCTTTTCGGCGCAGGCGTGTGTTGTAAAGGATGCAGCTAAAACGACGCTAAGGATGATCGTAAGTAAGGATTGTCTCATGGCACCTCGGGTTGTTTGAAGTTAGGTATATTTTTACACAATAAAATTATCTATGTATAAAAAAGATGAAAATTTATTTTATAAAATATGATATAACAATAGCCCTATGGAACACATGACTCCCATGCAAAAGCAGTATCACGAGATCAAGGCCCGCCACCGGGACTGTATCCTTTTTTTCAGGCTCGGGGATTTCTATGAGATGTTCTATGAGGATGCCGAAGAAGCGTCGCGCATCCTGGACCTTGTGTTGACCGGTCGCGGCAAGGCCGGAGAGGGGCGCGTGCCCATGTGCGGCATCCCGTTCCATGCGGCGGATAATTATATCGGGCGCCTCGTCAAGGCGGGCCGGAAGGTGGCTGTCTGTGAACAGGTGGAGGATCCCGTGACGGCCAAGGGCCTGGTCAAGCGGGATGTTATCCGTATCATCACAGCAGGAACGTACCTCGATGAGGCGGCTGAGGCGCGTTATATCGCCAGCGTTTGCTGCGACGGTAAACACTACGGCCTGGCTTTTACGGACACAGCGACCGGCATTATCCACACCAATCAATATTCGCTCTCGGGGGCGGTCGAAGCTCTGGCTAAACTGCCGTTGAACGAGTGCATTTTCCCCGAAGGCAGTGACCTTGAGGTTTTTAAACATCCGCTGTTAAAGCTGAGGTCAGTGTCGATGACATCCTTCCGCGCCTGGTCTTTCGGACAGGCCCGAGCGTATCAGACGCTGTGTGAGCATTTCGGGACGAATTCACTGCGCGGGTTCGGCGTTGAAGACTTGCCGCTGACACACGCCGCCTGCGGAAGTCTCGTCGAGTATTTAAAGGAAATGAATAAGACGCGCCTCCTGCACCTTGACCGTATTGCGCTGTATGATGACGGAGAATACGTTTTTATCGCCCCGGCCGCGCATCATGGGCTTGAAATGGCTTCGTTGCTGGAGGTGCTGGATAAAACGCTGACCCCCATGGGTAAGCGTGCGCTGCGGTTCTGGTTGCATCATCCCTTGAAAGATCCGGCATCCATCCGGGCCAGGCAGGATGCCGTAGCGCTGTTTAAAGATTCAACGTCGACGCAGGCGCTTTTGGCGGACAGGCTGTTTAAGAACATCCCGGATGTTGAAAAAAGCTTATCGCGTATCAGTTGCGCCTGTGCGGCGCCCAAGGATCTCTTGGCCTTGCGCCAGACGCTGGTGCGTGCGCCGGAGATCATACAGGCGCTGGCGGCTTTATCCGGCGAGAACCCGCTTTTTTCCGTTCAGGATATCCCTTCATTGCGTGAGAAACTTGAACGCGCCATCGATCCTGAAATGCCCCTGGCGAGGAATGAAGGCAAAGTCATTCGCGCCGGATTCCATCAGGAACTGGACAGTCTGAAGAATCTGCAGGAGGGCGGGCGTGAATGGCTGGCGGCGTATCAGGCCGCCGAGATCCGCCGCAGCGGCATCAATTCGCTTAAGGTCGGTTTCAACCGTGTTTTCGGTTATTACATTGAGGTCACCAATGTGCATTTAAAATCAGTACCGGCGGATTATCAGCGCAAGCAAACGCTGGCCAACGGCGAGCGCTTCATTACGCCGGAACTGAAGGAATTTGAAATACGGGTCCTATCCGCCGAGGAGCAGGTTTTACGGATCGAGACGGAGATCATGCGTGAACTGGAAAAAGACATCCTGGCGGCCAGTGCCTTGGTGCATCGCTTTTGCCGCGAGATCGCGGTCGTGGATGTGCTTTACAGCCTGACCCTTTTGGCCAGTCGTCCGGGCTATATCCGCCCGCAAATATCCGGCGGCGATGAACTGTTTATCGTGGACGGACGGCATCCCGTTGTTGAATCGATCCTGGCGCAGGATTTCATTCCTAATGATACGCGCATGAATTGCACCGACGAACATTTGATCATCCTGACCGGCCCGAATATGGCGGGCAAATCAACCTTTATCCGTCAGAACGCGGTGCTGGTCGTGATGGCGCAGATGGGGAGCTTCATTCCGGCGACATCGGCGGTGATCGGCGTGGTCGATAAGATCTTCACGCGCATCGGTGCGCATGATGATATCGGCAAAGGACAGAGCACATTCATGGTCGAGATGACAGAAGCGGCGGATATTGTCAATAATCTTACGCCCAAAAGCCTGGTCATTCTGGACGAGATCGGGCGCGGCACGTCCACCTATGATGGTTTGGCGATCGCGTGGTCGCTGGCTGAATTTCTCGCCGAGCGCAAGGTGCGGACGCTTTTCGCCACGCATTTTCATGAGCTTACGCTTTTGGCGGATCAATACCGTGGGGTCAAAAATTACAATGTGGCCGTGCGCGAGTGGGAAGACAAGATCATCTTTATGCACAAGATCGTGGCAGGCGGGACAGATGACAGTTTCGGTATTTATGTGGCGAAGCTGGCCGGCATGCCGGCAGGTGTTATCAAGCGCGCCAAAAAAATCTTAAGCGAGCTTGAGCAGGATGGGAATTTGCGTGACCGTTTAAAAGGGGATAAGGCCGCGACGGGTCAGAAAGACCTTTTTACCAAAGGGGTTGATCCCAGGATGCAGGCCCTTGCCGCAGAGA
>PEAF01000091.1 GCA_002753465.1 Candidatus Omnitrophota bacterium
GTGCTTTTATCGATGCGGCCAAGCAGGAATCCATTGATACTATTCTTGGACTGGTCGATCTCAAGAAAAAAGGCAAGATCAAAAAGATCATTGTCGCCGGTTGTCTGGCGCAGCGATACGGGTCGAGCCTTGTCAGAGAGTTGAAAGAAGTTGATGCCTTCGTCGGAGTTCAGACGCTTTCCCAAGATAAAGTGCAGGCTTCCGCGTATTTGACACCGCCTTATTACGCTTATGTGAAGATCTGCGAGAGTTGTTTTAACGCGTGCAGTTTTTGTGTGATCCCCAAGATCAAGGGGAAGTTCGTTTCGCGTACGATAGATGCCGTCATCGATGATGTTAGGCGCCTGAATGAGCGGGGCGTTAAAGAGATCAATGTGATCGGCCAGGATATTACGGCCTACGGGATGGATATTTACCGCCGCAAGGCATTGCCGGGACTTTTAAAGCAGATCACGGCGGCAGCGCCGCAGGTGCCGTGGGTGAGGCTGCTTTATACGCATCCGGCACATATTACCGATGAGCTTTTGGATGTGATGGCGGCTGAGGCGAAGGTATGCAAATATTTAGATATGCCGCTGCAGCATGTCAGTGATAAAATATTAAAAAGAATGAACCGTTCCATGACGTACGGCCGTACGGTCGCTTTGATTGAAAAGATCCGTCGTAAGATACCCGGTGTTTTCTTGCGCACAACATTTATTGTCGGCTTTCCCGGTGAGACGGCTAAGGATTTTGAGTTGCTGTTAAATTTTATCCAGGAGCATCCTTTTGAACGTGTCGGGGTTTTTATGTATTCGCGTGAAGAGGGTACCCCTGCTTACGCACTGAAAGGGCAGGTTCCGCGTTCAACGGCGCAAAAGCGGTATGAGGCACTTATGCAAATGCAGCAGAAGGTGGCCGAGCGTTTACAGGAGCGTTTTATCGGTAAGACGCTAAAAGTGCTTGTGGAAGAGCGGGCTAAGGATGACATGAAAATTTATACGGGACGCAGCGAATTCGACGCACCGGATGTTGACGGGGTTGTTCACGTGCGTACGCAAAAACCATTGCGCATCGGTGATATTATCGACGTAAAGATCACGGGCGCTATGGCCTATGACCTGACAGGAGAGGCGGCATGAACCTTCCGAATCTTTTAACGCTGATGCGGTTCTTTTTGACATGCATTTTTGTTATTTTCGTTCAGCAGGGGGCGGATAGTGCCGGCTGGGCCATGCTGGTCTTTGTTATTGCCATTGCGACAGATTTTATGGATGGCTATATTGCCCGCCGGTATGACCTTATTACGCCTTTCGGTAAGATCATGGACCCTATGGCTGACAAGTTCCTTACGCTCGCGGCATTCTTTATGCTGGCTTTTGAGGGGCTTTTTCCGCTGTGGATGGTTGTGGTGATCGCTGTCAGGGAAATGCTGGTCACCGCCTCGCGTATTCAGTATATGACCCGCGGGCAGGTGATCCCGGCGGAGCAGACGGGCAAGATCAAGACCGTCGTGCAGATGACAACGATCACGGCGGCGCTTATTTACCGTATGACGATGACCTGGCCTGATTCTTTCTTTAAATTCTACTGGCAGGGACTGTTATTTTTGCTTATCATCTTTTCTGTTATTTTGACGGTCTGGTCGGGGATCGAATATTTCCGTAATTTGCCTAAAGAGGATGAAGCATGAATGACCGCGTGGCGCGATTTTGCGCGACATTTTTCCATATAGGGGACTTTCCAGTGGCACCTGGCAGTGCGGCGAGCGCGGCAGCTCTCGTTGTGGCCTATTGGGTGCATCCTTGGGCCTGGGCTTATATTGCCGTAGGGATTCTTTTTACTGTGATCGGGTTTATGACAGCGGGTCAGGTGGAAAAACTTTCTGGCCGTAAGGATCCCGGGTTCATTGTGATCGATGAGGCGGCCGGGATCATGATATCGTTCCTGTTCATTCCGATGACCATCCCTGTGATGATCACGGGGTTCTTTTTATTTCGTGCCTTTGATATGTTTAAAATATATCCAGCGAACAAGTTTGAGGACATGGGTGGGGCGTATGGGATCATGATGGATGACGTTATGGCGGGTATTTATACGAACATTGTTCTTCAGATCGCTGTCAGGGTTGTAGGCATCGCATAATTTTAGTGGGCGGAATGATCCTGCCCGTACATGAAATCAGGAGGTTGTTTATGTTTTCACAGAGGACATCAAATCCAGTATTAAAAGATGACGTTTTTGCGTCAGCGGGGAGCTTTGCGCCCGGACAGATCATGACCATTCAGGGCACAGTCAACAAATCATTTCTGATGTTGGCCCTTTTAGTGGCATCGGGTGCCTGGATATGGCACATGGCTACACCCCAGATCGTGGTCGGCATGGGAAGGGAAGATCTGGCCGCACAAATTTCAGGAGGGCTTGCTAAGGCCATGCCGTTCGTGATCGGTGGCGGTATCATGGGCTTTATTTTGGCTTTGGTTACTATATTCAAAAAAGAATGGGCCGGTTTTACAGCACCCGCTTACGCCATTTGTGAAGGCCTTGTTTTGGGCGGCGTTTCCGCGATGTTCGAGCTCAGGTATCCAGGTATAGTAACGCAGGCCGTGATGTTGACCCTGGGCACGTTGTTCTGTCTGCTAATGGCGTATAAGACAGGTATCATTCGCGTGACGGATAAATTCCGTCTTGGGGTTATGGTGGCCACAGGAGCGATCGGTCTTTTGTATCTGGTATCCTTCATCCTTGGATTCTTCCATGTGCAGATCCCGTTCATGCATGGCAGCAGCCTTATCAGCATCGGACTGAGCCTTTTTATTGTCGGGATAGCGGCGCTTAATCTGGTCCTGGATTTTGATTTCATTGAGCAGGGAGCTCAGAATGGCGCGCCCAAATACATGGAGTGGTTCGGTTCTTTTGCTCTCATGGTCACGCTTGTATGGCTTTATATGGAAATTCTGAGTTTGCTCAGCAAGTTGCGCGAGAGATAATTATTTTCTGGCGCGGAGTATCGCGTCTTTAGGTGATATTTGTAAGGGCGGACCTTGTGTCCGCCCTTATTCTTTTTTTAAGGCGACAGAGTGCAGCAGATGATAGACCGGCCCTTTAGGCATGAGCTCGCTGCGCAGAAGGCTGATACGCTCAACTTTCTGGGATAGTCCGGCAGGGACATGGATATTTTGTAAAAGCGTTGTTAGAGCTTTGCAGGGTGTCGCGTGCTGAGATCGTCCGAGCGTGATATGCGGCGTAAAGCCATGATCGGCCGGCTCAATGGCATGGCCGCTTAATTTTTCATCAAGCCTTGCGGCGATTTCAGCCAGAAAATTAGCGCGTTTGGTGACGCCGGCCCAGATGATTTTGGGGTCATGTACGTTAGGGAAGGCCCCTAAGGCTCCGATACCCATATGAAAGACGGAGAATTCTTCGGCTGTTTCTGTCATCGTGTCTTCGATAATATCCAGCCGTTTTGGGTCAATGTCTCCCAGGAACTTTAATGTAATGTGCAGGTTTTTAGGCGCAGACCAGCGCATGCGCGGTTCGGCAAACTTGATCTCAGGATCAGCGGTCTTAAGCCGATCTTGGAGGCGGGCTAGTTCGCGTTGGATGCGTTCGTCAAGTTCAATGGCGATGAAGGCGCGGATGGTAGGTAGCATAAGAGGAAGAATAAGTAATTTATAATCGTTGAGAAACTGATTTTATTGAGGCTGGACGATGGGGGGTGTTATTCGTTCACCTCGGCCATCTTTTACCAATAATGATGGTAAGATGGCCTTGACGTTCACTTCATAACACCCCACATTGTCTGATCGCCTCAATCGTTAATAAGTCTAAAGCTCTGTTTAATGTTTGTTTTTTTATGTTCAGCCGTGAGCCTTTGAAGATGAATTTCTTCACAAGAGTTTTTTTAGGGGTAGCCATGGCGATAAAGACCAGGCCCACAGGTTTCTTGACGGTTCCGCCAGCAGGGCCGGCAATGCCGGTCGTGGCAATGGCCAAGTCGCTTTTAAGGCGATGGCGTGCGCCTTCGGCCATGGCTTGGGCCACAGGAGCGCTGACAGCCCCGTACTGTTCGATCATGGCAGAGGGCACTCCCAGCAGACGGATCTTGATGTCATTGGCATAGGCAATGACGCCGCCTTTATACCAGTCGGAGGATCCCGGGATATTGGTCAGGGTATGCCCGATCAGGCCACCTGTACAGGATTCGGCTGAGGACAGTGTTTTTCGGGTGGATGTCAGGTGTCGGGCTAATGGTCTGGCTGTTGTCATGAACCTATTTTACGGGCGGATAAACGGCTTGACAAGGCTTTATAAAAAGAATAATATTCATCAACTAATTGTCTAACTTAAAGTGAAAAGGACGTACTTTTTTATGTTCCACTCAATTCCCGAGATCCTTGAAGAGCTTCGCCAGGGCCGCATGGTCGTTGTCATGGATGATGAAGGCCGTGAGAATGAAGGTGATGTGCTGGTGGCTGCCGAGTTTGTGACGCCCGATATCATTAATTTTATGGCCAAGAATGCGCGCGGCCTTATTTGCGTTCCGATGGAAGCGGCAGGTCTCGATAATCTGGGTCTTTACCCGATGAAGGATGCAACCAATGATCTGCATCAGCCGTGCAATACGGGCTGGGCGATCACGGTGGATGCCGCGCACGGAGTAACAACGGGTATTTCAGCGGCGGACCGCGCGTATACGGTTAGGCTCATGATCGACAAGAAGGCGACGCCTAAAGATTTCATCACCCCCGGGCATCTTTTCCCGTTACGTGCGAAAAAAGGCGGCGTCCTGGTCCGTGCAGGGCATACTGAAGCGTCTGTCGATCTGACGCGCATGGCGGGTCTTTATCCGGCGGGCGTTATTTGCGAGATCATGAATGAAGACGGCACGATGGCGCGCACCAATGACCTTATTGAATTTTCAAAAAAGCATAACATCAAGATCTGTACGATCGATAGCCTTATTGAATACCGTCGCAAGAATGAGAAGTTCATTGAACGTCTGGCGGAGGTTGAGCTCCCGACCAAATACGGGGTATTCAAGATGTTGGTGTACTCATCAAGCATTGATGATTTTCAGCATGTGGCGATCGTTAAGGGAAAAGTGGATGCCGCTACGCCTGCATTGGTCCGTGTACAGTCGGAGTGTTTGACGGGGGATGTTTTTGGCAGTTTGCGTTGTGATTGCAATCATCAACTGGAAGAGTCCATGAAGCGCCTTGCCAAAGAGGGCAGCGGCGTTCTGGTGTATATGCGCCAGGAAGGCCGTGGCATTGGTCTGGTGAATAAACTAAAAGCTTATGACCTGCAGGATAAAGGCATGGATACTGTCGAGGCTAATGAAGCCCTGGGCTTTGCGGCTGATTTGCGTGATTATGGTATCGGTGCGCAGATCCTGGTCGATCTTGGTGTTAAGCAGATCCGTTTATTGACGAATAATCCCCGCAAGATCGTCGGTCTTGAAGGGTATGGTTTAAGCGTTGTGGAGCGCGTTCCGCTTCAGGTGCCGCATAATGAAACGAATAAAAAGTACCTTGAGGCCAAGAAACAGAAGCTCGGTCACTGGCTATAATATGAAGAAAGAAAGTTCTTCCAGGGGTATTTTGAGAATGGCGCGTTTTGCCGTTGTTGTCGCGCAGTTCAATGCGCCGATCACCGAAGATCTTTTGAACGCCTGTTTGGGTGAGTTTGCCCGTCAGGGTGTTTGTGATTGTGAGATCCAGGTAGTTTATGTGCCCGGTGCTTTTGAGATCCCTGTAACGGCGCTTAAACTTGCGCAGAAGAAGAATATTCAGGCGGTCATAGGACTTGGCGCGGTGATCAAGGGGCAGACGCTGCATTATGAACTTGTTGCCGAGCAGTCAGCGCGCGGCATGATGGACGTCGCGCTTAAAACAGGTAAACCTGTTGTTTTCGAAGTTATTGCAGCGCCGACAATCAAGTTAGCCCAGGCACGGTCCAGATCAGGAGATCGGGATAATAAAGGTGCATCAGCGGCGCGCGTGGCATGTGCGATGGTTGAGACGTTACGCGAGGTTTAACTTTCTTTTAAAGGATCACATTATGCGGAAAAGAAGCATTGCCAGAGAATGTGCATTAAAGATCCTTTATCAGATGGAAATGACCGGGTACGCCCCGGATAAAGCCATTCCTGCATTTTGGGAATATGAGCCCGATCATCCTGAGGATGTCAGGGATTTTGCTACTAAACTTGTAAATGGCATTCACGCCAATT
>PEAF01000092.1 GCA_002753465.1 Candidatus Omnitrophota bacterium
CCTTATAATAGCCAGACGAGCAGGATCAATGAGCTGACGACAAACATTCTCTGCTTCGATCTTGCTCTTTTCATAAAGCCCCTTGGGCGCCAGCGACCCTGACTCATCAACAACACCGGCACAGCGCTCATAAACTTTGACCGTAGAAAGAAACACAAATTTATCCGCCGGCGCACCCTTGATAACATTCTCCGTGCCATTCACATTGATGCGCTGATACATCCCTGCCGCCGCATCACCCACATGTGTCACATTGTACGCCGCCAGATGAAACACCACATCCCAAGTGTCGTTCAACAGAAAAGGGACGCTAATATCCTGTGTGTAAAAATGACTCACACCCTGTTCCGACAAACACCCCGTATCCGCAAGGTCAAGGGCGTCAACAGCATGGCCACCCGACATCAAAGCCTTAACAAGCTCTTGGCCGACAAAACCATTGGCGCCAGTTACTAAAACTTTCATGCCTTGTCGAATTTCTTCATAAGGACCGTGGCATTATAAAGCGACTCAAATGACCCCGCATCGGTCCACGCCGACTTCAAGATCGAATACGACAATTGCCCCTGCTTAACGTAATGCGCAAGAACATCCGTCACTTCATATTCACCGCGCGGGCTTTTCTTTAAATTCTTCAGCAGACTAAAAACCTCTGGCTGGAACATCCAAAGGCCCGTATTTACAAAGTTCGATTGCGGATCTTTGGGCTTCTCGACAATGCTAACGATCCGGCGATCCTTAAATGTCACCACGCCATATTTCTGAGGGTCCTTAACCTTAGCTACGAGGATCTTAGCTTTGAACTGATCCTTATTATTTTTAAAATCATCCACGAACGTGCCAACATCCTCGACAACAATATTATCACCCAAAATAACCATGAACGCATCATCCTTGGCAAACGATTCTGCCAACAGAAGCGCAGCGCCTGTCCCGCCACTGCCCTCCTGGATCTCATAGCTGAAATGGGCGCCCCATTCCTTGCCTGAACCTAACAGCTGAAAGAAGTCCCCAATATGCTCACCACCGGTAACGATCAAAATATCCTTGATCCCGGCTTTCAGCATCGTTTCCAGCGGGTAATAGATCATCGGCTTCTTGTAAACCGGAAGCAAATGCTTGTTAGTTACTTTTGTAAGTGGCAGCAGACGTGAGCCTGTTCCACCAGCGAGTAAAACACCACGCATTTACGCCTCCTTCTTTGTGTCACCCCAAAAACCCTTGGAATAACGGGGGTCCAGTTTTTCTTTTAAAGGACGCCACCAAAGTTCATTCTTCACATACCAATCAACCGTCTTACTCAAGCCTTGCACAAGGTCACACGCCGGAGTCCAACCCAATTTATGCAACTTCGAGGAATCGAGGCTATAACGCATATCATGCCCTGGGCGATCCTGGACATACCGAATAGAGCTTTCATCTTTACCTAAAGCCGTCAATAGATTGCGGGTCAATTCAATGTTCTCACATTCCTGACTGCCGCCCACATTGTAAACTTCACCGTTAATACCTTTCTCGACAAGAAGATGAATCGCACGACAATGATCCTCCACATAAAGCCAATCGCGGACCTGCTTGCCCTGACCAAAAACTGGCACCTGCTTGCCATCAATAAGATTTGTAATGAAAAGCGGTATGACCTTCTCGGGATAAGCGTAAGGCCCGTAATTATTCGATGCGCGTGTGATAACCACCGGCGTGCCGTATGTCTCAAAGAAACTGTACGCCAGGCGCTCGCCACCAAGCTTCGATGCCGCATAAGGATTACGAGGCTTAAGCTCGGATGCTTCATGAAAACTACCTTCCAAGATATGGCCGTAAACTTCATCCGTCGATATCTGAATAAAACGCTTTAAGTTCGGATGATTACGCGCCTCCTGCAGGAGCGTATAAACCCCGACGATATCCGTCTTCAGGAACGACTGCGGATCATCGATCGACCGATCAACTGAAACTTCAGCCGCAAAGTTAACCACAACATCAACACCCTGCATCGCCTTCTTCACCACCGTCGCGTCACAAATATCGCCCTTGATGAATTCATAATCCTGCCTATTCGCAAATTCCTTGAGATTGGCAAGATTCGCGGAATACGTCATCTTATCGAGAACACGCACTGCAACATTGCCGCCCTGAGCATACAAGAAACGTACAAAATTACTGCCGATGAAGCCAGCACCACCGGTAACTAAATAACGCATTTTATTCTCCGTAGAGTTTAGGCAAATTTATTCTTGAGCTGCTCGCTATACGCAAGCGTCAACCCAAAGATCAACCAAACAGGGATCGCTGTATAAGGCAACTCCAGAACCACCAGGAAATTTGCCGCAACCAGCCAATTCAATACTGCCGCCGTCAACAAGAACATCGTCCAGGAACGCGAACGGATCGAAGTGGCGATCAAACGCACAAAGCCCGCAATAATAAAAATGATCATCAAAATACCAAAGATCCCTGCACGATAAATGATATTAAGATATGAATTGTGCGGCTCTATCCACCCGTCTCTCGACCATTCTGTGTCGCCCCAATTAATGATCTCAAGGCTCTCAGACCTTAACGGCCTTCCAAAATTAAAACCAAAAACTGGTTTATGCTGTAAAAACTCATGGATCATGTCACGCCATATGAAAAGACGAAAAACAATATTAACGGCAGAAAGCTGTTTAACGCCATTAAAATCAACTGTTTCAGGCGCCTTCTGAGTCGTCATTGGACTAGCAATAGAATAAGTTTTTATATTATAAACTGAAACAAAAGGCGTCTTTGGCGGAGAAGAGAATGATGATGCCGGTGGTGTTCGCACCGTTAAAGAAGAAGCCAAACAAGGCGGCTTGGGCTCGGGGTTATAAAGCTTCGGCTTCACTTCGACCATTTTAAAATCAGACTTCTTTGATTCAATTATCCTGTTTTTCTCCAAAAAAAGCTCTTTTACAGCACCTATCGATGAAAAGGTTCTGCCTGACCTTCCTTGAACAAAATAAATATTAAACATGGCTATAATACCGCCACACAAAATTAAAATAATACCAAGTTTGACGAGCTTTCTCAGCGGCGATAAATAAAGAAAAGCCGATATCAAAAGAATTATTGCCGCCAGATTCCCTACAAGCATCATTCGCGCCGTCTGAAAAATGCTTTGATATGGAAAAACCAACGCCAACACAGCCATCATGGCCCATGCTATCTTCCGGTTCGTCATTTTAAGGATGAGCATCACAGCAAAACACCCTAAAGACAAAGACCAATACATATCATACTGTCTCAAGACAAAAAGAACGATCAGCCCGGCAAAAAAAACGAAATTTAATGTTCTGTTAAAAAGATCCTTGCGAAAGAACAAGTAGCCAACAACAAGGAAGATCGAATAATAGAATAATGCCGCGTGCCGAAAAGCTAACGGCCCCCATATCCAGTAACCCCATGCTACTTTGAACGAAAACCACACAACACAAAAAGCCGCGATCCATGGGATCTCACGAGCCCTCCATTCAGGCAACAAGAACCTGGCCACAACAAGGATTAGAACACACCATGCCAGAAGCAACTCACCAATAAAGATCGGAAAGTTCAAAAAAGGAAAGCTGAAGTTAGTCTCCGCAAAATCTCGCTTGAAAATAATGTACCCTAAACAAAAAAATAAAATCGGTGCGAACACTCCAAAACTAAGAAAATAACCGGTCTTATTATCACTTTTGATCATATGTGCCGCCAATCCTATCAAAACACCTGGTCATCAACGCCGCCCAAAACCCTTACCACGCAAAACTTGAATGCACGCTTAACACTCCTATAAACACTAACAGGTAGAAAACTGAACAGAAATGGTGCCCACATCTTTTTCATAACTTTTAAATATGGAATCATACGTCGGCGCGCGGCAACAGCATCGCCTCTTTCCCAGTCGAGAACAGCATACTGATACTGAATAATACCCTGCATATACGCTATTTCAGCGGCATACTGCTTATCAAATGACGGCCACATCGCGGCAAACTTCTCAAGCAGCATTTCCTCTTCCAAGGGGAACAATTCCTTTTTCATCGCCGTCCAGCTACCCGAATGCATACGGCGCCGGGCCAGAACATCCTCCACATACGCCATAGGATAATAAAAGGCGATGCGCATAAAAAGATCCGCATCTTCAACCATATTAAAGCGCTCATCAAACCACCCACCCACACGATCCAGCACATCCCGACGGATGATAATAGTGGGCATGGGAAGAACATAACGGCGCAACAGGTCGCGAAAAATCATGCCCTGCGCTGCCTTCTTGCCAGGAAAAGTACGAAATGAGCGTCCATTATCAGAAAAGAACAAGGCATCAGAATAAGCGGCCCCTAAACATGGGTCAGCGTCCAATACCGCCACCTGTTTCGTCAACTTCTCCGGCAACCAAAGATCATCGCAATCCAGGAAGGCGATATACTTACCCCGGGCATATGCCATGGCCAAATTGCGCGCATGGCCCAAAGGGACATTCTTGTCACCACGGGAATATTTTAAACGGTTATCGTAACTTTTAGCGATATCAGCACTATTATCCGTCGAACAATTATCAAAAAAAATGATCTCCCAGTCCTGGAACGTTTGGGCATAAACACTGTTGATCGCCTCGGCAAGGTATTTCGCCGAGTTATAACAGTTCATGATCACGCTGACAACAGGCAGTTGGCTCACCACTTTTTCCAAGGGGCCTTTCCGCTATTCCAGATGCCTTCCAAAAGCTGCTGGTCACGCACCGTATCCATGCACTGCCAAAAACCTTCATGCCTGAACATAGCCACCTGCCCTTGATCCGTCAATTTTTCCATGGGGCTTTCTTCAAGCTCCTCATTCTTCTTGAGGTAATCAAAGACCTTCCTGTTGAAAACAAAAAATCCCGCATTCACATATTCTTCGATCTGCCGCTTTTCCTTCCAGGCACTGATCTGCCCGCGCTTATTCATATTCACAGTAGCAAAACGCGACACCGGATGCACACCCGTAAAAGTCGCGATCTTTTTATGCGCCTTATGATAGGCAACAAGGTCATTGATATTCACATCAGAAACACCATCGCCATACGTCACCATGAACGTATCGCCATCCACATACGGCTCGACCATCTTTAATCGGCCGCCTTTAGGCGTTTCCAACCCCGTATCCACAAGCGTTACCGTCCAGTCCTCCGTATGACGACTATGATGCAACGCTTTCTCTTTGGAATTCAGATGGATCGTAAAATCATTGTTCATGTATTCATAATTCAGGAAATACTGACGAATATATTCCTGTTTATAACCCAGGCATAGGATGAATTCATTGTACCCGCAAGCGGCATAACTTTTCATGATATGCCACAAGATAGGCCTGCCGCCAACCTCGACCATGGGCTTGGGCTTGAATTCAGTTTCTTCACGCAAACGCGTTCCCTTGCCACCGCAGAACAAAACAACTTTCATGGTCTTCCTCCATTAATCCACTTATAGGGGATCCTCGCATCATCCAGCGGAACAAGTTCCACTTCATTCGGGTCATGCGGTATATTTGTGCAATTAACAATCATCGCCGGTTGATCGCCCACACAACTGAACGCATACCAGACCAGCGGGGGAACCCTCACCAGATTATAATCAGCACCCCCAAGGAAAATCTCCTGGCACTGCCCTTTGGTCGGGCTAAGAGGACGATCATCGTACACCACAAGCTTGATGCTCCCGCAGGGAACCGCAAAATGCTGGGTCATCTTTAAATGTTTTTTCCACCCCTTGATAATGCCCGGATTTGTAACGGAGAAATAGACCTCGCCAAACCCGAGGAATATCTCATCGTCACAACGCAGCATATGCATGAGCTTGCCGCGCTCATCAGTAAAAACTTTCAAAGGCTTGATCAAAATACCGTCGATCATCAAACACTCCCCCCAGCCCATGGCAAACTGCGTGCCGCGGCTTTCTTCACATAAGCATCGATCTGTCCCAAACTAAGCTGCATCATATCCTTATCGCCAACATAGTACTGCTTATACCAGGATGCCGTAAACTCGACTGTCTCGCGGAACGACAAAGCGGATGACCAGCCAATCATGGACGCTGTCTTGGCAGGAGAAAGCTGTAATAAAAGGGCTTCTTTCTTCTTCCCGGCCACATGTACATGTTCCCAACTCGCATCCCCCCAT
>PEAF01000093.1 GCA_002753465.1 Candidatus Omnitrophota bacterium
AAGATATTCAAGCCGCTTGGCGTGAGTTAGAACAAAGACAAGTTGCTGTACCACTTGAACTCTGGCAGTTACTTGAAAGAAAATGGGATCCTGCGATAAAAGAGTTTGGATTAATCCTTGATAAGTCTGCAGGAAGTAGCATTTCTAAAGAAGGTGTCCAACGGTTATATAAACTGAGTGACGATTTACGACGAGTTAAAAATAAGATGCTTTTTTCTTATGACTCAATAACTCAGCAGAAATCCCTACCTAGTATTGACCTTCCTCCGGTTGTCAGCATGTTAATTGGGCATTATTTAGGGAATGCTTTGACGCCTGTCTTTATGGATATTGAAACTGCCGATGAATTTGATGAGCCAATCTCATCGGATAATGTAAAGACGATGGTATTGAAATTAGATGATATAGCTGTGTTTTGGAATAAATTAAAAGAGGGAACTACAACGTATTAAGGAGGAAAAATGAGAGGTTTTAAAACAATTTTATGTGTTTGTTTATTGGCGCTGTTGATGGTTTCGGCTGCCTTTGCAGCTGGGGCGGGTGCTTACAAAGTAGAGGTGCCAGATGCGGCGGGTCTTTCGTTAGGAGGTGCAGTTGTTGCTCAGATCGATACTCCTGCAGCTGTTTACTATAATCCGGCAGGCATGACGCAGATTAAGTCTGCACAAATATCGACCGGGATTACGTTGATTCAGCCAAAAGAAGTGGCATACCCTGATAATGGCGGAAAAGTAAAAATGCAGCAGCAAAGTTTCCTAGTACCTTCCGTGTTCTACGTTACACCTATTAACCAGAAATTGTCCTTTGGTGCAGGAGCAAACTCAAGTTGGGGGCTGTCTACCGACTGGGCACAGGATTCTTTTGCTCGTTATGTCGCAACTAGGACCTCATTAAGAAATGAGGATTATATTATTGCTGGTGCCTATCAAGTTACTGATCAGTTATCGCTGGGCCTCGGGGCCACGATCGACAACTCGACAATCACTAAAGAAAAGAAGATTAATCAGTTCATTATCCCTGATGCTAACTTTAAACTAGAGGGTGACAACACATCAGCAGGATTCCAGGTCTCCGGCATGTATAAATTGAATGAAAAGAATCAATTCGGCATTCAATATGTGAGTGCAATACGTCGGAAATATCATGGTAAGGTTCATTTGGATGGAATAGATCCAGCGACTCTGGGCGCTTTCTATGGGGCTGGATCTCAGTTCCCGGGATCTTCGTATGAAACTGATGTGGTATCCAAATCAACGTTGCCTCAAAGTGTGGACCTGGGGTATTGTTTCCTTCCCACTGACAAGTTGAAATTAAGTGTTGATGTTATGTGGATGGATTGGTCATCTACGAAAGAAGAAGAGGTTGCCTTCCCGAATGAAACCAATGCTGATAGGGCGGCGTTTCTTAATATGGGTAATCCAGCTAATCGTGATTGGCACAGTGCGTTATCATTAGGTATGGGCGCTGAGTATAAGGTGGCCGAGAAGCTTCGTGTCAGGGGTGGGTATTATTTTCATCAGAGCCCTGTTCCTGAGGCAACCTGGGAGCCCAATATGCCTGATTCCAATTCCCATTCCGTGGCCGCCGGCATGGGTTATGACATTACAAAATCACTGACTCTTGATTTAACATACAGTGCGATGTTTTATTCTGCGCGGTCAGTTAAGAATGATATCGCTACAAATATTGGCGGTTCAATCGACGCCAAGTATACACAGTGGACTAATATGGTTATGGGTACTGTGACGTACAAGTTTTAATATTGAACAATGATGATATACATTTAAGTGGGTTGTGTTGTTTATTGAATATAAAACCGATGAAAGGAGAACACGATCATGGCTACGAAGAAAGCTCCAGCAAAGAAAGCCCCAGCTAAGAAGGCAGCAAAAAAGAAGTAATTTTGATTTTAACACATTAAACCCCTTGGTTTGCGCCAGGGGTTTCTTGTTAATTGCAATAGAATTTGCAAGAGTGTAGACAGGAAATAAGCGCTATTTATTAATATCTTATTCTGAATGTTGGGCTATCCTCGGGCCGATTATCCCGCTTGTCGTACATTGCCGTTGTTTGAACGCTTGCGTGTCCCATCCATTTCTGAACTTTTCTGATATCAACCCCATTCTTTAAGGCATTCGTGCCGGCTGTGGCCCGGAGGGAGTGGGGAGAGAAATGCTCCGTATCGATTCCGGCCAGCTGAGCGTAATGGACTACCAGTTTATAAATCGCGCCTGGCGTTAGCGGCCGTCCAGAGTTCTTGCCATTATTACTTAACGAGCTAAAAACTGCTAACTCCGGATCCGTTAGGTTTCCAGCGGCCGCCAGGTATTCGTTTATCCTACGGATAGCCGACGGTGAAATCTCCACATACCGGGTTTTGTCGCCTTTGCCGTGGACACAGAAGGTTTTAATACCATCGCGCTCCTGGATGTCTTTAAGTCGTAAATTACAAACTTCAGACCGGCGCAGCGCATGATAAAGGAATGTTTCTAGGATCGCTCGATCACGTTTGCCTTTAATCGTGGCCGGATCTGGGGCGTTTATAAGGTCCCGGGCCTGATCATTGCTGATGATCGCGGTTTCGCCTTCATTGGCAGTTAGCTTCGGTCGTTCGACATCCAGGGCTGGATTGATTTCAATAAAACGTTGATCAGCCAAGTATCCGAAGAACTTGGAGATCATGGCCATCTTGCGCTTAATTGATCGAATAGCATATTTGGGATTGTCCTGAGATCCTGGCAAAGAATCGCGCCAGGTCATAATATCTTGGCGGTGGATTCTTTTAAAGTCATCGATTGTTTGGATGCTAAGGGACAGAATGAATTCTTCTAAGTCCACGCGTTGTGCATCGCGTGTATTAGGGGAATATGTGTTCTGAAGCCATGATTTGATCAGATCGTGTGTTATGAGGGCTTTAACAGGGGTTTTTGAGTTTGCAGTGGGCATATTAGGCGCATCCTGGGATACATTAAAGGGCGAGAATCGGGAATGCCTATTCATTTTCTTATCTCAGTAGTTCGTGGGCAGGAGCAAAAGCAATCTTTTGTGAAGCGTTCCCGCTGTTGGCTCCATATCCAATGAGTTGTGCCATCACAAACCAATTCTTCTTCGTCGTGCTTAAGGAGCAACTTCATTTCATCAATCTTAAGTTTTTCACGCATCGGCCGCGGCAGCATACGGAGAGTCCTTATTTAAAAGGTCATTATAGGGGGGTTTACGACCGTAGCGGGCATATTTGGTCAACCTTTAGAGGTATTATATGCCGAAATGCCCCGCTTAGTCAACTATCCATAATATCTATTATGGTTACTTGGAGGGCGGCTGCGTTAAATTATCAAAATATACAACGGTAAGCGGTAGAATTATATGAAATAGCCCAACACTCACATGTCAATCCAGTGGGCTGGTTTGTGTTCGCGGATAATTATAGGTTTAGGGGTGGCCACTGGCGCCATATTGGTCCTCAATCTGACTTCAAAGAATCGCTGGATCGACATCGATGGCTTTAACCAACATTCCACTACTATTTATCCCCAATAACGGTAAGAGTTTTTGAATAGGCGCGATATCAGTAATGACTGGGAAGAATCCTTCAAAGCCATTCTGCTCTATCTTCTTAAGTTGTTCCGGGTTAAATTGGACTTTAATTGCCTTACCTGTGCGTTTCATATTGATTTGGTTAAGATCAATACCACCATTATCAATCAACGAAGCATTGTCTGGCGCTGATTGAACAGCTTGTGATACGCCTATAGCGAATAACCTTGTTTTTCTTTCAGTCTTTAATAAGTTCACAATATCTACTCCTGTTAGCTTAATCACATATTGGCTCAGCGACAGGAATTCATCGTTTGCCCAATCAAGACGTTGCAATTCATCCAAATTTGCGGTGCTATTAACCTTTTTAATCTCCTCCTGCACTCCATATGGCAAATTAGCCGGCTCCTTTGACAACAATCCCAAGAAAACATGTTCCAAAGACTGATTGGCCTCATGGGACAACTTAAAGAATGCTGAACCAAGCTCATGGATAAGAACCCTGAATAAAGCCACAATGGTTTTCTGATCCCGCTGTTTAATAAGACTAGCGATTTCTTCAACGGAAAGAGACCGTCCTAACAGATCTTCAAAGAGAGATTTCTGGACATAAAACGTATTGCCGCTCAATGTTGCGCCGAAAGTCGAACGGCTATTCTCAATAATATATACATTTAATGTGCGCAAATAATGAATAAGTTTGTTGGAATGATTCGGAAATAACCGTGAGAAAAACACAGTCAGCAAAGCCATCACGTCAACATCTAAAAGCATTCCCTGAATTTTGCCCAACTCATGTGCTTGTTTTAATTCCTTGGCCATTGGCGGCGGGAAATCCTCAAACTTGGCAGGTAGATTAGCCGCTGCTCTTTCCTCAAGGCTATGGGTAAATAACTCACGCAGACCTTCAATGACAGTATCCTTCGTATCCGGGAAGTCCAATGTGAATGTTTTTGGTTTTTCCTGCTGGGCTTGTGGCTGACGCTGAAGTTCCGGTTGTGAAGTAGGTGTAACAGATTCAGGCCGATGATGTTCAGATCTGATGTCTTTACTGTAAGGCTTAGGTTCATTAATAGTAGTTGTATTGACAACCCTGCTAGGCTTTGGCTGCACCGTAGGCTTATTAAACTCAAGGATACCTTCAATACTATCATCTAGTCGGCTGCCGCTACGACGTTCGCTTTTGCCGACAATACTGTGTTCAAACTCGTCAGCTAATAAGGTTATCTGTTTTACCAAATTCTCTGTCCACGGAATACCTTTCTTCGCGGCAAGCTGCTTAGCACCCAATAAAATCGCTTCATGCGCCAATAAAACAGCTTTTTCAAATGCGTAGAGATGTTCATACGTTAACTGATCGATGTAAATCGAGCTCCTTCCAACACCATTATGAGCGATCTGGTATGCGTTTTCATTGTTAACCAACAGCCCAGGAGTTGCTCCACGCGGTGGTACAATCAAAATGATATTGGATTCTGCTAAGACCCTGGAAATATCAATCTGGCCTAATCCTTGTGCCGCAATGTGCGGATACTTCTTTAACGATGAAATGACCCATGTAACATCCTCAGCATGTTTAGCGCGCGTATCCTGCCAACCCTTGGCATTGCCCCAAATAAGGTTCCCGCGTCCTTCATTCTGTGCAAGACGAATAACGTCATTAACCGCCATGTGGTCACTTGCACCAAACATCCCTTTACCCTTTAGTGTATTGGCAGAGCCAATACCTGAAGTTTGCATTTCCTTAAGATCAATGCCACTTGAAAGAACTCCCAACAAACCTATCCAAAGATCAATATGGTCAATAAAGTTTTTAATTTTTACAACTTCATCGCGATGGTTACCTTCATAAGGCGACCGAATATGAATTCCGCTGTTCGCTTCAGGAGGAAAAAAGTGAAAATCTCCTGCCCCTAACCCCGCCTTAGTGAGCACAAGCTTTCTTCCTTTAAATTCTGCAATCTGATCAACCACCTTAATAATGTCAGAATAAGGTAGTTTTATGGCATCTTGCTCCGAAGAAACGACCACGAATGACCCATCCGGGTCAGGAACAGCTATATCCAAAGGACCATCTGATGTTAGACTAAACTCAACATCTTTAAACAATTCCGGATGAGTAAGCGCCAAATGCCTTGCCCCCATACCAAAACCGCCAGGGCCTATTTCTTCTCGTGCTGTTAGAATAAATATGACTTTCTTGTGTTCACGACCTTTATCCCAATAATTCTCCTTCATGTGCCTCAACGCTTCCAGAAAAACAGCCACTCCACCCTTATCATCCGCGCCAAACGAACCATTTGTTTGGTGGTAAAACTTCTTATCTATTTCTGATAATCTTAACCCATCCGGTGTACTCTCCAATACCGTATCCATATGTGCATTAATAATGATTCCTTTTTCGTGAACATATTTTCCCGTCGCAGGAAACTCTACAACAAGATTTTTGGGCGCACTTGTAGCCGCACTACATTCTTGACCACATTCAAGAATAAGCTTGGCCCCCATTTTTAAAAGAATTCCTTTTAACTTCTCTCTAATAGCCTCTTCTTCCCCAGTGAGACTCTTTTGACGTACAAGTTTTAATATTGAACAATGATGATATACAT
>PEAF01000094.1 GCA_002753465.1 Candidatus Omnitrophota bacterium
GGCGCTGCTGTTGGTCGGCGCACCCGGCGTGGCCGGCAAGGTCCAGCCATTCCCGGTTGAAGATGCCGTGGAATTACCGGCCCCATTCACGGCGATAACGGTATACCAGTACTGCGTCCCGCTGGAGAGCGGTGAATCAGTAAAGCCGATCGCCTTAGTGCCCAGAGCCGTTAGATTACTGGTCATAATGGAATTTGTGGCACGGCTGACTGTATATGAGGTTGCTCCCGACACCGTAGACCACGTTACATCCAATGACGTTGCCGTGGCATTGCCAAGGGTCGGGGCTGCTGGTGCCGCAGGCACACCGCTCGTCGTTGTCGCATTCCCCGTAAGTGATGCGGCTGAAGGGCCATAAATACTGAGCGCCTTCACCGTGTACCAATATTGCGTATTGCTCAAAAGTGCGGTGTCGGTGTATGGACTTGTTTTTCCAACCAGATCAACAGACCCCGTCATCGCGGAATTCGTGGCGCGGCTAAGGGTATAAGAGGACGCCCCAGCCACCGATGACCAGGTGATTTGCAGTGTCGATGATGTTGGACTCCCGACACTGGGCGCGCCCGGCGGAGATAACCCCGGAGTCGATCCAGTTCCCGGGTCTGAAGGCGATGAAGAACCATAACCATTGACCGCTACCACGGTATACCAATACTGAGTCGCGCTTAAAAGCCCTGAATCCGTAAGCCCGCTGACCTGTGCACCCAAGGATGTCGCACCTGTTATCATATTGGAATTGGTTGCGCGGGTAACCGTATAAGACGTTGCCCCGGGCGCCGGAGACCAGGTCACGATCAAACTGGTGCCCGTAGCGCTGCCGACCGTAGGCGTACTGGGTTTTGCGGGCGCCACCCCCGGTTCTGCCACCGCCGCAGCCAAAAGGGTTCCACTGGTCACACAAATATCGTCGCCAGAGGAAACAACTTTACCGCCATCTGTGACCGCGCTCACAGAACTGACCTTATCGGGACCCACCGAACAAACCGCAAAGTACTGCTTATTAGTAGAAAGAATATACGTATATTCAGTGGTTGCTGTTGCCCCGAAAGGATCATATAAAACATTGCCTATAATGCGAGGTGTCGCCGGAACAAGATACGATGCGCTTATGGTAGGCGTTGCCGGTGGATAGGCGGATGGATTGGAATTATCATAATATGACTCAATGGCCGTCTTTAGCGCACTTAAATCAGATTGCGCCAAAGCCATTTTAGTTTTTTCTTGCGTGAGCTTGATCTCAGGCAGCACAAATCCGATAATAATCGCCACCACTGATATGGCTACTAGATTCTCGATTATGGTAAAGGATTTACGCCACATTTACTTTTTCCATCCTATCAGTAAGGGTGTAAATATATCGTGCCCTTAAATAAAGAAAAACCTGAATTAACCGATATGAAGCGCATCATGACAGAAGAATACTTCGAAATACGAATGACAAGAAAAAGCAGACAGAAAGATCTTTTTGTCTGCGATACTTACTTAGAGTTTAACATATAAAACAATAGTTAGGTGTGTACTTGCTCATGCGCCTACTGTTTTCTTGATCGCCTTGACCAGATCACCGATGTCGCTGCCTTTGGCCAGAAATTCACGGCCGCCCACTTTCCCGCCGCGTTCAGCCACTTCTCTCTCAGAAATAGCTCCACTGAGGAAAATAACAGGGATATCTTTTGTCTTGGGATTTTCCTCCAAAGTAGTAGCAACCGTACCGCCATCCATGCCAGGCATTAACAGATCCAGAATGATCAGGTCTGGCATGTTCTCAATGGCCAGTTTTAAACAATCCTCGCCATTCATGGTAGACAGAACTGTCATCCCTTCCCGGGAAAGTATCTTGGATAAAAGCTCCACGATTCTCGGTTCATTATCAACGACCAGGATCTTCTTGCTCATAGAAACACCTTTCTTACACTAATTTATTTTTTACCGCATCCAAAAATAACAACAGATCGATCGGCTTATAAAGAATGTCCTGTGCGCCCAAGCCCAACCTGTTCAATTCGGTATAATCCTGCTGCTCATTAAGCACGCCTGTCAGAATTATAACAGGGGTTAGATCATTCAGGTCCTTCTTGGCTTTCAGGACGTCGATCCCTGTCACTGTCGGCATTTTCATATCAGTGACCATCATGTCCAAATGAACGCCGGACTTCAAAACCTCTATGGCTTCAGCTCCGCCCGATGCCTGAATGACCTCATACCCAGCCTTCATCAAAACCCTCACCAGGATCTTGCGGATCATTTCCTCATCATCGACCACAAGTATTTTAGCCATTAGATATTGTTCCCACAGGTAACACGATCGTAGCCACCGTCCCCTTACCTACCGCACTCTCAAATTTCAATTCTCCATTATGATCTTTAATAATAGCATAACAAATCCCAAGCCCTATGCCCCCGCCGTTTTCCTTGGTCGTGAAAAATGGCTCAAACATTTTCTGCATAACATCTTCGGTCATGCCACTACCGGTATCCGCAAAACTGATGTTCAGCAATTTGCCTTCAATAAAAGTGGTGATCGTGATCGTACCGCCATCAAGCATGGCCTCTTTAGCATTGTTCAAGAGATTCATAAAGACTTCCTGAACTTGCGGTTCATCAACATTGATAAAACACGGTTCTGAGGTGTAGTGCCGCACGATATGAATATTGTTATTCAGGATGAATTGTTTTTCAAGGATGCCGACCACAGCCTCAATGCTTAACTGCGGATTGACCTGTTTGATCTCGCCTTTACTGGGACGGGCGAATCGCAAAACCCTGTTAAGGATACCTTTGGCCCTTTTGCATTCATCTACCACGATGTCGAGGGTATTCTTGACCTCGCCGGTCACCTCCTCTGTCATGAGGCATAATTGGGCATTCCCGGAAATGATCATCAGCGGGTTGTTGACCTCATGGGCGATCTCGGCAATAAGCCTGCCCAGTGAAGCAAGTTTCTCCGACTGAACAAGGGCCTTGTGCGAACTTTTCAATTCCACAATGGAGCGTTCCAGCTGCCCCTTGGAACTCATCAATTCAACGGTTTGTTGTTGGAGTTGAACCCGCATACGGTTCAGTTTAATATGGGCCTGCACCCTGAATAACACTTCATCAGGAATGAAGGGCTTAGTGACGTAATCAACGCCTCCGACTTCAAAGCCTTTTTGTTTATCTTTAATGTCACCGAACGCGCTGAGAAATATTACCGGGATATTCTTTACAGCAGGGTCTGCCTTTAAGCGCCGGCATACTTCATACCCATCGATATCAGGCATACCTATATCGAGCAGGATCAAGTCCGGCAATCTCGTCTTGATCGCATCAAGCGCCCTGCTTCCCGAATTGGCCGTAAATACCTGATGCCCGCCATCCATCAAAACCGCCATCAGCAATTCAAGATTAGCAAGTGAATCATCAACGACAAGAATATCACCTTGTATTACCTCAGACGTCATGACCATCTTAAACAATCCTCATTTATAAACCTGCCCCATATAAAAGCCAGGGAAGAACGAAGTGTCAACATTCTTGCCCTGGCTTTTAACATGATTACCCTTATCAAGGACGATCTTGTAGCCGCTGTTTACGCCTTGCCTGTGCAGCCTTTGTTTCTTCTTCGACGAATGCAGCCAGATCAGGATGGTTCTGCAAGAAAAGATCACGCTCGGCTTTCAACTGATCATTCAAGGTCCTACGCTCCTCCATCTGCTTTTTCATCAAAGCGGCCCATTCAAGTTTGGCAGGCGACTGCGCCTCCATTGCCGCTGGCTGAGCGACTGCCGGCAGGTCTGTTGCCGCCGATTGAGCAAAAACAACACCGGAGAAAACCATCGAAACAACCACTAAACCTAAAACTGATTTTTTCATAACACATTCCTTTCTAAATATAACCTTGTCTATACCGTAACGCCGCGGCAAAGCTTTGGCCGGAAATATTTTTCCTTTATTCAGTGTCAATCGGCGACAACGTCATTTCATTCTTGCCGTCAGAAAGCGTCACCGTGCCTTCTTTAATTTCTTTAACTGTCAGATTCTTTATTTTATCACCGACACCAATAACCTCGTCATTAATAATAGCGCTGGGCTGCGAACCGCTCCAGATGATACCTGACAAAATAAAATCACCTTTCACCGCAGCCTTCAAATCAAAGACCGGCGGCGGCGGCGGCGCCGTTAAAACCTTGAATGTATCTGCGTCAAAGGGATTCCTGTCACCCCAGGGCGTATCAATAACAACAGGATCTATCGCAAGATTATCCTCGGCTACAAGGTCCATCAACTCATTCTTATCAAAGGATTCCTCTTTAGCTGGCGCTTTTACATTTTCAGCCAAAACGTAAGGACCGGCCATCAGCACGGCTAAAAAAACTAAAAAGAAGATGTGTTTATTTCTGCCCATTGTCCTTAGCCACAAATAATAAGAATGTTATTTTCGCGTTGATCCCGCCTTCTTTATCGTCAGCTGGCCATACACGTAAAGCTTCTATATCCACCAAGCCTTCGGGCATATTACGGACCTCTGTCATAAAAACACCCAGATCTTTCAGGGAAGCACCGGTCTGAACCTCCCACCTGACCCGATGAAAGAATTCTTTTGTTTGCTGATCAACGAGAGGCGGTTGAACCAGCACGAGGCTGATATCATTCTTCTGCGCCAATTTATTAACAGCCTCCACAACCAAGGGTATGTTTTGCTTCGGGACCAATTGCCCGATGATGCCTGATGTATTCTTAGCCTTGATTAAATTCCGTGCGAATGAATTCTCCTGAGCATAGGTCTTTTCCTGCTGTTCTGAAAGGCCTATAGTCGTCAGGACTGGATGACACATCATAACGGCGATAATAAGCAGCAGGAATGACCCTGCCAATGCCGCAGCCAGAGTGATCACTTTCCGATCGAAAACGATCTTCATCATTTTGATCTTCTCCTCAAAGGCATGGACTGTTTGTCATTTGCCGGAGCAGCGTCCTGTTTTACAGCTGTCTCACCCGGCGCAACGCTTTTTTTATTAGAAAGTTCAGGTTCGCTACGGTCAAAACGACCTTGTATCTTGAATATTTTGACCACATCGCCCTGTTTGGGTAAAACATCTCCGCCGTTATTTCCTGAGGTCGCATCCGAAAGTGAGATTAACTGAACATCTTTAAGAATGCCCTTTTTTAAACTTTCAACCACCAGACCAGCAGTGTTCTGAGCCTCTTGCTCAGACGACGAAAGGTACCCCGACAAGGCAACCTTATTGTCTCTTAGATTCAACTCTGTCAAATAAATATTCGACGGCAAATAACTCAGCTGCTTCAACAGGATACCGATATCAGGCCTGGTACGGATCATTTTTTTTAGGCTGAGGCCGTCTTTAAGCTCCTTCACCTTAGGCAAAATAGATTTATACTCTTTTTCAGCTGAAGTGAGTTTTGCCTTTACGGCGTTCATCCTCATGAGCGCCCCGCCGTACACCCCCACTGAGATCAACAGGACGATACCGGCCACTGCCGCCACCGCAAGCCGCTCTAAGAAATGTTTCTTGCTCTCTTTCAAACTTAAGGGAAGAAGATTGATCCCGGAAGGATCCCCAAAGGCGGCCCCCATGGCCAGAACCAGCCGCTGCACATTTTCTTTGCTCTGAAGCATCCCTTCAAAAAGCAGTTTAATATCCCGCCGCGGATCCCCTAATTCGACAGACATTCCAAGCTCGGCATTCAGAAATTCAGCAAGCCCTTTTAACTGAGCACCGCCGCCGAAGAGCACAATCTGATCCACTTCATCCCCATTGATCTTGTCATGGTAATAACTCATGGAACGGCTTATCTCGGCGGCCAACTGTTCAAGCTTGGGGCGCAACAATGAAAGTACCTGTCCGGCAACGATCTTGTCGAGAATAAGGTAATTCTCCCCGGGTGCAGGAATACCGTATTGCCGCTTGACACTCTCAGCCTCTTCCATGGACAGTTCAATTTTGCCGGCCGTGGTAAAAAGAGACCGTGATAAACTGCGGGTCAAATCTGTGCCCGTAATACCGATCTTGCGTGATAATTCAAGCTTGGCCTTACGGTAAATGTTAAATTCGGTGACATTGGCCCCCATTTCAAGGACGGCTATGGATTTATCCATATA
>PEAF01000001.1 GCA_002753465.1 Candidatus Omnitrophota bacterium
CTCGCAGAGCCGGCGCGTTTGTCTTAAGGATGGTGCCATTGACCTTCAGACCGGTGTCAGGCGGCTTATGACCGTACGCCGGGAATATAATGCCCGTTTGACACAGCGCCTAAAAGCGGCGCCTGTCCGGTCGTGGACGGAGATGTCTGCTTCCTTGATGCGGACAAAAGAATTGTTAAAGAAGACAATTCAATTGCGTCTGGTGACGGGGAAGACTAAGATAGGTCATTGTCAAAAGCTTGTTGACCTGGCTTCGCCCAAGAATATAATCAAACGCGGATTTTCTGTGACACGCAGCAAGGATGGCAGGGCCGTAAGGTCGGTTTCTGAGCTGTTGGCAGGTCAGGTCTTGGATACGGAACTTGCTGACGGTAAGTTCATCAGCGTTGTGCAATAAGGGGTAGCGTATGGCAGATATGAAATATTCAAAAGCGATCAAGCAACTTGAGGATATCATTCACAAGATCGAGAATGAAGAGATCGATATTGATGACCTTTCTGATAAGGTCAAAGAAGCCGTGTCTTTGGTAAAACTCTGCAAGGACAAGATAGAAAAGGCTGAAATGGAAGTTAAGGACGTTGTCGGGAAATTTGAAGAATCTTCGAATGAGGCGAGGTGATTATGTTTTGGTTTGCTATTTTTATCAGTGTCATGTTGACGCTCCTGCTGGGGCTGCAGATCTATTGGATCGTGACGTTGCGTAAGGCACAGAAAATGTATCTGGATCAGATCCGTCATGAGGAACCGACGCTGTGGGATGTCAGGGAGGTCCTTCTGGAAGGCGACAAGGATCTGGCTGTGCAGCTTTATTGCGATATTTTTAAGATCAGCGATATTGATCTTGCACGCAAAGAACTGGAACAATTCGAGCGGAATATTAAGAAATAAGGATGAGGATGTCGGACTGTATCTTTTGTAAAAACATTCCCAGGATCATTGAAAATGATCTGGTCTATGCGGCCTACGATATCCATCCTTTGACCAAGGGTCACACACTTATCATTCCCAAGAGGCATTTTGAGCAGATCTTTGACGCGACCCCTGAGGAGTCAGCGGCGATCAAAGAACTGCTGGCCAGGATGAAGGCTGTTGTTATTAAAGATCATTCTCCTGACGGGTTTAATATCATGATCAATTGCGGCGCTGCGGCCGGACAGATCGTCATGCACGCGCATGTGCATCTGATCCCGCGTTACAAGGGCGAGATCCTGCGTATCCGTGAACATTTAAAAGGCAATACGGAGTGAACTATGGCGACTAACAGCTCATTTGCAGTATCTGATTTTCTTGGCCGCTCACTGACCGTCTATAAGGAAAACTTTGCTTTATTGTTGAATTTTTCCTGTGCGGCGTCAGCGCCGGTGATATTCAAGATGTTGCTGCAATCTTCGTCTGATCCTGCTTTAGCGGCTTTGGGGACTTTGCTGGGTCCGGCAACCTTTTGTCTTTATGTTTTCTTTTTTTTATGTTTGATGTATCTTGCCGCATCCTTGATCGAGGGGCAGGTTTTGAGCGGCAAAGAAGCAGTGGCCTATGTCTGGTCTAAGTTCTGGCGCGGTGTCGGTGCTTATTTGATCTTTGGTATTGCGGTCCTGGGCGGGTTGGTTTTATTGGTCGTGCCAGGCGTATATTGCTTTACTGTTCTTTCTTTTTTCCCCTTTGCCATCCTTTTAGAAGACAAGGGATTGTGGGCGGCATTCAAGCGCAGCGTTGAACTTGTTAAAGGTTCTTTCTGGCCTGTCCTGGGAGCTAACGGGGTCGTCCTTTTTATTACGATCGCTGTATTTATTCCGCTCACCCTGGGTTTGAAGATGATGGGTGTCGGTGATACAGTTCTTTTTGTGATCCTGGGGATTGTTGGGGCCCTCATGGCGCCTGCCTTTGTTGTTTTTTATTATTTGATCTACGACTTTCTTAAGAATGAGAAAGACGGCACCCTTAATATTTCAGTCCGGGAATCATGAAGAAGCTTCTTGTCTGGTTCAATGCCATTCGTCCCTATTCTCTTCCGGCATCAATAGCTCCGGTCATCTTGGGTATTTGCATGGCTTACGGCGATGGATTTCACCATTGGCCATCGGCGCTAGCCGCGTTGGGCATTGCCATTTTTATCCAGATCGGAACAAACCTTTCCAACGATTATTATGATTTTACTTCCGGCGTGGATGTCCTCGGGATGGGGCGTGGGGACAGTTCTATTTTGAAGAAAGAACTTTCACTGGATGAGGTCAAGTGGGGGTTTATTGCTGCGTTCCTCATGGCGGCCTTATTAGCGAACTTCTTGATCCTTAGGATCGGCACACCGGCCGTGGTCATCATCGTGTTGTCGATCATCGCCGGTCTTTGGTATACCGCAGGCAAGTGGTCTTTGGCGCGGTTGGGGCTGGGGGATATTGTGGTGCTTATTTTTTTCGGACCTGTCGCGACGGCAGGAACGTATTATGCGATCGCCTTTGAGTATAATGCGGCGGTTGTCTGGGCTGGTTTGATGTCTGGATTCCTTGCCACATGTATTCTGGTGGTCAATAATTTAAGAGATATTACTTCAGATGCGAAGGCAGGACGGATCACCTGGGCCGTACGCTTCGGCAAGGCATTCACGCGTATGGAGTATCTTTTCGGCGTGCTGGCATCGGCAGCTATGCCAGTGATCGTGTATTACATTACAGACAGTAAACCGCTGACCTTACTTTGTTCCGGATCGGTTCTTCTGGCCATTCCCCTCGTCCATACGGTTTTTACCAGTGATGATCCCAAGGCGCTTAATCAAGCATTAGGCATGACGGCCATGCTTCTTTTACTTCAGGCGCTGGCCTACGGTTTCATATGGCTTCTATAGGCGTTCAGAGTATCCACTGTTATCCCTTTGAGCTTGCGTTGGCACACCCTTTCTTTGTCCGTTCACACGAAGTAGATCGTCGTGAAGGCCTTATTATTCATGTTATATCAGAGCGCGGTGATATGGGTTTTGGGGAAATATCGCCATTGCCCGGGGTCAGTGTCGAGCCTTTTAAAAAGGCCGATCATCAGGCGCGCATTCTTTTAAAAGAGCTCAAGGGCGTCAGGTTACCGCTGGAATTGCCGCTTCTTTTGGAATGGTTTTCCAAACGATTGCCGGAATCGGCCATTTGCCCGTCAGTAAAATTCGGATTCGAATCCGCTTTCATCAGTATGGCGGCCAAAGTTAATGGGAAAGTGCTGTGCGAATTCCTCAAAGAAGGTTCTTCCCGGCAGGTGCATAGCGCCGGACTTTTACAGGGGGCATCCGTTGATGTCGCACGTCAGGCCAGATTCCTGCATGCTAAAGGATATAAGACATTCAAATTAAGAGTAGGCAGCCGTAATATTCCGCTCGATGCTCAGAAAGTTGATCAAGTTCGCCGTATCATCGCGCCCGATGCCCGCTTACGTCTTGACGTTAACCGTAGCTGGCGACTTGATGAGGCTGTGATGTTCGCTCAACATATCGGGAAAGACCGCATTGAATATATTGAGGAGCCTCTGACAGACCCGGTACAGCTTGAAGCCTTCGTACGCGCTACAGATATGCCGGTTGCCCTGGATGAAACGATGCAGCAGGTGCCGCTTGAGGATATGGCCGGCAGACTGGGTGTCACGCACATTTCAGCTCGTCCGATGCAGGCCGGGGGTATTACGGGATATTTGGAGCTTCTTGATAAAGCCGGTCATTTGGGATTACAGGTTGTTTTAACCTCAGCGTTTGAATCGGGGGTCGGGATGACGATACTGGCCAACCTTGCGGCGTTGACGTATACAACGCCTAATTTGGGCACGGCCAACTGGTTCGATCAGGACCTTTTGTTGCGACCGGTTGTTTTGGATGCAGGCTGTATTCCCCTTGATAGACTGTTGATCGACACAAAGTTTTTTCATCCTGAATTTGCCCACCAACTCCAGGCAATCTGATGCTTTCCCATTGTCCTGAATTCATTAATGCGACGAGATCTCCTGAAAAAGCAGCATTTTCGTGGAATGGCCGTTCTATCAGTTGGATGGCCGTTAATAATTATGTCCACAGCACATCCAGGTATCTTAAAGAGATCTCCGTTAAGAAAGACGGGCGAGTTATTGTTGTCACCGAGCGTTCGCCGGCATTTTATATTGTTTTATTGGCACTTTGGCGTATCGGTGCTTGTGTTTGCCCTGTTGTGGGGAGTTGTTCAGAAGCTGATGTTGATGCTGTGTATAGCGTTATTAAACCTGATTTTGTGATCGGCCAACGGGCTGCCATGAAATTGTGGGCTAAGGGTGTGCGCAGCGCGGACATTGAACATGTTGTCGCTTACGGGTATAATGATTCGTTCCTGGGAAGCGAAGCGGCGCTTGATCCGAAGATCGAGCTTGAGTACCCTGCACTGCTGCGACTAGGTTCATCGCCGTCAGGGCTTGAGGGCAGGATCCTGTCGCATGAAGCATTGCGCTTAGATCCGCAGGAGTTGGCAGCGTTTTTCAAGGCATTGTCTACGGGTGATAAGTTCATTATTCCTTGAGAGGTAGTCCATTTTTATTCATCATGCACGTATATATTTGCATCATACTGATGCTGCCGGCAGGCTGTTCTTTGCCAATCAGTTTTATTTGACCCATGAGGCTAAAGAGCATTTTCTGGAGTCATTGGGTCTTGCGGCCGATGCCATGCTTAACGACCCGGATGTTGCATTTCCGCTGGTTCATGCTGAAGCGGATTATAAGGTGGTGCTCAAGACGGGTGATAAACTCGACATTGCTGTTTCGGTCGAAAAAATAGGTGAGACATCGGTTGTGTTTGCCTTTACCTTATTAAAGGATGGTGTCGTGGCAGGAACAGCCAGGACGGTCAATGTGGCGGTTGATAAAAAGACACAGCAGAAAGTCCCGCTGCCGGCATATTGGCGGATTAAATTCGAGCAGGCATTGAACGGATATAAGAATTAGCTCATCGAATGGACTAATGATCGCTAACAAGGAGGTATTTATGGCATATCAGTTACCGGAATTAAAATACGCGTATGATGCATTAGAACCTTTTATTGACACAAAGACCCTGGAAATACATCACGGCAAGCATCATAAAACATATGTCGACAGGTTCAATGCGACTATTGCCGGCAAGGCTGACCTTGAAAAGATGTCAGCTGAGGCTATCCTTGCCAACCTTGATAAGGTACCTGAGGATATTCGCTTGCTCGTACGCAACCATGGCGGCGGGGCTGTTAATCATTCATTGTATTGGTCTGTCATAGCACCTAAGGCGGGTGGTGAGCCCAAAGGGCTTGTGGCTGATGCTATCAAGTCAGCTTACGGTTCATTTGCTGAGTTCAAAGCTAAGTTTTCGGATGCGGCTACAACTCAGTTCGGGTCCGGGTGGGCCTGGTTGGTGGTCAATCAAGATAAGAAACTTGAGATCCTTAAAACGCCGAATCAGGATACGCCCTTGTCAGCGGGCAAAAAACCAGTATTGGTCATTGACGTCTGGGAGCATGCCTATTATTTGAAATACCAGAACCGCCGGGTTGAGTATATTGAGGCTTTCTATAATATTATAAATTGGGAAAAGGTTAATGAACTTTATACACTGGCCAAGCAATAAATTGAAATTATTCTTTCTTTTATGCTCAGCCTAAGTATAATTATTAAAAATTTTCAAAATCATTAACCCCTAGGTTAAATATGATGCTTTCTTTAATTGTGTTCCTTATCGCTTTCCCATTGATCATTGCCTTGATCCTAGGAGCGGTCCGTAAATCATCAATATATCCTGTCGTTATTTATCCTGCTTCAGTGATCTTGATGATCGCTTCATTAGGATTGATATGGCATGGGGCAAAAGCCAAAGCCTCTCTTTTTCCGGCACATACGAATTGGGTCGAGCCAACTATTCTTATTATTGAAATACTGATCGCTGTTTATCTTTTGCTTTTGGCCTTTAAGCGCAAGGATATGGTTGTTACGGGGTTTGTCCTTGTTCAAACAGCTTTACTTTTAGCATTCCATTACGGGCCTGGCAAAGAGATGCATGTCGCTGCAAACCTGTTCATGGATCAGTTTTCAGTTTTAATGGGCCTGATCGTTGGCGTTATCGGTGGTTTGATCGCTGTATACGCTGTGGGTTATATGCAAGACTTTCATCACCATCACCATGAAGTTAAAGATAATCGCCCACAGTTTTTTTCGTTAATTTTTGTTTTCCTTTCTGCCATGTTCGGCTTTTGTTTCTCCAATAATTTATTTTGGATGTTTTTGTTTTGGGAGATCACCACGGTCTGCTCATTCCTGTTGATCCGCTATAAGCAGGATGAACAGTCTATTGCCAATGCCTTCTGGGCCCTACGCTGGAATCTGCTGGGTGGGTTGGCGTTTTTGGTCGGGATCATTTTCCTTTATTTAAATACGCATGTGGCTGAGATGGACAAGATGCTCTTATTGCCCAAGATGCTGATTCTTTTGCCGGTATCACTTTTATGTTTTGCCGGTATGACCAAATCAGCGCAGCTGCCTTTCTCCTCATGGCTGGTGGGGGCGATGGTGGCCCCTACGCCTGTTTCAGCTCTTTTGCATTCGAGCACCATGGTCAAGGCCGGTGTTTATCTTGTTTTACGTTTCGCGTCGGTACTGGAGGGGACGACCGTAGGCCTTTTGGTAGCTATGGTCGGAGGCGTCACCTTTCTCGTCGCGTCTTTTATTTGTATCAGTCAGAATGATGCCAAGAAAGTGCTGGCATATTCAACGATCGCCAATTTGGGTCTTGTGATCCTTTGCGCCGGTATTGGATCACCCGAGGCTGTTTGGGCCGGCATGTTGCTTATCGTGTTCCATGCGATCTCCAAAGGTTTGCTTTTCCTGTGTGTCGGATCAGTCGAAAATCAGACCGGAAGCCGGCAGATCGAAGATATGTCCGGACTTGTGGTGCGTATGCCTAAGGTAGCCGTTATGATCATGATCGGCATTGCCGGCATGTTCCTGGCACCGTTCGGCATGCTTATCAGCAAATGGGTTGTGCTGCGCGCTGTTATTTTAGTGAACCCGCTGATATCTTTCTTATTGATCTTCGGCAGTGCCGCTACACTTTTCTTCTGGGTGAAGTGGCTGGGCAAGGTGATCATGGTCGAACGGGAGTACAAAACCAATGAATCAACCGTTGTAAAAGCTCAATGGCTTGTTTTAGGCAGCCTTGCCGCCATGACGATCCTTATATGCGCTTTCTTTGCGCCTGTGGCTGGGTTTCTTGTAGAGCCGTATATTGCGAATATTTATCATCAGGTTGTTTCACTCGGTAGCGGCAATATGATCATTGTTGCGATCATGTTGACCATGGTTTGCATGTTCCCGCTTACTTTCCTGGATTACGGTAAGGGCGTTAAAGTTGTTGATGCCTACCTTGGCGGGGCGAATACGGGCAATAAGAGCATGCAGTTTCTGGGGTCGCTCAGGGATGTTAAGGATATGGATATGAAGAATTACTATCTTCAGGATTATTTCAGCGAAGCGCGCCTGATGCGCCTGGGCGTTCTTGTGGGTATATTATTTGTTATTGCGGTTGTGCTGATAGGAGCGATCTAATGTCTTTATTTACAGCGATCCTTTATGTTGTCTTAGCGCCTTTAGTGGGCGGTTTGATCTCAGGCCTTGACCGTAAGATCTCGGCGCGCATGCAAGGGCGTATCGGACCTCCGATCCTTCAGCCGTTCTATGATGTGGGCAAGCTTTTCAAAAAAGAGAACCTGGTTGTCCGCCGTTCACAGAATATGTTCATGACATTTTTTGTGATCCTTTCGGTTTTTACAGGGGCTTTGTTCTTTGCGGGTGGAGACCTTCTTCTGGTCATATTTGCCTTGACCCTCGCCGGTGTTTTCTTTGTCCTGGGTGGGTATAAGTCAAGTTCTCCGTACAGTTTTATCGGTGCGCAGCGTGAAACTCTGCAGATGATGTCGTATGAACCGGCGATCATCATTGTTGCTGTGGCGATGTTCATGGTAACGGGCAGTTTTCAGGTTAAGGATATTGTCAGTTATCCTCGTCCTTTGATCATGGATCTGCCGGGTGTTTTTATTGCATTCCTGTTCATTCTTCCTATCAAATTCAGGAAATCCCCGTTTGACTTGGCTACCTCACACCACGCGCATCAGGAGATCGTCAAGGGTATCACGACCGAGTTTTCGGGAAGGACCTTGGCGCTGATCGAGATCGCACACTGGTATGAATACGTGTTCGTTCTTGGCGTAGGGTATCTCTTCTTTGCTAATAGCGTCTGGGTCGGGCTTTTGATGACGTTCCTTATTTTTGAGTTATTGCTTATTATAGATAATGCTACGGCACGCGTTCGCTGGCAGTGGATGTTGGTCGGTTCCTGGGGGATGGCATTCCTAGCGGGTGGGGTCAATATTATTTTCTTGATGATGAGAGGTTATCCATGAGTTCAATATCTAAATCACCATGGGTCATACATTATGACGGATCCAGCTGCAATGGATGTGATATTGAGGTTCTGGCTGCGTTGATGCCGCGTTTTGATGTCGAGCGTTTTGGCGTCATTAATACAGGTAACCCCAAACATGCCGATATCCTGCTATTGACAGGATCGATCAATGAACAGAATAAGCCTGTTGTTCAGAACATTTATAATCAGATGCCTGAACCCAAGGTTGTTTTAGCCCTTGGAATCTGTGCTACATCGGGCGGTATTTTCCGTGAGTGCTATAACGTTATGGGTGGCGCTGATAAGGCGGTCCCGGTTGACCTTTATGTTCCCGGATGCGCCATAAGGCCTGAGGCGATCATTGACGCTGTTGTACAGGCGCTGGGTATCCTTGAAAAAAAGCGCGCGGCCATGAACGCCGCGGCAGTTTGATCAGAAAAGAGAGTTTATGACAGAGCAAACCATCATTGATATCACGATCCCGGAGCTTTTGGGCAAGGTCCGTGAATGCCAGGAAAAGGGGATGCGCCTGGTGCAGATCTGCTGCACGCGCTTGCCTGAAGTCCTTGAAATTCATTATTCATTTGACCTGGAGTATGCGTTCACCAGTTATCGTTTAACGCTTCAGAATACGGATACGCCGGTTCCCAGTGTCAGCGGGATCTACTTACCGGCATTCCTTTATGAGAACGAGATCCATGACCTTTTTGGCATTAAGGTTGAAGGCATGGCCATTGATTTTAAGGGCAAGTTCTACCAGAAGACAATGAAGACCCCTTTCAATCCAGCACAGCCGTCGGGGGAGGCTAAATAATGAGCAACCGTACTATTATCCCATTTGGACCGCAGCATCCGGTTTTACCTGAACCTATTCATTTGGACCTCGTGGTTGAGGATGAAAAAGTCGTTGAAGCCATTCCGTCGATCGGGTTCATTCACCGCGGTCTTGAAAAGCTTGTCGAGAAAAAGGATTTCATCGATTTTGTTTATGTCGCCGAGCGTATTTGCGGCATTTGCAGCTATATTCACGGCATGACCTATTGCATGTCTGTCGAGCAATTGTTAAAGCTTGAGATCCCTGATCGCGCCCAGTATTTGAGGACGATCTGGTCAGAGCTCTCACGTATCCATAGCCATTTGCTGTGGCTTGGGCTTACCGCAGATAGTTTTGGATTTGAAAGCTTGTTCATGCAGTCATGGCGCATACGTGAGTCGATCTTGGATATTATCGAAGAAACAACGGGTGGACGTGTTATTTTCGGAGCTGCCAAGGTTGGAGGCGTTCGCCGTGATGTTTCATCGGTCAAACTTGATGAGATCATGAAGAAGCTGCGTGTATATCAGAAAGAGATCAATACGATCGGATCAGTCTTTTTAAATGATACGACTGTTAAGCACCGCATGCAGGGTGTTGGCGTGCTGTCCCAGGCAGATGCTAAGAGCCTTGGCGCTGTCGGTCCTATGTTACGCGGTAGCGGCGTTTCACAGGACATGCGTATGACGGGGTATGCTTCCTATGGCAAGATCGGGTTTACGCCTGTCGTCGAAACGGCGGGTGATTGCTATGCCCGTACAAAGGTGCGCATCCTTGAGATCGCCCAGTCAGTGGATATTATCCAGAAATGCATTGAGCAGATCAAAGAAGGTCCTATTGAAGTAAAAGTAATCGGGATGCCGGATGGTGAATATTTTGCCCGTACGGAGCAGCCCCGCGGCGAGGTTATCTATTACGCCAAGGGTAATGGCACGAAGTTCTTGCAGAGAATGCGTGTGCGTACACCTACGTTTGCTAACCTGGCGCCTCTTTTAGCGACGTTGCGCGGTTGTCAGTTGGCGGATGTGCCCGTGATCGTCCTTACTATTGATCCTTGTATCAGCTGTGCGGAGAGATAAAATGAGCATCCTTGAAATGGGAAAAGTAGTCCTAAAGAATCTTTTTAATAAACCGGTGACGGAGCGTTATCCTTTTGTTAAGAAAGAATACCCGTCAGGTGCACGTGGCAAGGTTAATATTGATCCTGCAAAATGTATCTATTGCGGCATTTGCCAGCGTAAATGTCCGACGGCAGCGATCGTTACGACCAAAGAGCCTAAAGTCTGGACCATTGACCGCATGCGTTGTATTTCGTGCAATGCCTGCGTTGAAGTTTGTCCCAAGAAGTGCTTGGTGCTGGATGTTATGTATTCGCCTTGTTCGGCCAAGCAGGGGACGGATTCTTTTCGTCCTTAAGGATCCTCAAGTTCAATAAAAAAGCCCCGTCAAGTAACGGGGCTTTTTTATTTTAAGATTACGGTGTAATTAAGTTGTTTCTTTACCCTTGGTCATCAGGATCTTACCTGAGCGTACCATTTCAACCAGGCCGTATTTGCTCATGATCGTTTCAAAGGCATTCAGCTCATCTGTTGTGCCTATCTGGGCAATGATCGTAAAGCCATCGGTCTCGTCAATGATCTTGGCATTGTTCTCCTTGATATATTTGCTCACAACGGCTTTAGCGCTGGAGGTGATCTTCACCTTGAGCAGGGAAAGCTCACGATCGACGGAAAGAAGGGTGTTGTGTTCACTGGCATGAATGACATCAATGAGCTTGTTGAGCTGTTTGATGATCGGTTCCAGGATGACAGGATCACCTTTCGCCGTAACGGTCATACGTGAGAACTTAGGGTTATGTGTGGCAGAAACCACCAGCGAGTCGATGTTAAAAGCACGGCGCGCAAAGGTAAGCGCCACGCGCACGAGAACACCGGGTTTATTGGCCACGAGGATGCTGATCGTATGGGTGTCATTTGTTTTCATAGTGTGCCCTTTTTTCAGATGTTGAACGTGTCCTGCCGCCTTCGCACCCTGTAATTTTGATGGGTCCCTTCCCATAAAAATTACAGGGGACCCGCTCCGGCGTCACCCGTTCAACATTCTTATTTAACGTTATGTTGAACCTGTTGGTTTTTCCATTTTTGTTTTTGGCGCTTCCATGATGATATGGTAAGCGGATTTTCCGGCCGGGATCATGGGGAAGACATTGCCTTCCTTGATGACTTCGGCGTGAATAAGGGCAGGGCCTTTGTGAGCCATCGCCTCAGCCAGCACTTTGCGGCTGTCTTTAACGTTATCAATGTGAAAGCCCTTGATGCCATAGGCCTCGGCCAGCTTCACAAAGTCAGGATTGCCGACAAGGTCGACACCAGATAAGCGGTTATCGAAGAACAAGGCCTGCCATTGGCGGACCATTCCTAAGTACTTGTTATCCACAACAAGGACCTTCACAGGCTGCTTGTTGACAGCGGCTGTCGCCAGCTCACAGAGGGTCATCTGAAAGCCACCGTCGCCAACGATAGCCACGACCAGTTCGCCGGGGCGTCCGAATTGAGCGCCGATAGCCGCCGGATACCCGTATCCCATGGTCCCAGCGCCGCCGGAAGACAGCCAGTTATGGCAGTGGTCGACCTTGTAGAACTGCGAAGCCCACATTTGGTGTTGACCGACGTCAGTCGTCACGATGGCTTTGCCTTTAGTGACATGGTAAAGATCATCGATCACGCGCTGGGCGGTAAGGCCTTCAGCATCGGAATAGTGCAAAGGGTATTCCTGTTTAACGAAATCAAGTTCCTGCAACCACTCGGCTGTATCAAGTTTATTCACATGCTTGATCAGTTCTTCAATGACAAGGCGGGCATCACCGACGATCGACAGGTCAGGCCGGACGATCTTATTGATCTCAGCCGGGTCGATATCGATATGCACTTTTTTGGCGCCGATGCAGAATTCGTCATTGTTGCCATTAATGCGGTCATCCCAGCGGGAGCCGATGGAAACGATCAGGTCGCATCCGACCAACGCTTTATTCGCGTAGACGGTCCCGTGCATGCCCAGCATCCCTAATGATAGAGGATGGGTTTCTGGAAAAGCGCCTTTACCTAAAAGCGTCACAGTCACGGGGCACTGCATTTTTTCGGCCAGTATTTTTACAGCTTTATCAGCATTGGCAATGACAGCACCGTGTCCAACCAAAAGCAGCGGTTTCTTGGAAGCTTTGAACAATTTAGCCAACTTGATGATATCGGCCTTATTGCCTTTGCCCGGGATAGTGTAGCCGGGAAGGTCCATTTCCTGGTTCAAAGAACCTGTAAAAGCACCCGAGGTAATATCCTTAGGAAGGTCAACTAAAACAGGGCCAGGACGTCCGGTTGAAGCAATGTGGAACGCTTCTTTAACGATGCGTGGGATGGAATTGATATCCTTGACCAGGTAATTGTGTTTGACCACGGGCATGGTGATGCCGGTGATGTCTGATTCCTGGAACGCGTCTTTACCGAGCATGGGTGATATGGTCTGCCCCGCGAAAACAACGATGGGAATAGAATCCATCATGGCGGTCATGATGCCGGTGACCGTGTTGGTGGCACCAGGACCTGAGGTCACAAGGGCGACACCAACCTTGCCCGTAGCGCGGGCATAACCGTCAGCCATATGCGTGGCACCCTGTTCATGGCGCACGAGGATGGTTTTGATCTTGGATTCATAAAGTGCGTCGAACATCGGGATGGCTGATCCGCCGGGGAGGCCAAATATGTGCTGCACGCCGTGCGCTTCGAGGCATTTGATAAGGGCCTGGGCACCGGTCATAGGTTTTTGCGGTGATGCAATTTTCTTAGCCATAGTATTTTCCTTATTAATGAAAAAGGCGCCGAGACTTCAGCGCCTTTTTCTCAATTCTTTCCGCTGGTTTACTTTTTCAGCGGTTCCTTTTTCGTGTTGATCGGAGGAAGAGAAGGCGCTTTTGTCTTGTTCAGCGCTACATACGACTGCCATTTGGCAGGTACGTCGCCGTCAGGATAAATGGCCTGTACCGGGCATTCGCCGACACAAGCGCCGCAATCAATGCATACATCCGGATCAATAACGAGCATATTTTTATCCTCGCGGAAAGCTTCCACAGGGCATACGACGCAGCAATTGGTTGTACGACAATTCACACAGGGTTCACAGACAACATGTGCCATATTCATTCTCCTCGTATTTGGTTTCAACAGCTTCAGAAATATAACAGACGAAGCTCGTATTGTCAAAAAAAATCGATTTAATGATAGTGGTTAATATCTTATGCTAAATTATTTGTAACTTTTTGCTTGTGAGTGTGTTTAACAGGTAGGTAAGATCAGACGTTAAGGATGCATTCCGGATAGGATTCTGGCTGTGCGCCCAACGATGAGGGGAATATGACGGCATATTTGGATGACCTGCAACTGGTTCGCGCGTACCACGAAGGGGATAGTGAAGCCTTCAGGGAGCTTTTTAAGCGGTATAAACTGCCGGTTTTAAATTTTGCCTTAAGGTTTATCGGTAACCGTGCTGATGCGGAAGATGTGACGAGCGAAGTTTTCTTGCAATTTTCAAATAAGAAATTTACCCCCACCGGTGAAGCCAAACTGTCCACATGGCTTTTTACAGTTGCCCGCAATGCCAGCCTGACACGGTTACGCGCCCTCAAGAATCAAGTGTCATTCTGGATGCGCAAAGATAACGGTGAGGATGAACAATGGGACGTGCAGGATCCCGGGCCGTCCGTAACGGATAGTATGAAAAGCCGTGAAATGCTCACCGCGATCCACAAGGCGATCGCTGCTTTACCGTCAGAACAGCGTGAGGCGATCATTTTACGCGAATACCATGATAGAAGTTATGCAGAGATCGCAGAGATAACGGCATCTTCTTTAGAGAAGGTGAAAATATTGATCTTTCGCGCGCGGGAAACGTTGCGCGTCCAACTGGCCCGTTTCTTGAAGGAGGCCTGATATGAGCGACCATCAATGGAAAATATTAATTAGCGCCTATGCTGACGGTGAAATTTCACCGGAAGATATCGTCCGTGCCGAGCGTGTATTAATAGAAGTGCCTGAAGCCAGACTTTATTTGAATGAGATCAAGCGCCTTTCTATGGGACTCGGTGTGTACCGGGATGTTGAAGGCTCGCCGGACATGGATCATAAGGTCTTAAAGGTGATCTCTGGTAAGAATGTTGCTAAGGCGCCTGCGACTGGCAGGCCCGGTGCGGTTATCCTTGCCATGTGCCTTTTTGTTGTCATTGGCGGGGTGGTCCTGGATGTGTACATTAAACGCGGTGTGCAAGGCAGGTTGAAATCAGCGACCGATGATATCGGGGAGCAATATTCAACGCTTCAGTATGAACCTTATTATTCAAAGACGACGGCCGATGCTGATCGAGTGAAAATTACAAGTAGTCCCGTTGCCGCCGATAATGCAGAGAATGTTAATGCCATTAAGGTCAATGCCGTTTCTAATGTTACGAAGAATCAGTGATTTAAGGGCATGTTGAAGTTCACTGAATAATGGCGCTTTTTATAAAAGATGGGGGCTGGTATTTATTACCGGCCCTTATTTTTTTGTAACTTTTGGATCTTGGCTGCGTTTAACCTAGTAGAGATGGGGCACAGGTTAAACAAGGAGGCCGTATGAACAAACATTTCAACTGGCTGAATGCGGGTATTGTGATCATGATCATCCTGTTGGGCATTGTTGCCTTGAATTCTTATGTGCAAAGGGGTATACAGGGAAGGTTAAGGACAGCGACGGATGATGTCGGGGATCAGTATACGTTTAATAAAACAATGCAGTATGAGCCGTATTACTCAACAACATCTTCAGTTAATGGCGCAACCAGGGTAGAGTCACAGGCACAGACAGGTAAATACGAGGCTATTCCCCGCAAACTCATCAGAAATGCAACTATCAGTTTAAAGGTTAAAGATTGTGCGCAGGCGAACGTGCGTGTTACGGCGCTTGTTAAGAAATTTAAAGGGACGCTGATAAATTCCCAACTGAGCAGACCTTCGCGGTTTAATATGAGCGGCACCATTGTATTAAAAGTTATCCCTAATGACCTTGAGGGTTTCCTTGCTGAATTAAGAGAGCTGGGCGATGTTCAGTCTGAGGGTGTCTCGGGTGAAGATGTGACAGAGCAGTATGTTGACCTTCAGGCGCGTCTGACCAATTATAAGGTTGTGCGCGAGCGGATGATTAAGATACTGGATGAGCGTGCCCGTGAAGTGAAAGATATCCTTGAGGTCGAGCGTGAGTTAGCGCGTTTAGGCGGTGAAATTGAATCGATCGAAGGGCGCATTAAATGCATGGACCGTCAAGTGGACCTTGCTACGATCACGGTTTCATTTTATGAAGATAAGGTCACCGTGACCAATGCCCTTGATCTTGGGGTGAAGTTCAAGGAGACATCAAGGATAGCTGTTGAAACATTCGTGAACACGTTCAATGGTGCCATTATTGCCCTGGCGTTCCTGTTGCCGGTCGCTATTTGGATCGGTATCGTATCGGGGATTATCTTTGGCGTACAGAAACTTTTTTGGAAGAAGTAAGTGAGGTTAATATTGAGGCATTTCAAGTCCGGGAGGTGAACTGAAGTTCAAATATAGCCTCAGGTATACACCGGACTTTTAAATAAGGTGGGCATCAAAAAGCCAGATTTGATGCTCACTTTTTCTTTTGGGTAAATTTCTTCCAGAAATAATCCAGGAAAGCACCGAAGCCGTAAAGCTTCCGTAATAAGTCGCCGACCGAGCGGATGGAGATGAGCATGCGTCCTATTTGAGCCGGGCGCAGGTAGAATTCTTTAAGGCCAGTGTCGATAAGCTCGTCGATCTCTTTATTAGAAAGTTGAGGATAGGACAGTAATGTTTTCTGCTCGCCTTCGGCGGTCAGCCAGTCTTTCCAGTCTTTGGCCAGGAGATACCCGTTGTCTTTAGCCCATTTGTAAAGATGGGTGCCCGGGTAAGTGGCAATGCCCGTGATCTGAATGGTATCCAGCGGCATACCTTTGGCATAATCGATGGTGGCGTGGGCGCTTTCTTTGGTCTCGCCAGGGGCGCCGATCATAAAGCATCCATGCAGGGTAAAGCCAAGTTCATGTGCGCGTTGACTGAAGCGTTTGCCCATGGCCACATTGACGCCGCCTTTACGCACCGCGCGTAAGGCTTCATCTGTTCCAAATTCATATCCAACCATGAGCATGCGGCATCCGGCCTGTTTCATTAAGGGCAGGATCTCAAGATCGGTATTGATGCGCGTGTTGCATGACCAGGAGATCTCTTTATGGAGACCGCGTTTGATGATCTCGTTGCAGACGGCACGTACATGCTCAGGGTCTGCGGCAAATGTATCGGTTTCAAACATGATTTCACGTATTTGAGGGAACAGCTTGAGATCATATTCCATCTCATCGACAACAAGTTTGGCCGAGCGCGTACGCAGGCGGTAACCGTACATTAATTGCGGGTCACGGCAGAATGAACAGGCATTGTTGCAGCCACGGCCGGTAAATAAAGTAAGGAATGGGAATTTCTTGCCAGCGTCAGGATACCATTCAGGCTTGATCAGGTCCCATGCCGGGAAGGGCAGTTCATTCACATCGACAGGTTGACGGTCAGGGTTGGCGATGATCCTGGTACCATCAAGCCATGTTAATCCGAGGATATCTTTAGAGGGTATGCCGTTGGCGATGTCACGCAGGGTGAAATCATACTCGCCGCGCAGGATATAATCAAGTGTACCTCGGGCGATCTCAAAGGTATTCCGAGGTTCGGCGCTGACGTGCTGGCCGACAAAAGCGACGTTACAGCCATTCTGTTGTTTAATGACGGCCGCCTGTTCGATATCCGCATAGATCGATGGTGTTGTGGCGTGTATCAGCAGCAGTTGCGGTTTAAATTCAGCGACTATCTTAAAGCTTTGTTCGGGGGTAAGATTGCGTGCCGCGGCTTCAACAAAGATAACATCATGGCCCTCATCCAGTAGTACTTGAGCCGCGATCAAGAGGTAGTCGGGATGACGTTGCACACGCCCGCGCGATTTAGCCGCCCAGCGCGCGACGCGGACAAAGTTCTCACCGAATGAAGGATTGAGGATGGCGACTTTCATAGATTAGAGGACATAGTAAACATAGTTGGGCACTTTTTCAAGAATTACCTTTAACTATTAATAGACTGAAGTCTGCCGACTGGTTTCAAGTAACATATATATGTTATCTTTTATTCTAGGTGGATGGGTCGGTCTTAAAAGGGGATAGGAATTGTATTTTAAACGACTTATGCAGCGGTTTCTTTCAAGCGCACTGATACTGGCATTTCTGGTATCAGATGCGCGTGTCTATGCCCAGGGCGTGGTCAAGTTGCCTGTGCCTGGTACGCGCTTGGAGTTAAGTCCAATATTTGTCCCGCCACTTCTTAAAGGTATTAAAGTTTATCGTAATGAACCCTTCCGGTTTGATTTTATTCTTGATAAGGGTGATGAAAAAGGGCCGGCCCGTACAAGTGATGGATTACATGTAGGGGATGGCCCTAATGCCATCCCTTTAAGAGATGATGCCAATCGTCTTATTAAATATTTCCTGGCCGCATTAACGATCCCCGAAAAAGATTTATGGGTCAATCTTTCTCCCTACGAAAAAGACCGCATTGTGCCCGAGGCCTTTGGCCAGACGGAAATGGGCCGTGATTTACTTGCACAAGATTACATCCTAAAACAGATCACCGCATCGCTTATTTATCCTGAAGGCGACGTAGGTAAGCAGTTCTGGGCCAAAGTGTATGCCGCGGCTCAGGCCAAGTTTGGCACGACCGACATCCCCGTGGATACGTTCAATAAAGTATGGATTATACCAGAGAAGGCGACGGTTTATGAGAACAAGGATGCGGCTTTTGTGGTCGAGAGCAGATTAAAGGTCATGCTGGAATCAGATTATTTGGCGGAATCAAATAATGTTGTCCGTACATACGATTTGGCAAAAGATATCCTCCGTGAAGTCGTCATCCCCATCCTCGAGAAAGAAGTCAACGAGGGTAAGAGTTTTGCTCCTCTACGTCAAGTTTACAATTCACTCATATTAGCGACGTGGTACAAACGTAAGATCAAAGCCAGCATCATGGGCCAGGCGTATGTTGATAAGCAAAAGACAGGTGGCATTGATATTGCTGACAAGAATGAGAAAGAAAAGATCTGGTCACTGTATGTGGAGTCGTTCAAGAAAGGTGCTTATAACCTGATCAAGGAAGAAGTTGACCCCAAGACACATACGACGGTGCCGAGGAAGTATTTTTCGGGTGGGGCAGACATGGCTCAGATCGGTGAAATCTATGCTGTTGCTGATACGGCGGCATTGCTTACAAATGCCGTGCTTGATCATGCCGAGGTCATTGAAGTAAAGGTCGATCCCAGCGAGCCACGGGGTGTGTCAATTACTGACGCTCTTGAGCAGGTATCCCAGGGTAGAACTGATCGAATTAAAACATTAGAATCGATTCTTTTACAAAGACAAATTAAAGCTGGGCTTCCCGCAGAAATATTCACAGTTGATTTCGGATCTGTTATTCAACGCAATATTTTTCTAACACCAATAGTTAATGAATTTAATAAGATTGCTAATGCTATGCGAGAAGGCAGGATTTTGAAGATCAATCTGGGGCCTATGCAAAAAGAGGATTACGAAGAAATACTTCTAAAAATAATGGTATTTGCAAATTTTATTAATGAGCATGTTGTGCGACAGGAAAAAGGTTCAATTGCAATACGTCACACAATTAAAGAGTTACTAAAGAACGCCTTTGTTCATGGAAATCGTCTGAACTTATCATTGCCTATGTATTTGAGGTTCGATTTGCGACAGGGGGTTTTAGAAGTATTTGATACAGCGAATAATAAGCCAATTAATAAAGCAAAACTTCAAAAAAGCAGCGAATGGCTTCATGGTGGAGGTATAGGCCTTGAAGAAATTAAGAGCCATCCAGGGGTTCATTTCATTGATCCTACTTCAATTATGGCACACGGAGCGTCAAGCGATATTGTTGTAGGAACTGTTGTTAGAGTTGAGTTCGATACGACAACTCTCATTATTAAAGAGCAAACAAAGAGCGATTTGCATGATTCTGCTGAAAAAGGTGGCATTGACCTTAACCCTTCAAAGATCAGTATAACGACAAAGAAGCAAGGTGAGGAAATGGAGTTCAACATAGACCCTGTCATGCTTCAACGTATAAAAGATGCTTCTGGTGTGACACCTGTTATTATTGGCATCCATCCTCTTAATAATAGTCTTCAGGAATTCTTTGAGATTCCTCCATTGACGTAATTCCTCTCTTTCCTTATAATCCTCAAATTCAACAACAGGGATATATATGGACTTCAATAAGACAAAGTTGACTCAAACTTTGGCCGTAGGTGCCAAGAAATACACCATTTACTCACTTCCCAAGCTCGCGAAGCAGGGTTTTGGTGACATATCTAAGCTGCCGTTCTCTATCCGTATCCTTCTGGAAAGTGCGATCCGTAATTACGATGATTACCAAGTAACGCTGGCTGACGTTAAGACATTGGCGGGCTGGAAACCTAAGAGTGAACTTAAAGAGATCGCTTTCAAACCAGGGCGTGTTATCCTCCAGGATTTTACCGGAGTGCCGTGCGTGGTGGATCTGGCGGCAATGCGTGAGCAAATGAAGCGCATGGGTGGGGATGTTAAAAAGATCAATCCCCAGGTCCAGTGCGATCTTGTGATCGATCATTCCCTGCAGGTTGACAGTTATGGTTCATCCAAGGCTTTTGATGAGAATGTGAGCCTGGAATTTGAGCGTAATAAAGAGCGTTATGAATTCTTAAAGTGGGGGCAGGGCACGTTTGAGAATTTCCGTGTTATCCCGCCGGCCACAGGCATTATTCATCAGGTTAATCTCGAGTACCTGGCAGTAGGCGTCCTTTCCAAAGGTAATGTTCTTTATCCCGACTCGTTGGTTGGGACTGACAGCCATACAACTATGATCAATGGCATCGGGATCGTCGGTTGGGGCGTGGGTGGTATTGAGGCTGAGTCCGTGATGCTGGGTGAGCCATTATCATTGGTCATGCCTGAGGTCATTGGTGTACGTTTGACAGGAAAGCTTAATGAAGGCGTTACGGCAACCGATCTGACGCTTACGATCACCGAGATGCTGCGCAAGCGTGGTGTCGTCGATAAGTTTGTCGAATTCTTTGGTCCTGGCATTAAGAACCTGACGTTACCTGACCGTGCGATGGTATCTAACATGTGCCCGGAATACGGTGCAACTATCGGTATTTTTCCCATTGATGAGGAAACTATCGCTTTCTACAAGATGACGGGGCGCTCTAAGGAGGCCAGGATCGTTGAGAAGTATTATAAGGCACAGGGCTTGTTCGATCCGTATAAGAAAATAACGCCGTTATTCTCGGACCTGATCGAACTTGATCTGTCATCGATCGAGCCAAGTCTAGCGGGCCCTAAACGTCCCCAGGACCGTGTGCGGGTGGTTGATCTGAAAAACAGCTTTCTGCAGACGTTGACGGCTCAGGTCGGGCATAAAGGTTTTGGATTGGCTCAAGCTGATGTTGAGAAGAAGCAGTCGGTAGCTGATTCCAATGATGTTATTTCTCACGGCAGTGTTGTATTGGCGGCTATCACCAGTTGTACCAATACATCTAATCCGTCTGTGTTGATCGGGGCGGGTCTTTTAGCCAAGAAGTCTGTGGCTAAAGGCTTGAAGATGAAGTCTTTTGTAAAGACGTCTTTTACCCCGGGATCGCAGGTCGTCGATGAATATTTGAAGAAGGCCGGTTTGATGAAAAGCCTTGAAGCGCTGGGTTTTCATAATGTCGGCTATGGGTGTGCAACGTGCATTGGGAACAGCGGTCCCTTGCCTGAAGCCGTGGCCTCGGCCATTGAAAAGGGTGGACTCATCGCCGCAAGTGTTACGTCGGGTAACCGTAACTTTGAGGGGCGTATCAATCCGCATGTGAAGGCCAATTATCTGGCATCGCCGATGCTTGTGGTGGCGTATGCCCTGGCAGGCACGGTCAACGTTGACCTGTCTCATGATCCTCTTGGTTTTGATGCCAAGGGCCAGCCTGTTTATTTGAAAGACATATGGCCGACGCAGGGAGAGATCAGTAAGGCTGTTAAGAAGTTCGTTACGGCAAGGATATTCAGCGGTAAGTACAAGCACGCGGTAAAAGGCAGTAAACATTGGAAAGCCGTTAAAGAGCTCAAGGGTGAGCTTTATAAGTGGGATGACAAAAGCACTTATATCCAACATCCTCCTTATTTTGAAAAGATGGGAGGAGGGTTAAAGGCCATTGAAGATATCAAAAGTGCCCGTGCACTTATTATGGTCGGGGATTCGATCACGACAGATCATATTTCACCGGCCGGCAATATTTCGCTCAAGAGTCCGGCAGGCCAGTACTTAGTGAATCAGGGTGTTGAACAAAAAGATTTTAACAGTTATGGTGCACGGCGCGGTAATGATCGTGTCATGGTTCGCGGTACCTTTGCCAATATCCGTTTACGCAATCTGCTCGCACCCGGGACCGAGGGTTCATGGACCACGCACTTCCCGTCGGGTGAGAAGATGAGCATTTATGCGGCTTCGTACAGATATTTGGAATCAGGCATCGCCCTTATCGGCTTAGCGGGTAAGGAATACGGCACTGGTTCCAGCCGTGATTGGGCGGCTAAGGGGCCGGCTCTTTTAGGCATACGCGCTGTGATCGCCGAAAGTTTTGAGCGTATCCATCGTTCCAACCTGGCGGGGATGGGCATTATGCCGTTGCAGTTTAAGCCGGGGGAGAATGCGATAAGCCTTGGCTTGAAAGGTGATGAGGTTTTTGATATCCTAGGGCTTACTGAATCGCTTAAACCGCGTCAGGATATCGTTGTCAGAGCAATGTCTTCAGACGGGAAGAATATAGAATTCAAGGCGATCGTCAGGCTGGATACGCCGGTAGAGATCGATTATTACCGTAATGGCGGGATCCTTCAGACCGTGTTGAGGAAGTTAGCAATATGATTCATCAACGGGTCCTGCCGCCTCCGGCATCCCATTGCTATTTGGGACCCTACCCAAATAGCAATAGGAACCCTGCCTGCGGCGTCTCCCGTTGATGCATTTAATCACAATAATCAAGAGGGAGTTTTATGGGTAAGACAATGTATCAAAAGATCTGGGATGCGCACTTGGTCCATGAGGACAAAGCGACGGCCTCTCTTATTTATGTTGATCGTCAGTTAGTACATGAAGTGACGAGCCCCCAGGCATTTGAAGGTCTTCGTATTTCAGGGCGCAAGATCCGCTGCACGCAAAAGACGTTCGCGACCATGGACCATAACGTTCCTACAAAAAGTAAGGACCTGTCCTTAGCCAGCACGACCTCACGCACACAGATGGATCAGTTGAAAAAAAATTGTGATGAGTTCGGCGTCAGGTGTTTTGATCTTAATGACGAGGATCACGGTGTTGTGCATATTATCGGGCCAGAGCTTGGTATCACACAGCCGGGAATGGTGATCGTTTGCGGTGATTCCCATACGGCGACCCATGGCGCTTTCGGCGCTTTGGCATTCGGTATCGGTACATCTGAGGTCGAACATGTTATGGCGACGCAGACGCTGCAGCAGAAAACATCCAGGACCATGCTTATTAATATCAATGGTGTACTGGGTGAGGGTGTGACGCCCAAGGATGTTGTTCTTTATATTATTGGTTTGATCGGTACGGCCGGAGCAACAGGATATGTGATTGAATATGCCGGTGATGTCATTACAGCCATGTCCATGGAAGGACGCATGACGGTCTGTAATATGTCCATTGAGGCCGGAGCACGTGGCGGTATGATTGCGCCAGATGAGAAGACATTCACTTATCTTCAAGGACGGGACTATGCGCCCAAGGGCAGTGATTGGGTTAAAGCCGTGACCTACTGGAAGACATTGACAAGTGATAAGGATGCTGTTTTTGATAAAGTTATCCATATTAAAGCTGAAGATATCCGTCCGCAGGTTACCTGGGGCACAAGTCCGGGACAGGTGACGTCAGTCGATAATGTTGTTCCGGATCCTGAATCTTTTAAAGATCCAACGGAAAAGATCGCGGCTGCGAATGCTTTGCGTTATATGGACCTTAAACCCGGCATGAAGATCACGGATATTAAGATCGATGTCGTTTTCATCGGTTCGTGCACTAATGGCCGTATTGAAGACCTGCGCGCGGCCTCAGAGGTGATCAAAGGGCGTAAAGTGGCTGCTGGCGTTCAGGCGCTGATCGTCCCGGGTTCAGGCAGAGTAAAGCGTCAGGCTGAACGTGAAGGTTTGGATAAGATCTTTATGGCGGCCGGCTGTGAATGGCGTCACGCGGGCTGTTCGATGTGCTTGGCGATGAATGACGATCAATTGACGCCGGGCCAGCGTTGTGCCGCGACATCTAATCGTAATTTTGAAGGCCGTCAGGGCCCTGGCGGGCGTACACATCTTGTCAGTCCTGAAATGGCTGCCGCGGCGGCTGTTACGGGTCAGATCACGGACATCAGAGAATTCTTGCTCGGGAAGAAAGGTTGATATATGGAAGCATTTACGACGTTAACAGGGATCGCGGCACCGCTGGATCGTTCCAATGTGGATACGGATGCGATCATTCCCAAGCAGTTTTTAAGGAAGATCGAGCGTACCGGTTTCGGCAAACATCTTTTTCATGAGTGGCGTTACCTGGATTACGAGGGGACCAAAGAGAACCCTGATTTTATTCTCAACAAAGAACCTTTTCGCAAAGCCAAGATCCTTCTGGCACGGGATAATTTCGGCTGTGGTTCATCGCGTGAACATGCTCCGTGGGCACTGGCTGATTTCGGGTTTCGTTGTATTATCGCGCCCAGCTTCGCTGACATTTTTTACAATAACTGCATCAAGAACGGGATATTGCTGGTCAAGTTAAAGGCGGATGACGTTGACGAGCTTTTTGCTGTTTCAGCGTTTGGGAAATCAGGTCTTATCGCTGTGGATCTGGATAAGCAGGTCGTTGGGGCGGCAAGCAAGAAGTTCAGCTTTGAGATCGATCCTTTTAATAAAGAATGTTTACTTAAGGGGTTGGATCAGGTCGGTTGGACGCTTCAATTTTCATCAAAGATCGATGATTTTGAGGCGACTATGGCCAAGGATAAGCCCTGGTTGAAATAATTATTTACGCCTGGTGGCAAAGAGTAAAATCAGTGTTACAATTGAACCATCGTCACTTACGTGATGATGGTTCTTTTTTTACCTTAATATTTTGTGAGGTCATATGGCAGGAAATTCCTTTGGAGAAGTCTTTCGCGTAACGACTTTCGGTGAAAGCCATGGTGCGGCCATTGGTTGTATTATTGACGGGGTCCCGCCTAATATTATCCTTTCAGAAAAAGATATTCAGCATGACCTTGATCGTCGCAAGCCAGGTCAAAGTGAAGTAACGACAGCACGTCAGGAAAGTGACGCTGTTGAGATCCTTTCCGGCGTTTTTGAAGGACGAACGACCGGCACATCCCTTGCACTTTTGATCCGCAATAAAGACCAGCATTCAGCTGATTATGACAACCTCAAGGATGTCTTCCGTCCGGGGCATGCGGACTATTCATATTTTCAGAAGTTCGGTATCCGTGATCATCGCGGCGGCGGCAGGTCTTCTGGTCGTGAAACGGCGGCGCGCGTTGCGGCAGGTGCTGTGGCCAAGAAGATCCTGAGTTTTGAAGGTGTTCGTATTGTGGCGTATACATTGGCTGTTGGTGATATCGTTGTCGATGGGGTTGATCATTCTGTCATAGAGCAGAATATTGTCCGGGCGCCTGATCTGCGTAAGTCACAGGAGATGATCGCACGCATCAATGAGGCCCGAGAGTTGGGGGATTCTATCGGAGGCATTGTAGAGGCTGTTGTTATGGGGTGTCCGCCGGGGTTAGGTGATCCTGTCTTTGACAAGCTTGAGGCGAGGCTTTCTCATGCCATGATGTCGATCGGGTCCGTCAAAGGTATTGAATTCGGGGCCGGGTTTGCCGTAGCGCAGATGCGCGGGTCCCAATGCAATGATTCTCCTGTTATCGATAAGGGGCATCTTAAGACAAAGAATAATATCGCCGGCGGCGTTATCGGCGGGATCGCGACGGGGGAAGATATTTGCTTTCGCATCGCGGTCAAACCGGCATCGTCGATCGCGCGTTCTCAAATAGCTGCCGCCAAAGATCTTTCCTTAACGTCTTTGGAAGTTAAGGGTCGCCATGATCCATGTTTGTGCCCGCGTATGGTGCCTGTTGTTGAAGCGATGACAGCTATCGTCCTGGCGGATGCGTATCTTATTCAGAAGACTATCCGATAAATATGGCTAAGCGCTCACTGGTCGTTTTAATAACGGGGTGTTCGAGCGGTTTTGGTTTGCTTACGGCCGCGCGTCTGGCTGTTGCCGGCCATCGCGTGCATGCGACGGTCCGTGACTGTAAAAAGGCCGAATTCCTGGAAGCTGAAGTTTCTCGCCGCGGAGCTATAAAGAACCTTCGGATCCATCACCTTGATGTTACAGATGCCTTGCTTGTCAAGAGTGTGGTAACCGAGGTTACGGCCGAGGAGGGCGTGATCGATGTCCTGATCAATAATGCAGGTTACGGGATCGGCGGCTTCTTCGAAGACCTTACAGATACGGAAATCCGCCAGCAGTTTGATACGAACTTCTTCGGTGTCCTTAATATGACGCGTGCCGTATTGCCGGTGATGCGTCCGCGCCGTTCAGGGCGCATTATTAATGTTTCCAGCGTGTCGGCATTTTCGGGGTCACCGACATTCAGTGCCTATGCGTCCAGCAAATGGGCGCTGGAAGGCTTCTCAGAGTGTCTTTATATGGAACTCAAGCCTTTTAATGTCGACGTCGTTCTGGTTGAGCCTGGATCATACCGTACCAAGATATTTACTGATAATGCGCGCTATGCGCAGACCTTTAATGATGCGCAAAGCCCGTATTATGAAACCGGCCAGTTGATCAAAAAGTTCGTCGGCCAGCATGTGCGTGCCAGCCGCCGTGATCCCGAGGATGTTGCGGCATATGTGCAGTATCTGGTTGAGACGCCAAGGCCTAGATTCAGGAATATCATTGGACTTCAGTCCAAATTGCGTTGCTGGGCCGTCAGGCACCTTCCTTTTGAGTTTTACGCATGGATAGTCTCCAAATTGCTTTCACCGCGAAAGGGCCCGCATGCTTGAGCCTGTTTCTTTTATCAAGCGTTGTGCCATTGTAAAAAGTCTGCCTGTTTTTGCCCAATTAGATTGGTTCCGTATCCAGTCTATTGCGCGTTATGGAGAGGTGGTTCACTGCCATAAGGGTGAGCGCATTGTTCATAAAGGTGCGGCGCCTGATTTTGTATATTTCATCGTTTCAGGACGCCTGCAATCTTTTTCGCTGGATAGTGACGGGGGAAAGGATGACCTTGAGTTTCTTCATCGCGGGATGTTCTTCGGGATCATTTCGGCTCTTACCGGTCAGGAGCATTCCCAAACATTCGAAGCGATCAATGATTCTGTGATCCTCCGTATCCCCGTTAATAAATTCCGCAAGCTTTTGAAGCAGATACCTGACCTTAGCATGAAGTTCACCAAGATCCTGTCTCAGCGCATCCGCAGCAAGGTGACCAAGACCGAACTTGTCAGCCGAAGTACAATCATTTCAGTTTATGCGCCCATTTCAGGGTCGGGCGGGTCGACCTACGCTGTCAATCTGGCCATGAGCCTGGCCAAGGAGACCGGTGAGAAGGTGGTGTGGGTGAGCATCCGCTCATCAAAGCCGCCCGAGCGTTCGTTTGTGTCCGATATTGATGATGTCCGTCCTAAATGGCTGCGCGAGCCACGGTATTTAACGGAATTGGTGGGTGATTTTGAGCATATCCTCGAGCATGTTATCAAAAGCGATGTGGGCGTCGACCTTTTGAATGTTATCTTTGACCCACAGGATAAAAGTGTTGTCGGGCATATCAGTGAATTTGTCAGCCGTTTTATTGATGAATACCGCTATGTGATCGTCGATCTGCCCAGCGACATGGACGATGTTGTTTTAAAAACACTTTCTCAATCTGACTTTATTCATCTGGTGATGCTGCGTAAACGTGATGCGCTGGACGTCGGACGCACGATGCTTGACCGCATTGAAGAGTTTTTAAAAGAGGATTTCAATGACGAGCGGGTCAAGATCATTATCGGGGGAGCCTACATACACCGTAATATTTCCGAGATCTCTGTGCGTGAGGTCTTAGATTATGATGTGATGGCATTCCTGCCGCATATACAGCATAAGGACCTGGCGGTCAAGATCGAGACGGATGCTATATCTTTCATGCCCATAAGTCCGACGAGCAATTACGGCAAGATGATCACGCGTGTTTCACGTCAGATATCCGGTGTTTCCATAGGGCTTGTTCTGGGTGGGGGTGCCGCATTCGGCCTGGCGCATATTGGCGTGCTGAAAGTTCTTGAAGAAGAGGGGATACCCATTGATGTTGTGGTCGGCAGTTCCATGGGGGCGCTTATCGGCGGTTTATGGGCGGCGGGCTATCATGCGACTGACATCGAAAAAATGGCGTATGAGTTCAAGAAGAAATCTAATTTGATCAAGCTCATTGATGTGGTATTCCCTTTGTCAGGGCTTATCAGCGGTAAGGCGGTCATGATGTGGCTGCACAGTAAGCTGGGCAAGCGTACATTCAAGGACACGAAGATCCCGTTGAAAGTTGTGGCCTATGACCTGGTCCACCGCCAGGATTTGATCATTGAGGAAGGCAGCCTTGTTCAGGCCATACGTAAGAGTATCTCGATCCCCGGAGTTTTTCAGCCGATCATCAGTGACGAGCAGATCATCATTGACGGTGGCGTCATGAATCCTTTGCCCACTAATGTTCTGGTCGCTTCTGATGTGAAAAAGATCATTGCGGTCAATGTGCTGCAGACGCCGGATGATGTGATCAAATCCTATGAAAAAGCCAGGGCGGAGATCCACAAGTCATTGCAGGTTTCATTCGTTCGCGAGCCGTTGAAGTATATCGCCAATCATATAAAATGCTGGGTGAACAAGCGTTTCTTTCCTAATATTTCGGACATTATTGTGCGCACCCTTGAAGCGTCAGAAAGTGTCATTGCGCTTCAGAGCGGCAGGGCCGCTGATATTGTGATCCATCCTGACCTGACGGGCCTAAGTTGGTATGAGCTTTATCAGGCCGAGGAGCTTATCAAGCGCGGTGAGGAAGCGACACGTAAACACATAGATAAACTGCGAACCATCGTTAACAAAAAGAAACATTAATATGGCAAAGAAAAATCCGAACATCGTTCAAAGGCCGTGGGGTACGTACAACAAGTTTTTTCAGGAAGCTGGCGTCTGGGTCAAGCGCGTTGAGGTCGAGCCGGGGTCAAGGCTTTCATTGCAAAAGCATAATCACAGGTCTGAGAAGTGGATCATTGTTTCAGGGCAAGGGTTGGTTGTCATTAACAAGGTCACTTTACCTGTTGGCCCCGGTTCTGTTATCGACGTGCCATTAGGCGCGCTGCATCGCATGGCTAACACCGGCAGGAAGCCGCTGGTTTTTATCGAGGTGGCGTGTGGCGACAAGTTAACTGAAGATGATATTGTCCGTTTACATGATGACTTTGACAGGATCGTAGGTGCCGGCGGAGCTGTTACGAAAAGTAATGTTCGTTCAAGGAAGAGATCTAAATGAAATCGGCAACGCATTACCTGTGGATCAATACGCACGATCGGCAGGGCTTTCTAAATATTACGTCTCAGGTTGACGCTGAGTTGCATAAAAGCGGCATCAAAGAGGGGCTTTGCCTTGTCAATGCGATGCATATTACGGCGTCTGTTTTTATTAACGATGATGAGTCTGGTTTGCATAAAGACTTTGCTGTTTGGCTGGAAAAGTTGGCTCCTTTTGGAAAAGACAAGTATCAACACAATCTGACGGGCGAGGATAATGCTGACGCGCATTTAAAACGCACTGTTATGGGTCGTGAAGTTGTTGTGGCGGTGACTGATGGCAAGCTTGATCTTGGCCCGTGGGAGCAGATATTTTATGGTGAATTTGACGGACAGCGTAGAAAGCGTGTCCTTATCAAGATCATCGGTGAGTAGGGTCCCTATGGACAATAAAAAGAAGATCATTGTGACCATTTGGATAAGCGCGATCATTCTGACGGCTTTGATCTGCGTTGTGCCGGTTAAGTCAGACCGGTATTTTGTTTCACTGCGCGTCTTATTCCATGAGCGGCAGGCTGTTCAGGCGAATATCCCTAAAAATGACCCTTTCAAATTCCTGCGCGATCCCAAAGGGGATGTTAAAGTCATTCAGATGCTTGAAGAAGCTGCCAATGAGGACGGAAAATGGTTCTTTATTTGTATCGGGGCTATTTTTATTGTCGTTAATGCTGTGGCCGTTTTTTTGTATATTTTCAATATGACGCCTGTTCATATTGCCCTTTGGGTAGCTGGTCCGTGTCTGATCACGGGAGCTTTGGTCTTTCAAAGTTTTATCCGAATAAGTCCTTTCTAAACTATTATGGTGTTGTTTATGAGGTTTGACAGAATATATGGATGGAAGGGCTTAATTATGAGAATTCGATTTAATTTACAGCAAAAATTATTTCTGTCGATTTTAGTCAGTGTTGTTTTTACAGCCATTGCTATGGGTATGTTTTCAAGCAAGCTGGTTGCACTTCTTGTTGTTTTTGTTGGCCTATCGGTGTCGTTATGGATCGCACATGAGACGCTGAAGCCTCTGGCATTAATCACCCGTGTTTCCAGGGATATTCTGTCGGGAAGGCTTAATGCACGCATTGATATTAAATCCAACGATGAATTTGCCGATCTGGGGGTATTGTTCAATGAAATGACCGAGCAACTGGATCAGTCGCAGTCCGTACTCAAAAAAGAACGTGATGCACTGAGTACAGTCAACCAGAATATCGAGGCGTTGATTGAAGGGGCCATGGCGGATGTTCATGCACGGCGCGAGAACCCTAACTTGTGCAAGTGTTGGGAAGTTAAGAAATGCGATAAGAAAGAATGTCCTTCCTATCACGCTAGTAATTTGCGCTGCTGGTCAGTATCCGGAACGTTTTGCGGCGGGGTTGCACAGGGGGAATTTGCCAAGAAATATGGAAATTGCGAGAAATGCGACGTCTATAAGCATGCGGTTAAAGACCCGGTTTTTGCTATTTCCGAGAAGTTCAATAGTCTCATGGACCTTTTGGACGCACGGGCTAATGAATTAAGGGTAGCGGCAAAAAAGATGGAGCACGCCTATAACGTCAAAGGTCAATTCCTGGCGAATATGAGCCATGAGATTCGTACGCCCATGAATGTGGTGCTGGGGTATGCTTCTTTGCTGGCCAAGACGCCGTTGAGTGAAAAACAGCTGAGACATGTCAAATTGATCACCTCCGGCGGAGAATTATTGCTGGGAGTTATTAATGATATCCTGGATGTTACAAAATTCGAGTCTGGGAAAGTGATGCTTGAGGTTATTGAGTTCAAACTCGATTATTTATGCCGCGATGTTTTTTATATGATCCAGTCGCGTTTAATTAACACAGATATAAATACATTTATAAAAATTGCGCCGGATGTCCCTCTCAGGCTAAAAGGTGACCCCACACGGTTAAGGCAAGTATTGATGAACCTTCTGGGTAATGCCGTTAAATTCACTAAAAAAGGCGAGATAGGGATCAGCATCTTTAAAGATGATCATTCTGTTGAACAGGGTTTTGTTGCGCTAAGAATTGAGATCTCTGATACAGGGATCGGGATCCCGCCGGGTAAAAGGGAGGAAATTTTTGAGCCATTCAGTCAGGCAGATATATCAACAACGCGCCAGTACGGCGGGACTGGTTTAGGCTTGACGATATGCAAAGCGATCGTTCATGCGATGGGCGGGGATATTCACGTTGAATCGGAGGAGGGGAAGGGAAGTAAGTTTATTTTTACAACAACTTTTAACGTTATGGAAGATTCGTTTATCAGTGAGATTTACACGGCAGAATTAGAGCAGCTTAAAGGAAAGCGGGTTGTGATCATTGATGACCGTCAGCAGAATTGTGACATTCTGGCTCAATATTGTCAGGATGCCGGCTTGGTCGTTTCCGGTATCTTCTATGACTCTGATGGAGCTTATAATGGCGTGAGCAATCTTGTTAAGGCTGGAGATGTTCCCGATATTATTTTGTCTGACATCATGATGCCGGGTGTGAGCGGGCATGATCTTGCCAAGCGTTTTAGAGCTGATCAGGCTATCAAGGGAATTAAACTTGTTGCTATAACGTCTGACGCGTCTATTGGGAGTGCTAAAGAGGCTCATGATGCCGGATTCAACGGTTATTTGACCAAACCGGTTATTCAGGATGATCTTTTGAAGGTTATTGCCGTCGTTTTATTGAATACGCGCCAGGTTGATGAGATCGTGACCCGCCATATTGTCGAGGAATTGCGGCCCAGTGAAGTGCGAATTCTCGTGGCAGAAGATAATATGGCTAATCAGGAATTGATGCGGGAATATTTGAACATGTTGAATGTAACATGTGATTTTGTCAGTAATGGGCAGGAGGCCATTGATAAGTTAAAGCAGAATAAGTATAACCTTTGCTTTATGGATGTGCAGATGCCGGTTATGGACGGGCTTACTGCGACGAGGATCATCCGTGAACAGATCTCTAAAGATTTTCCGGTGATCGCACTTTCAGCGGCTGTTTTGACAGAAGATAGAAAAAGAGGCGAGGCGGCGGGGATGAACGATTACGTCAACAAGCCGGTTGATTTCCAAACGCTTAAAGAAATGATCATTAAATGGAAAAAAGAGGTTTGAGCCTCCTGCAGGTAAGTGTGTGACCAGCCTTGAAAATACGCGCATTGATAAATGGTTATGGTCAGTGCGCATATGTAAGACGCGCGTGATCGCCACCGATCTATGCAAAAGGCATAAGGTGAGCATTGATGGGCAGGAGGTCAAGCCATCGCGTGACGTTAAAGTCGGGCAGATTATCAGCGTTCGAAAAGAAGGGATCGCCTGGCAGTATCGGGTTTTAAAATGTATCGACAAGCGTGTTGGCGCTGGCGTTGTTAAAGAGTCCTGCGAAGATATAACGCCTCTTGAGGAAAAAAATAAGATCGCCCTCATCAAGGGAGGGTGGGTGCCGCGGCGGGCTAAAGGCGAAGGCCGTCCGACCAAGAAGGATCGCCGGGAAATGGATCGCGTTTTAGGATTGTAATAGTCGCCATAGAAAGAAATGCATGTCCGAACAACCACAGCTCCCTGATCCGGATTATCTTTTAAAACTTCTTCAAACACGCATGCCTTTTGGAAAATACAAGGACTGGCTGCTCATCGACCTGCCGGAAACGTATATTTGCTGGTTCAGCCGTAAAGGATTTCCGGAGGGTTCTTTGGGCATGATGCTTAAAAGTATTTATGAGATCAAGCTTAATGGATTAGAAGGCCTTCTGGAGCCTATTCGAAAAACAATGAAGCAATAAGTTTATGGGTAGCGTAGAGATATAATTTATTTCTACATTGTTTTAGAGTCTCTCTTTGTTTACAATGGCTTCATGTTGAAAAAGTTATGTTTGAATTTATCCATTAGTTCTTCCGTTTTTCTATTCCTCCTGGGTTTCTTTTCTTCGATGGCTCTTGCTGCTAACTCGACGACAGATAGTTATTCTGCAATTGAATTGCGGCCGATCGTGATCTCTGCAGTGCGAAGCGCTGTTTATGGCGGCCGCCTGGCAGAGAATGTTGTTATTTATTCCAAGAGCCGGATCAAGGCCATGCCTGCGCGCGATCTTGGGGAGGTCTTAGGTTATATGCCGGGTGTGGATATGAGTGTTGGCGGTGGGTTTGGCCAGGCCACATCGCTATCGATCCACGGTTCGAATTCCCGCGATGTCCTTGTCATGGTCGATGATATCCCGTTTAATACCCAGCTTTCCGGTCAGGCCAGCCCAACGCGTATTCCCATCGATAACATTGAACGTGTCGAGGTCATTAAAGGGGCCTCTTCCAGTGCCTGGGGATCCAGTATGGGGGGCATTATTAATGTGATCACCAAAGATACGGGCGATAGCGTTATACCAACAGGGAACGTGACCAATTCTTTCGGGGCTTTTGCCACGCGCAAGCATAGTATGGATATGGCAGGAAAGGCGGGGGACGTCGGGTACTATTTTATGGACAGTTTTATGGATAGTGACGGAACGCGTTTTCAGTCACCCGTCCGCGAGCAGAAATCTTTCGCCAAGATGTCTGTGCCTTTAACCGATATCGCCAAGGTGACCGGTTCTTTTGGTTATAGTGGCGCCAGGGTTCGTCAACGCGTATTCTCGACCAACAGGATCAATGAGTCGCCTTATATCGCCCGGTATGGCAAATTGAAGCTCGATCTTGACCAGCCGGATGGGAATGTCAATTTGGCTTATAAATACAACGGTCAGGAAATGTCGACGGATACGTATAATGCGCTCACGAACAGCCGTGTTTCTACATCAGCCAATCGCAATGAGTATCAAGGTCTCGGTATTAATGGCCATACACGTGTCCGTGAAGATGATACTTTTGTGATGGGCGCTGATCTTGACTGGCAGACGATCAAATCGAGCAATTATTTAAAAACTGCCAAGAGTGTTAAAACGCAGGCGCCGTACGCTAACTATACATTGAAGCTTGGCTCCTGGGACTTGATCCCGGGTTTGCGTTTTGATAACAATGAAACTTTTGGTAATCAGCTCAGCCCCAGTGTTGGGGGTATTTATCATTTTTCACCCGAGAATGATACTCAGTGGCGCTTGAAGGCTTCAAGGGCATTTACGGCGCCTCCTTTGATGTGGATCTATAACGATGATCCCACGTTGTGGGTTGCCCCGAATCTGGATCTTAAGGCGGAAAGGGCGTTTGTTTATGAAACAGGTGCGACCGCTGATCTCGGGCGCTGGCGTATGGATGTTAATTTTTACCGCAGTGATGTAACGGATGGCCTTTCGACAGTTTTTGTGAGTGGGTTAAGCGCTTATCAGAAGCAGAATATCGGCAAACTCCGGCGCGAAGGCGTCGAGGCGCAGGTTGACTATAGGGTCTCCAGTGAACTTAAGGCTTATGTTTCCGGGGGGTATAGTCACCCTGTGAACCGTGCTACGCGAGATGTCGTGCGTGGCAATGGCGTTGCCCTGCAAAGTTTTGGTACTGGCATCAGTTATATGGCGCCTCTGGGCGTTGGCGTTGATCTTTACGGACATTATGACCGTTGGGATTCGCCGGCTTTAGAAGCTAATGACCGCAAACCCATGTTCGATCTCAAATTTAATAGAGCGTGGAAGTCTGTGTACAAGAAGCTGGATCTGAATGTATTTCTTAATATTTATAATCTGACCAATAGCAAATATTGGACCGCTCCTTCCTTGCCATTACCTGAACGCTACCTTGAGGGTGGCGCAACCGTTTCTTTCTGACGCCCAGATTCTCCAGAAGACCCTAAAAGGTCAGTCGAAAGCCCCCTTCTACTATTTACAGATCTCTTTTATAGAATATAGTTAATGAGTTTAGTTGGAACATTTTTCGTATGTGCAGGATATTTCTATTGAATGAAAACTGTCAGGACAAAGTAATCCGATGGGCTTTTCTGTTATCCGTTTTTTAAATTGTTTGATAGGCGCGGGCATCATGCTGATGTGCGCAGTGCCAACATCTTCTTTTTCGGCGCAGGACGTGCCATCTTACGGCGGGACTCTTGTATGGGGAACGATCAATCCGCCGACCATCATCAATCCTGTTTTGACATATCAGGGAGTATCTTCCTCACTGATGTCCCTTATTTTTAATGCGTTGGTCCGTGTTAATGCGCAAGGAGAGATTATTCCAGATTTGGCAGAATCCTGGGATGTGTCAGAGGATGGATTGATCTATGTATTCCATTTGAAGAGAGGTGTGCACTTTCATGATGGCGTTGAGTTGACGGCTGAAGATGTTAAGTTCACGTATGAAGCCATTGAAGATCCCCGGAATGAGTCTCAGAGAAAAGACAGGACCTCAAATGCTCTTGTGGGGCAATGGCAGGTTATTGATCAATACACTGTAAAATTTTCATTGAAGGCGGCTAATAAGTTTGTTTTGTATAAATTAGCCTTCGTGATCGCTCCTATGCATCTTTTGACAGGACAAAAAATGTCGGAAGCAGCTTTTAATTGGGCGCCTGTTGGCTCCGGGCCTTTTCGTTTTAAGGCATGGGACCATAAAACACAGGAGATCGTGCTTGAAGCTAATCCGTACTATTTCGAAGGCAGGCCGTTCCTGGACCGGATCGTGGTTAAAGTTTATCCGGATAATACCAGTCTTTGGGCGGCATTAATGCGCCAGGAGGTGGATCTGGTCAAATTCCTGAATCGGGAAGATTATGAGGTGCTGCGCAAAGATAAGTTATTTAAAACTTATGAGATCTCGTCAGGAATATGTTCGGCCATTGTTTTTGATCTTCATGATCCTCTCCTTGCCGATATCAGGGTAAGGAAGGCCATCGCCATGGGGATCAATGTTGATCGAATGCTTAATGACATACGTTTAGGGGGAGTTCCTGGGACCGGGATATTTGAATCCGGTTCCTCCGGTTTTAATCCTGATATCAAACCGTTTGCCTATGACCCGCAGGAGGCCCGGCGCTTGCTGGAAGCAGTTGGTTGGAAAGATCTGAATGGTGACGGTATTCTTGAAAAAGAAGGCAAGGCGTTGGAGATAAAAATGCTTGTTGAAGGCCGTAGCGGATATTATCAGGTCATGGCCATGGTTATCCGCCAGCAATTATCTGAGATAGGGGTAAAACTGGTGGTCGATCTATATCAGGATGAGAAAGCATTCACCCAGGCGTATTTATCAGCACACAAGCCACAGGCATGGTTAAGGTCTTTTGTTTCATTTATCCGTGATCCGGGGATAGCTCTCGAGCAATGGTACCCTTCAGGCGATCTGTTGCAAAAGTTGTGGAATTACAAGAATCCCGAGCTGGATGCGCTGATCGTTGAGGCAAAAACGAGTTCCGATAAGGTGTTACAAAGCAAGGTCTATCAAAAAATACATAAGGTTATTTATGATGATCAACCGGCGTGTTTTCTATTCTCATTTGTTACGCGTCACGCCGTTGCCCGAAAGTTCTCCAATACGGACGGGTTCTTTTTTCCATTGATGCCTGTCTATTTGATTAAGGATTGGTATTTATCCCCTGTTTCGCATTAGTACTAAAGCCATTCTTAAGGTTGTACAGAAATGAAGCTTTAAATATGAAAGGGGGTGAGGAAGAGTGGTGATCGTAAAGCAGGGTTCAGCGGATGTACGCAGGCTTTCAGCGCTTAGCTGTTGTTGGCCGCCTATGACAGAGACTATGAATTTAGTGGTTGAATAATGTTTCATGCTTTTGAAAATATCTGTTGCCGGAAAGGGGTTGGACTTACGGCAGCAGATATTACTCGGGAATAAATCAAGGTCCTTCCATGCAATTATCTTTCTATAACATTATTGTTGATGATCATCCCATACCCGGAGAGCATCTTCTTTACAATACCCGCACCCAGGCGCTGGTTAAGGTCGAGGGGCAGTTGATGGGGCTTTTAAAGCGGCTTGACGATCCTAAGAATTTCTCCTTGAGGATGCAGTATGCCAATGAGCTGGTTCATTTGCATGAGATGGGTTTTATTGTCGATAATAAGTGGGATGATGTAAGGCGGTTGGTTCATTTTCTGGGTGATCTTAAGTACAAGAAAACGACGGACACGTTCTCGGTTACAATCCTGACGACCATGGCGTGTAATTTCAAATGCACTTATTGCTTTGAGGAAAATACGCGCAAGCCTTTGTGTATGGACCGGCGTACATGTGACGCAACTCTGAAATGGATCAAAGAGAGGGTTATACGGATGAAGTATGACAGCATCTTTGTTACGTTTTATGGAGGAGAGCCTTTGTTGAATGAAGAAGCGCTTGAATATTTGGCGAATGATCTGCGGGACTGGTGCGCCGGTAATGGGTTCGCGTTCAGGTTCATGATCCAGACTAATGGATACCTGATGACGCATGAGCGTGTGCAGAAGTATTTGCCCCTGGGGCTTTCTGATGTACGGATATCGCTTGATGGGGTTGCTGAAGACCATGACCTTAAGCGCCCGTTGCGCGGCGGTGGCGGGACATTTGACGAGATCATGAAGAATATTGTTGAAAATATTTCACATGTCAGGATAGGGCTTTCTGTCAGTTATGACAAGAGCGGGGTGGCGCACATTGCCAGGCTTTTGGATCATCTTGAGAAGATCGGGATATTGCATCAATTGGGCCGAATTATCTGTTCGCCTGTTCGCGCATCGTTGGGTCAGTCTGTGCATCCAGAAAAGATATGTGGCTCGGCCTGCCTGATCAATTACAATGACGAGGAATTATTGCATTCGGTGATCGAGATCAACCGCTTGATGAGTGTTAAAGGTATTTCAGTTCAGAAGGGTTTGCCGATCTCAGCATGCCCGTTGCTTCGTGAGCACGGAGCATTTTCTATTGATCCTCAGGGGCGTTTGTTCGGATGTAATTCCATGCTGGGCCACCCAGAGTTTTCGCTTGGCGACATCTTTCATAATACGTTCAATGATAAACGGCGAAAATTCCTGAATATGGATGTTGGACTGAATTGCCCCGTTCATTGCCGTTATTTACCGGTTTGTAATGGCGGGTGCCGGCTTATCTCATTTATCGAGCACGGACGATTTGAACGCCCTGATTGCAAGGTACGGTATTTGGATAAGATGGCACCTGATCTTGTAAAGAAAGAATATGATGCTTTATGCCAAAGTTCCTGATCTCATGCTGATATCCAGCATTCTAGAAATGCATGGCGGTAGGGGTACGCCTATGGTATAAAAATTTATGTCATTGTTATCCCTTGTTAAGCCTCATCGTCGGGGCATCTTTTTCATCCTGTTTTCTATCTTCCTGAGTAACGTCCTTGCCTTGTTTTTGCCCTGGGGCATCAAGATCATTGTTGACGGTGTCCTGGTTCGCAGCGGCGATGCCCTTCTTTTAAGAAAAGTCCTATGTGTATTGCTGGCAGTCCTTGTCGTCCGTACGTTGCTGAGCTTCTTGCAGAAATACATCAGCAGTATGGTTGGGGAAAAGATCGTGGCGGACCTCAGGGGCCGTCTTTATGCGCATGTCCATGGACTTGCGCTGGTCCGTATCCGGCAAATATCTCCGTCGCAGATCCTCACGCGCATTACCTCAGATGTGGATAGTGTCCGGCGTTTTGTATTCGGGGATGCGTTGGATTTCATTTATGCCGTGTTTGCTGTCGGGTTGATCCTGGTCGTTCTAGGGTGCATTAACGGCCGTATGATGATGTGGACGCTATTGACGCTGCCGTTGTTTGTTGTCATTTATTTTGGAGGGATCCCCAGGTTAAAAAGGTGCTACGGCCGCTGGCGTGATGTGCATGGCCGGTTGACCTCAAGGGTCAATGAAGTGCTGGGGGGCATGATGACGGTCCGGGCGTTCGGTGGTGAGGTGTATGAGCGTAAGATGTTCGAGGCCGGGCAAAAGGATGTTGTGCAGGCGGCAGGCCAGGCGCATGCGCTTAACACGGCGTTATGGACAGGGGCAGAGTTCTTCACATCTATGGGCGTGCTGGGCGTCCTGTGGGTCGGCAGTGCGGATGTGATGGCCGGGCGCATGACACCCGGTGCGTTGGTGGCTTTTTATTCATACCTGGGGATGCTTTTTGCGCCGCTGATGCGGATGGTCGTGATCAACAGTTCTTATCAAGAGGCTAACGCTGCCTTTGAGCGTATTGCGGATGTCTTGAATATCGACGATAAGCTGAAGCTATCGGCGGCGCCTGTGGCCTTGGGCGATCTAAAGGGCGAGGTTGTTTTTGAGGATGTTTCTTTCCGTTATCTTACGCAGCAGCGTGTCCTTGAAAAGGTTTCGTTCAAGGTTATGCCCGGTGAGACGGTGGCTGTGGTCGGGCCGAGCGGGGTCGGCAAAAGTACGCTGGTAGGCCTTTTACTGCGTTTGTTCGATGTTGAGGAAGGCCGTATCCTTATTGACGGGCATGATCTGCGGGAACTGGATCTTGATGCATACCGCCGGCGGGTTTCGGTTGTGCTGCAGGATGATTTTCTGTTCCAGGATACCGTGGCCGCCAATATCGGGTATGCGCTTGAAGGCCTATCGTTCGATAAGATTGTGGCCGCCGCCAGGGTAGCTCAGGCTCATGATTTCATTATGGCGCTTTCTGACGGGTACGATACCAAAGTGGGTGAGCGCGGAGTGCTTCTTTCCTGCGGACAACGCCAACGTATCGCCATGGCACGGGCCTTGGTGAGGGATCCACGGGTCCTTGTTTTAGATGAGGCGACATCGGCCGTTGATGCCATGACTGAGAATGCCATCCAGAAAGCGGTGAAGGATTTTGGGGCTCCAAGAACGGTTTTTGTTGTGGCGCACCGTTTCTCGACGATCATGGAGGCGGACAGGATCATTGTCATGCAGGAAGGCAGGCTGGTCGATGTCGGCGGACATACCGAACTTTTGGAAAGATCACCCTTTTACAGGGAATTGTACCTGGAGCAGTTCAAAGGTTCCGGTGAGTGCATGGGATCGGAGGGGGTGATCCTGTGATGATGTTTTTTGCGCAGCGCTTAAAAGGATGGGTCGCCTTTTTATGGCCTCGACGGATTTGGCAGCAGATCTTCTGGGTGCTCCTTTTACTAGCGGTTGTGCCGCTGGTTGTCCTGGGTACGTTGCTGATCAATACCAGTCAGCAGGCGGTCAGGACATCTGTCCTGCGTGATCATAAAGAGATCGCTTATCGTGCGGCCGGTCAGGTGAATGAATTTGTTCGAAAACCTCAGGATCTGCTGATGACGGCGGCATCCATCATGGGGGTAAGCCATGCCGATGCCTGGCGACAGGAAACGGCTATCGTCGAGCTTTCCCTGCGTTTTCCAATGTTGCGCCGTGTGGCGTCCATTGATATCAACGGGCAGGAGGTCGCCGTATCAAAGCTGGGCAGTGACAAGATCGATCGGTCCAAAGAAGAATCTTTCTTAAGTGCGCGTGAGGGTAGGCCGTTCATCTCTTCTGTTAATATCCATGGGACGGATACGCCGGTTGTTACTATTTCAGTGCCCATTACGCAATGGGGTAAGGTCAATGGCGTTCTTATGGCTGAGGTTGATCTTAGGGGTATGTGGGATATCGTAGATGGCATCCATGTAGGAACGACAGGGTATGCGTGCGTGGTCGATCGTTCTGGAGCGCTCATTTCGCATCCGAACAAGAAAATGATCCTGAGCCACGAACCTCTTTTTAATACAAAGATAGTGGGGGAGGTGTTATCCGGCAAGGGGGGCAGCCTGGAGGATGTGGATGCTCAGGGCGGAGGATGGATCGCCTCCTACGCGCCGGTAGAAGGTGCTGGCTGGGGACTTTTGATCTTTCAGTCAGCGGCGGAAGCTTATGCTTTTTCGAAGATCATGAAGGTTCAGGCATGGTCATTTATTTTGATCGTTATGGTGGCCGCCTTCATCATTAGTATGGCATTGGCAAGGTTCATGAGCCGTCCGCTTAATATGTTGCTTGATGGCGCCCGGCGGATATCGCTGCGGGATTATGATCATCCCTTGCCTGTGGCGCATCAGGACGAGATCGGGCAGATCATGGCTTCTTTTAATGATATGACGGCTAAACTCAAGCAGGTCCGCCAGGCAGAGAAGCTGTCGCTCATAGGTAAAGCCGTGACGAGCATTGTGCATGAGCTCAAGAATTCGCTGGTACTGGTCGATACGTACATTCAGCTCCTGGGTGAGCGTTATAAGGATAAACAGTTCATCCAGGAATTCACCCGTGTTGTGCCCCAGGAGTTGAACGCCTGGAAAGGGATGCTGCAGAACATGGGGGAGTATGCGCGCGTGCCGTATTTTGCGCTTGATCCGGTCGATGTCAATGTATTGCTTAAGGATGTGGCTCTCTTGGCGGATCACCGGGTCAAACAGCATGGGGCTGACTTTGTTGTCGAGGAGGCATTCGGTATCCCGCCGGTGCGCGGTAATGCCGACAAGCTCAGGCAGGTGTTGATGAATTTACTTTCTAATGCCCTGGATTCCATGTCTTATGCCGGGACCGTGTGGCTGACGTCCGCTCTCAGGGCGCATCCATCCCACGCAGGCAGGTTGTTTGTGGTAATATCGGTTGAGAATACGGGAGAGGTCATTTCTCCCGAGAGGCTGGAGCGTATCTTTGAGCCGTTTTTTACGACCAAGGACGGCGGGTTGGGTTTGGGCTTGGCGATCTGCCGTGAGATTGTCGAACGTCATGATGGTTTTATTGATGTTGTCAGCGGCCCTGTGAAGACGGCGTTCCGCGTTCATTTACCGTTGGATAATGGGGGTTGAAGATGTTCTACGAGAAGATCGTTGCCATAGATGATGATGTACGTCAGCTTGAAAGTTTGAAGCTTGTTTTGGGCAGGCATTATGAGCTCATTTGCTTCAGGAGTGGCGAAGAAGCTCTTTTGTACCTGAAGCGTCCTAATGGCATCAGGCTTGTTCTTCTGGATATTTGCATGAAGGGTATGGATGGGCTTGCCGTATTAAATGAGATCCGTCAGATGGGTTTGGATATCAAGGTCGTTATTATGACCGGGCATGGTTCCAAGGAAATGGCTGTGCAGGCGTTGCGCTATGGTGCGAATGATTTTATCGACAAGCCTTTTGATATCCGGGTTCTGCAAGACAAGGTTCGTCAATTCCTGAAAAAGAACAATAGTCATGAGCATGAGCAGGGCCTTATCCCCGGACGGATGAAGTCTTTCATGGAAAAAAATCTTGCGGGTGTGACGCTTAAAGATATGGCCGAGGACCTTTGTTTGAGCGAGAAATACGTTGGCCGTGTTTTCAGGAAAAACAATGCGTCCAGCTTCAGGGATTGCAAGATCAACATGAAGATTGAGAAAGCCAAGGACCTTTTGCAGAGCTCGGCTTATCCAGTTTACAAGATTGCAAGCATGTTGGGTTATCAGAACCCCGAAACCTTCATGCGGATATTCAAACGCAAAACCACATTATCGCCGCTTCAATACCGCAACGCCACCAAACCTGCCAAGTGATCCTGTAACAGATTCACTCTCTGGCGCCTCCTTTTCTCTTCGACATTCTCCAGAATGTACGAAAAAGTCAGTTGAAAGTCCCCTTATCCTATCGACAGATAAATAAGAGTTGATAAGTTAATGAGTTCTACTTTATCGCATGATGTATTTTAAGTTGATCTAAGTCAGAAGAGGCGGGGTAAGGGCGGATGAAAAGTATACATATTCTTATTGTTGAAGATGATGATGACTGTCGATTATTCACTGAAATGATTTTAAAAGAACTGGGCTGTACCTTTGAGATTGCGCTAAACGGGCATGAATCTGTGGACAAAGTTGGGAAGGGAAAGTTTGATGCGGTCCTGATGGATGTGCTGATGCCGGTCATGAAGGGCTATGATGCGATAGCTGCGATTAGACAGATACATATAAATTTACCGATCATCGTGGTGACAGCCTACCGTATCGACTTGGTCGAGCAGAAATGTTTTGAACTTGGTGTGAATGACTATTTGATAAAGCCTTTTCAGAAAGAGGAGTTGGCTGAGAAACTAAAAAAATGGACGGTTCTTAGGCAATAGCTGAATACGACAGATTTCAAGGAGAAAGTAGATGGCATTATCCGTAATAAATGACCTGATCAAGGATCCTGAGATCAGGAAAGAGATCGAACACTACAAGTGGATCGAAAGTGAAAAGATGGGCGCTGATATCGGTTTCGAACGGGCGGCTGAAGAATGGTTCGTTCAATATTCCAAGGCATGGCTCAAGGTCCTCGCTGCGGCAGCCAAAAAGCCGGCACGCAAGGCGAAGAATGTTTGACGTTAACCGCGTTCATCTTTTTATAAAGGAGTTAAATGTTGTCCTTAATAAAGGCAGGATTGATCAATGATCCCGAAATATGCGTAGAGATCGAGTGTTACAGACAGACCGAAAGTAAGAAGCTGGGGGTGGATATTGGTTTTGAAAAGGCGGCTGAAGAATGGGTCCGCTCAATATTCAAAGAAAGAGCTTAAAGTTTGACGTTCATCGTTTTGTTCCTTGAATAGATGGGGGTGCGGATGAAGCGCTTATGGTCGGCAATGATCAAGGTTTATAAGGAAAGAGCGGCTGATTATTTTCCGGTGAAGAATGAAAAAGCTGCTGTGTGCTCTCCAGACAGGAATGCAAAGAAGCTTAAGACTATGCTTGATGCGGTGGCTTCGAATAAGGATCAAACCGAGTCCTAAGAATCTTGGCGTTTTTATTCGCCCGTCAATTCATTATCGTGTATATTAAAGTCCATGAACATCGCCATCATCGGTGCCACAGACAAGCCGGATCGATATGCCTACATGGCCTTAAGGGCTTTATTAGACCATGGGCATATGGTTTTTCCGGTCCATCCCAAGATCCGTAACATTGATGGCATTCCTGTTTTTGCCACGATCAAGGACATCCCAGGGCCCATAGATACGGTAACCTTGTATGTTGGCCCTCAAACTTCCTCTTTGTTAAAAAAGGACATTCTGGAGAAGTCGCCCCAAAGGATCATCTTTAACCCGGGTGCAGAGAATCCCGAGCTTAAGGCTCTGGCAGATCAAAAGGGAATAGAAACGATCAACGGATGTACATTGGTGATGCTAAGTACGGGGCAGTTTTAATGAGAAATGAATTGATCATGACTCAAAAGCGGGTGAAATGTATTTAGGCTGCCACAAAAGTATTTTCCTATGTGCGAAGTTAACATAACGTATATTATAGGAAGTTCGCAGAGTGCCCCAAAAGGCCCTGTGGGATCAACTTTACGGCTTGGCTGTCAGTAGTTTTTCAACGATCTTGGCACTGCCTGATGGCATTGGATACAGTTGCAGTTCTTTAAGCCCTGCCCAACGTTGATGAGTTTGGATCTTGTATGACTTGCCCATCATTTTGACATCGAAGCCTATCAAATGTACTTTGTTGGTCGTGTAATAATGGCGTACACGGCAGAATTCATCCCCTACAAGGCATTCTGATCCAAGTTCTTCTAAAATCTCCCTTTTTAGGGCCGATTTAAGGTTTTTGTCGTTAGGTTCGACCTTTCCACCTGGAAATTCCCACATTCCAGCCAAAAGACCTTTTTCCGGCCTTTGCTGGATGAGGTATTTGCTGCCTTTTTTGATCAGAGCAATAACAGCTGTTATTTCATTTAATGATACCTTTTTGGGCTCCGGGATCAGCTCCTGGCAGCCTTTTTCAAAGGCTTTACAGTGAATTTTGACCGGACATTGGTTGCATTTAGGTTCTTTGGATGTGCAGACCATGGCACCGAGTTCCATTAATGCCTGGTTAAAATCACCGCAATGATGTGTTGGCATGACCTTATTAAGGAATTCAAGTATCTTGTCATCCAGTGAACTGACCGCCGGTCCATGGACGTTGGTGATGCGCATGATCACGCGCCTGACATTGGCATCGACCAAAGGTATCTTCACGTCGAATGCAATACTGGCCACCGACGCTGACATATAAGGCCCGAAACCGGGCAGTTTTCTTAATTCAGCAGGATCTGAAGGTAAATTCCCGTCGAATTCTCCTACGACGATCTGCGCGGCTTTATGGAAATTACGGGCGCGATTGTAATAGCCTAGTCCTTGCCATGCTTTAAGGACTTTTTCGACGGGAGATCTTGCCAGCGTGTGAACGTCGGGAAAAGCCTTTAACCATGCCGGATAATAACCCAGGACGGTCTTGACGGTCGTTTGCTGCAACATCGCCTCAGAGACCCATATTTTATAAGGGTCTTTGGTGGCGCGCCAAGGCATTTCACGGGCATTGGCGTGATACCATTTCAGCAATTGTTGATCAAAACTTTGGTTCATGGACGAGCTGGATGAAATTTTTGGATGAAGATACTTCAGCGCGGCTGCCGTAACTGAACGGCAGCTTCACATGTGATCCGTCGACAAAAATACATCCGCGGGCCATAGATGAGACGATCTGTGCCTTTTTCATTTTCGGGATAAAGCCGCCTGTTAATTGATAACTAACGCTTTGTACCTGGTATAGCTCACGTGGCTTGTACTGGATATCCGTTGATGAGGGTTTCATGCGAACGCCTCCGGCCGATAGCATGGCGCCCGTCGAACCTGCCGCTGTTGAGAACCAGATGCCGGAGTTACGGTGAAATTCAGTGACTGTACCGATCTTTAACTGGTAGCGCGTCATAGCAGCAGGATTGGCATGGCATATGAGGATATCGTTGAGGCACTCAACGCTATATTTCTCTTTATTACTGAACAGGTCCAGCTTTAATTTGGTAAGTCGGAAGACGGATGGTTCTTTGAGGGTTTTTAGCAATACCTGTTCAAATGTCCCCTGGTGGCAAGAGCAAAACTGGCCAATGCTCCATTTCGGGTCAGAGTTTACGCCTAACAGGATCTGTTTACTGGTAAGCCCTCGGGCGGCTTCCAGGAGCGTTCCGTCTCCCCCGACAGTAATGACAAGACTATAGGGTTTGTAGTTCAGGCCACGGCTGCGGGTGTGTTTATGGTATTTGATCTTATGCGTGTTCAGTATCGATTCAACATGACGCAGTGTCAGATAATGGGCTTTATGATTAGCCTGAAAGCGTTCATTATAGCGCAGTTGTTCGGAAAGTTTTCCGGCAACAGACAGTGAACTGCGTTTGTAGATCACAAGGATCTTGGGGTGTTTCATAAGGCGTAGTGTTGTTTCAGGTACTTTTCAAGTTCCTTAAAATTGTGAACGATATGGTCGGCATCTTTTAAATATCTTTGGGGCAGTGATGTTTCTATGGCAATGCATTTAATTTTTGCTTTAACCGCCGATGTGATGCCAAAAGGTGCATTTTCGATGACAATAGCCTCTTCCCTATTAAGCTTTAAGGCTTTGATGGCTTTTCTGTAAGGCTCCGGATGAGGTTTTCCGTAACGCACATCACTGCCGCTGATGATGATATTAAAACATGCGAGAAGACTTTTAGGGAGTATTTTTTCAATTTCATGGCGCGCTGTGCCTGTGACCAAAGCGAGCATGACGCCCTTACGGTGATATTTCTTAATGAATGGTTTTGCTCCGGTCACAAATGGGGTTTTATCGAGCGTTTTGAACAGCGATTCTTTCTGATGCAAAAGAGCTTTTGCCTGTGAGGCCGTTACTGTTTTATTGTGTTTTTTGAATATTTCAATAACGCTGCGTATGCCTTTTTGACCTTCTCGGGAATAGACTTCAAATTTACTAACGTTGATCCCTGCCTCGGCAAAAACTTTGCGCCAGGCACGGAAATGATAAGGCATGGTCATGGTGATCACGCCATCCATATCAAAAATGATCGCATTCAGGGCAAGTTTAGGCATTGATTGACCGTAGGGGAAGATCAGTTAATGTTTTAATCTGATACTGGGGAGTTTTTTGTTGCGCATCTTTTGCTGCTTTTTTAATTCTTTAATGCGTTTCTTTCTTTTCTTTTCCATGTCTGCAAGTCGCTGTTTTTCAAGCTCCTGAGCCTTGATCCTGGCTTTTTCTTTGGCTGCCTTAGCTTTGAGCTTCTTTATTTGCTCTTTCTTCTTTAGTTTCTCGGCACGCATACGTTCAATTTTGGCCTTCAACCTTTTTGCCTTTAATTCTTCCGGAGTAAGTTCTTCATCAGATTTTGTTGAATCTGACTTTACTTCACTGGGTGTTGTCCCATCAGGTATTATTTCTGGGGATATTTTATCAATGGCTGCACTGGTGAGAATAGCATCTGTTACCTGTGCATTCACAGGAAAACAAAAGAACGAAACAAATATAACAATAAATGAAAAATAATAGGCGTTCATTTTTAATGATCTCCTTAAAGAAAGTATAACATATCTTTAAGATGGATTATGGGGCTTAGAGTTGAGTTAAAGGGGGTTCACCCTTAACATAAATGATAATGTCTTTGGCGGCAACCTGGTTGTTGGGGGGTGTATTCCAGAGGCCAATAACGCTGATACTCGCCTGCCCGACAGCCGTGTTTTCAGGAGTAGCAATATTGTAAACATTTTCCTCAGAAGGAGATAGGTCTTCAAAGGTATGGTCAAAGGCAAGAACGATAAGTTTATTCGGGAGTTGCCCTGCTTTGAGTTTGATCTTGAGGGGAAAAACCGTCCCCTTCTCGATTACAGAACCATTTTCAGGGGATATGATCTCTATCCATTGGTTGTCAGAGTGTTCGGTTTGTGCGGTTGGATTGAACGGGCTGATGGAGAAATGAACAGATACAGGTGTATTTATGCCCAGGCTGGGGGCGGTGACCAAAAGTTCAAGGGTCGATGCATTTGGCACAGGTGCTTCAAAGAAAAGCGTTGTTATGCAGGACTCTCCGGGATAAACGCTCGGGAAATTCTTGGGTAATTGTTCGAGTTGTTTGGTATAATCTGCCGGCTTTGGCAAAGGACGGTAACGGTTATTGAAGTTATCTGCCAGCGCGTATTGAAAACCGCTATCGAGGTCTATTTTTCTGGAACCAGTCTGGTTGTTGAATTTGAATTCGATGACGAGGTATTTTGTAGCCCCGATCGTGTTGATAGCGGTGCTGGCTACTTCGAAGTTAAGGCCATCTTTGGTTGTTGTAGCCGATGGTGCCGCGAAGACGGGACATGAGAAGCAAATTAGAATGAGGAGTAAGATAATTTTCTGTAGCATTTATTCTCGGGAGCTTTTATTATTTTTTTAGTATAACATAGCGGACTTTTCAATCAACCTCATTTTCTTTTAAAATGACAATGGATCCTGTAAATAAAAAAATACTTTTGCATGTTTGCTGCGCCCCCTGTTCAGGCGGCATCATAGAAACTCTTTTGAATGAGGGCTGCCACCCGACTTTATTCTTTTATAACCCGAACATTCATCCGGTCCAGGAATATTTGCGTCGCAAGGAAGAGATCATCTTGTTTGCCGGTAAAGCCGGTTTTGATTGCGTGGACGTAGATCATGATCCTGATCAGTGGTTTTTGAGGGTGTCGGGATTGGAGTCAGAGCCAGAGCGCGGACGCCGTTGTCAGGCCTGTTTTGATATGCGCCTTGAGCGGGCGGCACTTTACGCGTATGAGCATGCTTTTGACGTCCTGGCCACTACCAATGGCATATCACGCTGGAAAGATATGGATCAGGTCAATTCCGCAGGGATAAAAGCCGTACGCCTCTACCCTTCAGTTCGATTTTGGGACAGAAATTGGCGGAAGGTTGACGGTATAAAGCGTATGCTGGACGTTTTAAGGCGTGAGAACTTCTATCAGCAGGATTATTGCGGGTGTTTATTTTCTTTTGAAGCGGCAAAAAGGCGTAAAAACACTAAAACCCTGTAATGCATAATGCTTTACAGGGTTTTTTAGTGAATCAAGATCGTGCTTGTTTAGATAAGGATATCAATATTATCCCAACCGAAAATCTCGCGTTGAGCTTGATTGACCTTGATCGGCTTGTCTTCTTTCCATTCACTCATGGGGTACCTCCCTTTTAAGGGTCTATCGAGAAAGCAACTTAATGATAATTTTGCTTTTTTAAGATTAAAGTAAATATACACCATTTTAGGATTTATTGCCAATATATTTTTTTAGCCTTGTTCGAAACATGATTTTGGGTAGAATGACAACATGACAAGTAATTCGTTTAGATCGACCATCCGTTATGATGAAGAAATCGCCCGTTGGGCCTTGAGACTACTGGCGCACAAGCCGGTAAGGACGTATTTTTCATCTTCTTCCAGGGCCAAAGAGATCAAGATGTTTCTCTTGTTCCATGTTTTTATTATGCTCGTTAATCTTTCTGTGGCCGGCTATATTCTGAAAGCTGGCCTTTCATATAAGCCATATGACGGCATCTGGATATTCTTGTCTTTGGCAGCGGCTTATCTGATCGAGATACCGTATAAGAACCTTTTGGCAGATAATGTTACGGCATTTGTACAGTCAGAATTTTCGGAAGAAGATCTGAAGAAGATAACTATTGTTCAAATGAGTGTTCGTTTGGAAAAGAAATATCAGGCGCCAGAACTGATAGATACAGTTTCGGGGTGGATGTCTATATTCCGGTATGGTTTGGTATTTCTATATGCATTTCTGCTGTTGATCTTTATCCCTTTTACGCAGGCATCACTGATCATATTGTCTGTAGCCTGGGCTGCCCGGGCTCTCTCCAGGTCTTCTATCCTTGCAGACCGCATAGTACCTGTTAAAGTCGTTTAGATTAATCCAAAGTAGAAATAACTGAGCATTAGCATCAGGAAAATTAATCCTGTAGTGGATGTACTTAGGAAAAAGAAGAAGTTTACGACAATAAAACAATTTCTAAAGAATGGATTATTCAGTTTCGGGTGATCATACGTCAGTGTTAGAAAATCGATCCTGTTCCAATTCAGGTTAATAAAGCGGTCTTGCTTTTCAATATCCCCGTATAAACGCGAATTAGGGATTGGTGTGAACAGTGTCAAGGTGGACATCAGGGGCCTGATCTTGGCTGAAGACCATACCAGTTTCCAGAATGTCATAAAGTCATCTGAATCAAATCCGTAAAGGAACTGCCCTTTGATCTGTATGCCCATTTTCTTAAGTTTTTGGGTCAGGCTGATATAGTCATGCGCCATGGACAGTTTCGGGATCCTGGCAACTTCTTTTGATCCGGCGAAGATCTCATAGCCGATCAACAACTGTACGCACCCACTGTCTTTGCACAGTTGCAGGGCTTCGGGGTCTTTGGCAATATCAATGCTGCTGTTGGCATTCCAATGGATCTTCAGAGGGATCAGGCGTTTAAAAAGCTCTTTGGCGTAGGCAGGATCCGAATAAATGTTGTCATCAAGAAAGTTCAGGGTTTTCTCATAGGTACTGGCTTTTTTGACCAGTTCAATGACAAGATCCAGCGGATGATTGTAATAGCCAATACGCAGATGCCCTGCCCCGCAGAAATTACAATTGAATTTGCAACCGCGCGTTGTTTCAATTGAACTGGTGATCAATTCCGGTGGTTGGGTTAACAGGAATCGAGTTACTTTATTGTATGCTTCAGGGGTAGGTTTTCCAGCATAGGTTCTTTTTAAATTGCCTGATTCATAGTCACGGATCAGATCTTCCCAAACACCTTCTACCGGTCCGACAACAACGGTATCACAAAATTCCAAAGCCTCTTCAGGGAAGGCGGTAACATGAGAACCTCCCATGATGACCTTACTGCCTCTTTTCCGAAATCCTTTGGCGATCCTGTAAGCCTCCATACAATTATTGGAAAAGCAGGTAATCCCTACTATGCCGGCAGGTGTGTAATGTTCTTCTTTCCAGGGAATGCGGGTGAATTCTTTAAATTCATAACCGTCAGGGGTAAGGCCGCGCAGGATGTTAAAGACGTAGGGACGTTTTTCACGAAAAGCGAATGATGAAAGGCTGTAGATCAGGCTGCCTGAGACAGGGTTTATCAGGATGATCGTTCTTTCTTTAGGCCAGGAGACGGTTTTAGGAAGGTTCAATTGTTGGATGATCGTCGTAGCCGCGCTTAAGAATATCCAGAAACTTGAGTATTTCAGAAGAAAAATACCCATGGCATTAAGGGCAACCCATTCTTCAGGAATGAAATAATAGAAAGAATAGACGCTGTAAAAGATCAACGAAGTTATGATAACAACGCCCCAGGTAGTGCCTGTGGTCATTTTCTGACGTGCCGCGGTTTCTGAGGGATATTTATGCTCCAGGACTATTTTGACCCACAAGATCGCTACCAATGGCTGTACAAGCATTTGGACGGTATGGAACGGGGTTGGTGTATTTAATAATAAATAAACAGCAAAATGCAACAGATAAGGTAGTAAGGTCAAACAAACGGCTGTCTTGAAGAAAGCTTTTTTATTAATGTTGAACGATTTGACCAGGGGCGGAAACTCCTGGCCAGTGGCATGCTCGATCAGGTAGCCATAGGTGAAAGCGGTTAAAGTTGCTTTCAGCAGGAACATGCCAATGAATTCTGGCCAGGCGAGGATATTGGCCAATGCTTGAGGTAAATGGAAAGCAATGACCGGGCTCCAGGATTCAAAGTACGTTAGAACGGCAACGGGCAGAATGAGTTTATTGAGTAAATTGAAGGACTCGCGTAAACGGTCAAATATCTGCCTCATGCCCACCCCATCGTTATATAGAAAATGGTAAAAACGAGGAGTATTCTGCCGAACCAGGAAGTTGTTGCTACAGAAAAGACGGTGATCAGCATGAATCCGTCACGGAATAAGGGGTTATTCAGTTTCGGATGTTTGAACATTAACGACATGCCATCCAGTCTATTCCAGTTAAGATTGATGAATCGATCGCTGTTTTCTATGTCCTGATAGAAACGTGAGTTAGGTATGGGGGTAAACAGGGATATCCTTGTCGAATTTAATGAAAGTCTGATCATGAAGGCCCATAGTTTCCAGAAGGAAAAGAAATCGTCTGATTCAAAACCATAAATAAAATTCCCGATAACCGGGATGCCCGCTTTCTTGAGGACGTTGGTCAGTTTAATATAATCCTCCGCCATTGCAAACTTCCCTTTCCCTGATTCTTTTGAGCCGGGAAAAGTTTCGTATCCGATGGTTAGTCCGACACAGCCACTTGCCTTGCAGAGTTTTATTAATTCCGGGTCTTTGGCAATATCCAGGCTCGCCGAGCTTCTCCAACGGATGTTAAGGGGGCGCAGTCGTTCGAAGAGCTCTTTGGTGTAGGCAGGATTTGAATAGATATTATCATCAATGAAAACAACTGTCCTGGCGTGTTGGGCCGCTTTACGTGCCAGGGCAATGGTAGTTTCGATCGGATGCTGGTGGTAACCGATCTTAAGATGACCTCCCCCGCAGAAATAACAATTGAACTTGCATCCACGCGTCGTTTCTAAACAGCGATGGGCAAGATAAGGGGAAGCTTTTTTCAAAAGAAATTCATTCGTTGTGGCGAAATCTTTTTCTAGAGGTGGTGCCGCGTATTTCCCGTGCAGTGTTCCCTGCTCGTAGTCGCGGATGATATCTTTCCATATGCTTTCGACAGGACCGATGACGACCGCATCACAGAATTCCAGGGCCTCATCGGGGAATGCGGTTACATGCGGCCCCCCCATAACAACCTTACTGCCCTGCTTACGGAACTCCTTGGCGACCTTATAGGCCAGGATGATATTGGTTGACATGGAAGTTATGGCTACAAGCCGGCCTGACCTGAAGAAATCCTTACGCCAGGCGATCCGGGTATATTCACGGAAGGAATATTGGACGGGTGTCAGCGCTTTGATGATCGTGAAAACAAAAGGGGTTGAGTGTGTCGCGATCGATACAATGCCCTGGACTATTCCTCCTAATGGTGGGCTGATAAGGATGATCTCATTTTCAGTTTGATCCGGGTTATTCCGGGAGGGGCTTTCATTGATCATGGTATGAAGGAAGGCCAGGAACATCCAGAAACCAGCATATTTCAGGGTAAAGATCGTTAAACTTTTAACCGCATTAAGCTCATCCGGGATGCAGAAATAAAGGCCATATGCCAGGTAAAAGACAATGATAGCGGCAATAATCGTAAGTAAGGCGGATAAGGATAGATCTTTTGCTAGAAGATCCGGCGCTTTCTTGGCAAGGACCACGCGTAACAGCAGGATCGCTATAACAGGCTGGCAGACCATTTGGATCGTATGAAAAGGAATGTTTATTTGCATCGGGTTTGATGAAGATATGAATACAATAAAGTGAGCCAGATACGGAAGGCCGCTCAGGACAAAAGTCAAAATTAAGAAAGAACGTATGTTGTTGAACAAGGCGGCTTTGGTTTGAAAGAGTTCATTCTTTAAAGCGATATCAGCCAGGAAACCATAGGCAAACGCGGTTATGAATAACTTTAATGCATTATTGACGATAAATTCCATCCAGGCCAAAGAGGCAACGGTAGATGCCGGGAGGCGGAAGGCAAGTAAAAGATTAGTTGATTCCAGGAAGCTTAAAGCGACAACAGGCCAAAGCAGTGTATTGAGGGTTTTGGTTGCTTTGAGCAAGTTAGAGACGTTTGGCACAGATCAGACCGATGGTACAGATTGACGGATAAATAGGGGTAATGAGAGCTTATTCTGTCCATCGACCGAAAGTTCCAAAGAATACTCCCCCGGCTTGGCTAGATTCAGGGATTGAATGTTCAGGATAATATCCGCTGATGAGGACAGCTGATTGTCCGGCATTGTTATGGGGAATGTGCCGGTGGCTGGAGGCAATACATTCTGTCCGTCGGCGTCAATGAAGCGTACAGACAGTCCGTGGTTGCCTTTTTCAGCAGATGAGAAACGTATTTTTACGGCAACAGCGCAGTGAGGGTACAACGTCGGGAATTGCCGGACCCAGATCGTATCGAAAGAACCCAGGATATTTATCTTGCCGTGGTCGCTGGTAGCCGCATCGCAGATAGTGAACATTTCGACTTGCATGTTGATCTCCTTAAGGTGACGCTGTAATGATATCTTTTAAGGCCGGGGTCTGTGACAGATTACTATAGTAAAAGAAAACACAGGCCCCTCCTTTTGAATCCTGGCAGAGCGATAATTGCTGGACAAAAGATTCCGGGTCCTTTAAAAGTTTGTATACGCCGATCCCTACGTGCACTTTACTGAAATCAGTCACTCTTTTTTGGGCATCTGAGATGCTTTTGATGAATTCAGGGGTAGTGTCCGGATAGCTCATGATCGTTACATAGTCTACTAACCCTGAGTTGATCCATGACGGCCAATCCTGGAACGCCTCTTCATAGGCGCGGGTGTAGCTCATGCAACCGGTTGTGGAAACATGAATATCAGGTTTTATAGAATGAGCTTTTCGGGTAAGGATTGTAAGCAAGAGAGATACTTGATCTCGTTTCCAGGTTTTCCAAACGGGATCAGTATCACTAATGGTGGCTATTCCTGTTGACCGTTTGAAGCGTTCGATGTTGGATTTTGTGTACCCGTAAATCGGATGTATATCAGGGTAACGGATATAGTCGAATTGTATGCCATCCAGTTTGGGGTAAGCGGTGACAACTTCTTTCACCAGGTCGGTCAGTTCTTTGTGAACGCGCAGGTCCCCCGGTTCAAGGAAATACTGCTCATCGATCTTATAGTCATCCAACGTTTTCTTAGGTGCAAGACTTCTGGTCAGTATCTCATAGCCATATTTCTTAAGTAAGGGTGCATTGGCATTCTTGGCAAGGCTCAACAGGTTAAGCCAGGCATGTACCTCAATATCGTTAGCGTGGGCTTGTTTGATCAAAAGGCTCAGAGGGTCTTCACCGACAGATTTGAGCGCATTTTGATAAGGCGATGAGTCCCCTACGTTTGAAGCGAACCAGCACATATTTGCGCGGTAGATCTGGATATAAAGTACTTTTATACGCGCTTGTTTTGCGAATAAAATGAGTTTGTTAATTTCTTCACGGTTTGAAAGGACTTGAGGTTCCTCAATAACGCTGACAAACATTTCCCGGCGATAAGATTCTTTGGCATGGGCAACAGGAATGCTTGTTGCAAAAAGTAAAAGGATTAAGAAGAAAGGAGCTCTTTTCATTTGTTTTTGGTATTCCTGATAGCTTTTCTGCGTTGCATCCAAGACGTTACGGCTAAAGCAATGAGATAGGCCAATACTCCGGCACAAAGTGATAAAAAAATATATCCCAGAACAATAGGGATAAAGATCTTTTGTGCAGCTCCTTCCATTAACTTAGCCCAATGGAAATCCTGAAATAATAAGATCCATTCGGCCTTGATACTTTCCGGGGTACTTCCCGATAATTTTGCGCCGATCTGAATAGACATGAAGAAAAATGGGATGGTCACCCATGTATTGGTGATGACGCTGCCAAGAATAGCGCTGGCGCGGTTGATGCGCAAAAAGACTGACAGAATGATCGCGGCAATAACGCCAGTAGCTGGTAATATCCCCAAGAAAACACCAAGACCAAATCCTGCGGCGATCTTATGGGGTGAATCATTGATCCTGAAGATCTTTAAATAAAGCGACTGCAGGCCGCGTAGGGTCTTTTGTGTAATGCTTTTTTTGTCAATGGGCTGAATGGTTGCCATTAGCAGTATTTCATTTTACAGGGATGAATGATCAGGATCACTGGGCAGAGGGCGTTAATGGTCCAAGTCTTTCTTCGATGATATTTATAATGGCCTCAGGATCAACTGGTTTAGTTAAATAATCATTACATCCCAGGCGGTGGGCTTCATCGGAAAGTTTCTTATAGGCAGTCACGATAATAACCGGTGTTTGTTCAAGCTTATGATGGATTTTTTCAAGATTCCTCATTTCAAAAAGGACTGTCAAACCGTTGATATCAGGCATCCCTATGTCTAAAAGGACCAGATCATACGGAGTTGCAGATAAAGCTTCTTTGAATAGCTGCAGACCTACTTTACCGCTATCCGCTTCATCACATTTGATCTGATCAAGCAGGATCTCCACCAAAAGCTGCCGATTGACAGCGTTATCATCAATAACCAAGGCTCGTTTCATTTATGCTCCAAAGGTTAATTGCTGCGAGAATTTCTTCTCAGGGCGCTGATCCTTGTCGAAATAGAAGATTTAAATATAGATGTGTTTGTGAATCTGTTTGAACGACCAAGACGCTGAAAAGCCATGTTGCTGCGATCTAAAAACGCCTTTTTCTTGAATAAATTAGCATTATCACGAGAAAAAATGCTTACCCTTGTACCTGGTGCTCTGGAGCTGTTGATCCGAGCATATGACAAGGTACACGTATTTAGAAGTAATAAACTTGAAAATATTAATGTTAAGATTAATTTTAAGTTTTTCATAAAACACCTGCCGTTCTCAGTGCGATACATTTTTAAACTAATATTCTGAAAAATCAATCATACCCAACGCCTTGCGGTGGTCTCCCTGGATCTCAATTATCCCGATATTATTTTCAATGTAGTATGTGCCACCGCACCCTGTCTTTATTTTAAGACTTTTTGTTAATTTTTGCAGAAATGTTTTATCATTCGGCAATCCGCCAATGATGGTGACTGTTTTGCCTTTTCGCCCGGATTTCTCGAGGCGGATATGGGGTGTGACACGTAATTTCTTATGCTGTTCGTTTTGCTGTACAGGACAAGTGCACATAGGGATCAGCGCCGCACATTTTGGACAAAGGCACTCACCTTTTTCATTCTTTGGAAGCATGGAATCAGGAATATCTATCATCTCAGTAATCTTCTTTAGGGATATTGAAATACCCATATCGTAGCATCGGAAAGTTTTCTTTTACAGCAACGATCAGATCCTTAATCCCTAACAATCGTGATGAGGATCGCAGGTTCAGTTTTTTAAAATAGCGCTGAGGGTCATAATTAAGGTTGCGCCATTGGATCATGTCGGGGTTTGTGGCAGAAAGAAGCCCGTGCAACGCGTTGAACTCATCTTCCCTGTCAGTGAGGCCTGGCATGGTTAAATAATTCAGGGCAACGAACTTTTTGTGTTTTTTGGCAGTCAGGATCGACCGTTTTACAGCATTGAATGTGTATCCGCGCGGTGCGTAGTAACGGGTATAAATATGGCTTTGAGCGCTATTAAGGCTTACACGAATACTATCGAGCCCGGCATCGAACAGTAACTCAAGTTCGTTGGTAAGGCTGCCATTGGTATTCATGTGGATCGTGCCATGCGGGGTTTGAGAACGTATTAGGCGGATAGCCTTTCTGATCGTAGCCGCGGCGAGAAGAGGCTCGCCTTCACAGCCTTGTCCAAAGCTGACGATGGGCTTTGAAGCGGTTCCGATATGCATGAGGGCGATCTCAGCGATCTCTTCAGGTTTTGGTGTAAATTTGAGGCGTGATTGTGTTGACGGGCATGAGCCTTTGGCTTGTAGCGAGATGCAGCCTAAACAACGGGCATTGCATCCGGGTGATACCGGCAACGGGCATTCAAGTTTGCCAAGAAAGAAATTGATCGCATTTGGACATCCGTGGCATTTTGCACAGGATATTAAGTGAGGGATGAGACGGTTTCTAAGTTTACGGAATGAATTGATCTTGCGGTCTACCCTTCCCCAGTCGGTCAATGTGATATCGTGATTTTTGCGCTTGTCGATATGTACGGCAGGGACGTAGAAAGCATTCTTATAATACGCGACGGGTGTGTAAGCAAAAAGCGGCAGTAATTCAGCGCCTGCTGTTTCTTTATAGGCCGTTGTAAAGAGCTGCGTGTAGCCTGGGGGCAAGAAGGCGGCAACGGCTAAATGATCATCAATAGCTTGAAATGAATTTGTTTGAGGGTTAAAGGCGATCGGTTGCCGGTCAGGAAGTAGATAGAGATTGCTGCCTTTAGGCAGAGGGATCAGGTCTTTTCCAGCCAGGACAGATAAAAAGCTTCCGGCCTGGCCGCAAGCATTAAACTTCGGCATGTCGTAAATTTCTTTATTTTTATCGGCGACAAGGAGGATCGGGTCAGGCATGAGGATGAATAGTGTCGTTTGTTTTATTGATTTTATTGATCGTCAGTAACACAGCATAGAAACTTAAGGCAAAACCAGTAAATACAGCGACAGGCATCGTAAGCGCCGGCATGCCGAACTTTGTAGTCAGAAAGATGCCAGTGAAGTATCCGATAAAAGGACCGGCAAGCAATTCAAAAACGGCTGAGGTTGCCAGAGCGAACATGCGTATGTTTTTAGCTGTAGGATCTTTTGAGGGCTTCATATTTCAGAGTAAGTTCGCCCTATTTTCCAAGGCGCATCAAATATAAATTTTGAACTTATTGATCATGTGAACAAGAGATCATTTGGCCCATTTATCAATAAATTCTTTTATTTTGTCGAATGTGAAAGGTTTTGAAATATAGTCATTCATTCCCATTTCCAGGCATTTTCCGGGTACCCATTCCATAGCGTGTGCTGTTACTGCAATGATCGGGATCTCTTTATTGAACAAGCGGATGGCCGTCGTAGCTTCATAACCATTCATGATCGGCATACGTATGTCCATGAATATCAAAGAAAAGTCCTCTGTCTTTAAACGGTCGACGGCCTCTTGTCCGTTGGAGACGATCTCACACGGTTGCTTCAATTCGTCCATGAGGACTTGCATGAGGTATTTATTGTCAGGGTCGTCTTCGGCGATAAGGATCTTTTTCTTCGAGGAAATAGTATTTTCCATGTTATGCCGCCATTTCTTTTGTGGTATTTAGGAAGAAAGACATATTGAAAACCTTAGTGTTTCAAATAATGAAGCAATGCGCTGGCTAACTCCTCAAGAGAAACGGGTTTCATACAACAGCTGTTCATGCCAATGCTCAAGCCGACTTTAAGGTCTTCGATGGTGGCTGATCCCGTTAAGGCTATGATGGGAATGTTAGATTTTAACTCGCCCCGGATCACCTTCGTGGCTTCGATCCCACCCATGACAGGCATCTGGAAGTCCATTAAACAGACATCATATTGGTTGGCTTTGATCTTATTGATGGCTTCGACCCCGTTCAAGGCATAGTCGCCGCTGCAACCTAACACCTCGAAATAAGCTTTCATAAGGTCCAGATTAGGCTTTAGATCATCAACAACCAGAACGTGCATTCCTTTGCACAGACCATCAAGATTCTTCATAATTTTCTCCTACCCCATCAGTTGTGACTTCAGTGATGCGTCCATCAATGGTCTATTTCTTTAACATAATCTTCCTGAAAATATTTTCAGGAAGATTTTAGCAGTATACAAACGATTGATTAACATTTCAATTTATTATCTCGTCAGTGAGTATCCCAGAATAAAGAATTATTTAATAAGTAGATTAAAGATATTCTTGAAGAGGGGCTCTAAAGGCGATATTAACATTAAGATTGTTAAGCAGATCAATATAAAGGTTGTGCCTAGCCCGACAATGTTCTGAAATCGATTATTAACATATTCACCCATGATGTAACGGCTGTTAACCATATAGATCATGGAGATTAGAACAACGGGTAAAAGCATGGCGTTAATGATCTGTGACCATATGGTGATCATGATGAGCGGAGCGTTTGGCCAAAGGATGATACCGACAGCGATCGCTATGATGCTGCCAAAAAGCCAATAGAACTGCGGAGCTTCATCCACACGTTTATCGATCCCGGCTTCAAATCCGAAGGCTTCGCAAACATAGAAAGCTGTTGCCAATGGCAGGATCGTTGCAGAAAATGCTGAAGCGATAAACAGACCGAAGGCAAAGAATTGTGATGCCAGGACGCCAGCGAATGGCTTAAGGGCCATGGCGGCATCACTTGCCTCTTTAATGACAATGCCATTTTTGTTCAGGGTTGCCGCGCAGGCAACGATGATGAAAAATGCTACTACCACGGTCGCTGTGCAGCCGATGATCACGTCAATAAGCGCATATTTATATTCTTTGACCGTAATGCCTTTTTCAATGACCGCGGATTGCATATAAAATTGCATCCACGGTGCGATGGTCGTACCGATGATCCCAAGGACCATGCCTAGGTACTCATTATCCATTTTAACGGAAGGATGGACAAAAGCATGTCCGATAGCCGGCCAGTCTGGCTTGGCCATAAGCGCTGAAATGATGTAAAACAAAAGACAGAAACTGAAGAAAAGGAATATCCGTTCGGCGATCTTATAATTCCCTTTTGTAGCCAGGACCCAGACAGCAAAGGCGGTCAATGGCACAGAAATATATTTGCTGACACCAAAGATCGACATACTGCCGGCTACACCGGCAAATTCAGTCGCGGTATTACCGATGTCAGCAATGATGAGGCCGACGAAAATAAACGCGGTGATCTTAACGCCAAAGTTTTCACGGATAAGGTCAGCAAGGCCCTTACCGGTTATCATACCCATGCGCAGGTTCATTTCCTGGATGACCAAAAGGGCAATGAATGACGGGATCAGTGTCCATAGAAGATTGTAGCCATACAGAGCTCCGGCTACAGAATACGTTGTAATGCCACCGGCATCGTTATCAACGCTCCCGGTAACAATGCCTGGCCCTAAAATAGCCAGAAAAATGACAATGTTTCGAAAAGCAGGGCTATTTTTAAAGTTCTCAATTATTTTCATGAATATTCCCAGTGCAGCACATTACAGTTGATCCTTATATTTGCCCCATGTTAATGTGATCAGTTCTTCCATGACATCATCCACCGTAATGGCACCCACGAGGACATCATCGTCATTAACGACGGGGATGGCAGAATATTTGTATTGTTCAATAAGAACAGCAACCTTCTCCATGCCGTCGTCTGTATGGACAAAGATCTTTTGAGCGTGGCATGTAGTGATGATGGGACGTTCAGGCGGTTCATTGATGAAACGCCTGATTGTTGTTGTACCTAAGTACTTATTTTGGTCATCTACAACATAAATCGTATTAAAACTTCCCGGGAAATCGACAGAGCTTTTCAGTTTATTCATGGCATCAGCAACAGTGGCGTCTTTCCCCAGGCTTAGGAATTCGGTGGCCATGAGGCCTCCCGCTGAATCTTTACGGAAACCTAAAAGAGCACGTAATCGTTTCGAAGCTTGAGATTCCATTAAACGCATCAGTTGCTGAACGCGTGTTTTAGGAATACTCATCAAAAAGTCAGCGGCTTCATCAGAAGGGATATTAGAGATCAGTTGTACCAATTCCCTGTCGTCAAGAAGTCCCACAAGGCCTAATTTGTCATCAGGTGTCATGTCTGTAAATACCTTTAGTTGTATATCAAAGGCAAGGGTACGGAAAACAGACAGCTGCTCAAAAATGTCCAGGTCACGCATAATATCGGCCAGTGCTACAGGAGGGATTTTGGCGATCTTCGCGCGTGCTACGTCAAGTTTAAGGACGTTCTTTTGATTACCTAGTGTAAGAACTTGAGAGTTTTTCCATGAAACAAGTTCATCGGCGGTCAGATAATCAGCATTGGGTTTAAATGTACGTACAATAAAATCAACGAAGGGGTTGATGCCAAGTCGACTGATGAGTGAGCGAAGGCCGACATCGACATGCGCCACGTGGTACTGGTTCTCCACTTTTAGAAGATGAACATCATTGACGCGAACGACCTTTTTATTTTCGACATCAACAATTTGCTGGTCCAGAACATCACGCCTCAGCGCAAATTCAACGTCTAACTTGGACCTGTGGCGATGGATGGCGGAAAGAGGAACGCGTAAATGGATCTGATCAGCAAAACGTACGACATCGCTGATAGGGATCTCCATATAAAAGGGCGATATCAGTCCATCTTTAACGATGATCCCTTTAGCCCTGGGGTAAATATCATTGTTAAGGGCCATTGAAAAGTCGTAGAGCCTGCCGATGTATTTTCCATCAGCATCAATGACCTTCATGTCAAGAAGGTCGGAAAAATAGATAAAAAATGGGTTAGCTATCGTATTCATCAGGTATTAACTTTATCACAGCATTAGTTGCCAAGGCTAGTTAAGATTAATTTTTATAGTAATTAAGACCTATCGCCTGCATGATCGAGGCTAGTACGAAATTAAATGGTTTATTGAAATGAGGCAGAAAATATACATCCGTAAAGGCGATGTCCAGTAAGGTCAGTTTTTGCTGTATCGCCAGGGCCAGGTAATAAATGACTTCCGTGTGGCTGGTATCGCCATAGGATCCGATCTGGGCTCCCAGCAGGCGCAAGGTGTCTTTATCATAGACAAGCTTGATCTTGGTTTTGCCGTAGGAACTCATGAATTCCGGGCGGTCATTATCTTCGATATAGCTTGAGGCAACATTAAGCTTAAGCCGTCGGGCGGTCTCTTCATTTATTCCTGTGCTGGCCAGTTTGTTCGCAAAGACACAAATGGCATTAGTCCCGGCGACACTGGCAATTTTGATATTTTCATTGCCATTAATATGACTTGCCGCTGTGATGCCGGATTTTACGGCGTTAGTGGCCAGAGCGACCTGCTGATGTGATTGGAATGCGGCATGGTACATGGCACAGGCGTCACCGATGGCATAAATATCGGGGAGATTCGTGCGCATGTATTGATCAACAATGATGGCATTGTTGGATGTCTTTTTGGCATCCGGCAGCAGTTCAGTGTTCGGTTTGAACCCAACGCATTTGATCACCAGGTCCGCAGCGTATGAACCCTTGTCAGTGATGACATGGGTTACTTTATTGTTCTCGCCTTTAAAATCAATAACCTTCTCCCCTAAGGCAAGTTTGATGCCGGCTTTAATGATATCGCTTTCAAGTTGTGATGTGAATTCCGGATCAAAATAACGTGCCAGGGTGCGTTTATCGAAGTCAATGAGCGTCACACTTTTGCCCTTATGACAATAGGCTTCAGCAAGCTCGACGCCAATATACCCTGAACCTATGACGGCTACATTCTTGATGGACGTGTCATCGGCTTTGCGGATGAGTTCCTGGGCGTGCTGGTAAAGTTTGCAAATGTCCACGTTCGTAAGAGCGCTGTTTTCCTGGGGTATGTTCGGTATGTCGATAGGCCATGACCCAGCGGCATAGATCAATTTATCGTAAGTGTCTTCAAAGACATTATTCGTAGACAGGTCTTTAACCGTGACAGTTTTTGTTAGAGGGTTGATGGCGATGACATCATGGTTCATTTTGATATTGGCGCCTTTCTTCTCAAGTTGTACCGGCGTGCAATAAAAAAGGTCATTGATGTTCTTAACAGTCCCCCCTACTACAAGGGCGATACCGCATCCGAGGAAAGAGATATTCGTATTCCTGTCGTAGGCCGTTATTTGGTGGGCGCTGTTTTGAGCCAGCAGTGTTCTTAGGGCGGAGGTACCCGCGTGATTGATGCCGATAATGATGATCTTCATGGATGGCTCCTATGGTTCGTGTTATTCAATTTATCAACGGTCCCGCAGACAGGGCATTGTTGCATACGCAGTGGTTTCTCAAGATTAGAGCGATGCAAAAGGGTCGTATCTTTAAAAAGTTCTGCAGTCGGCCCGTCGGCAACTACACGCCCTTCATGTAAGACGATGGTGCGTTCACATAGATCCATCGCCATGTCCAGATCGTGCGTGGCAATGATCTTAGTGTGACGGAATGTTTTTAATAATTTGATCAGGTTTAAGCGTGATGTAGGGTCAAGGCTTGATGTGGGTTCATCCATGACCAGAATATCCGGCGACATGGCCAGCACCGTTGCAATAGCTACAGAGCGTTTCTCGCCTTGTGAAAGCCTGTAGGGCGGCCGTTTTGATAAATGGGATGCGCCTACGGTGGTAAGAGCTTCACGGACTCTTTTTTCGACCTCTGCCTTTTCAAGGCCAAGGTTCATGGGGCCAAAGGCGACATCATCAAAGACGGTGGGCATGAATAATTGATCATCAGAGTTCTGAAAGACCATGCCCACTGTACGGCGGATGATATTCAGGTTATGGGTTGTGACCGGGGCATCGCCGATACGCATTTCACCGCGCGAGGCTAAAAGGTAGCCGTTCGTGTGCATGAGGAGGGTTGATTTTCCGGCGCCATTCTCCCCCACCAGGGCGATAGATTCACCGTGGGTGATGCGGAAAGTAACTCCCTGAAGGCCTATTGTGCCGTCAGAGTACGTGTAATGAAGGTCACGGGCTTCGACTATATGATGGCTCACTTAACTACTCCAGTGACAAGATCGCCTAATAAAACAGGAATATTATAAAGCCTGAACAGTAAGAATAATGATACCCATACTGCCACAAAACTGAACTCTTTCCATGTATTTTTTATTGTCTTGGTCATGTGGATGTGCCCGTTAAATCCACGGGAACACATAGCCAGATAGATCCTCTCCGCACGATCTAGCGTGCGCAGCAGCAAATGTCCGATGAATGAACTGAATGTGTAGAGTTTCATTGAGGAAGTATTGAATGAACGAAGAGCCCGGGCTCTGTCCATGCGTTGAGCTTCATCCGTTAGAACGAACAGGTAACGGTAGAAAAATAAGAGCTGGATGACAAATGGCCTTGGGATGCCAAGTTTGATCAGGGCTTCGCATACGGCATTAAAGCCGGTCAGGGATATGAGGATCAACGCGGCAGACACGGTCAGAAGTGATTTTATGATAATAGAAAAGAAAGATACCCACCCGTCAGATACTTCCATGTTGCCAATATGAAACAGTATCTGCGTGTCAATGATCGGATTGAATATGCCGATGAGAATGGCAAAAGGACAAACCAAAAGCACTTTATTTATGATGTACCTGGCAGGTATCTTTCCCGACGTGATAAGGGCGGCTGGATAAAGGAAGAAAGGAAGAAAGGCTGACAGGGTGTATTTGTCAAATGAAACAACAGTCACGATAAATAATAAGGTCGTGATCAGTTTTGCCCGCGGGTCAAGGCGGTGCAAGGGACTGTCGCCTGCGGAGAGCGTGTCCATATAATTAATATCAAAATAATTTCTGCCGATATTATTCATCGCCGGCTTTCACACGATCGGATGAAGTGTTTTGATAAGAGTTTGAATACAGCCGTGATTTTGAAATAGACCATTCCAGTCCGTCGGGATCCTTTGAGGAGAATCTGCTTAAAAGAGTTCCGAAGATCAAGGCGCACGCCGCAAAACCAAGCAGAATGCCGCGGAGATCCAAAATTTTATCTGAAGGAGACGGCATGACGACTTCCGGGCGGGCTTTCCACACAAAAGTCACAACAGCCGCTGTGGCGATGCCCTCAACAATGCCGATAGCCAGGTGGATAGGCTGCATCAGAAGGATGAATGTTTTAAAAGACAGTGAGGATATGCCCGAAAGAAATGTTTCAATGACGACGCCAAAAGCGCCTAATTGCAGCCCGATGATCGAGGCGATAACGCTGGCGAGCATAATGCGGCCTTGTTTTGGTTTGTCGTGGACAATAAGGCGATAAATAAGCGGATAAGCGATGAAGCATGGAAAGAATCCCAGATTAACAACATTACAACCCAGGGCCAGTAAGCCGCCATCAGCAAAAAAGAGTGCCTGTACAAAAAGAACTGAGGCCATGACCAGGAATGCGGCATAAGGTCCCAGCAGGATAGCCAGGATCATGCCTCCGCCTAAGTGTCCGCTGGATCCTGTTGCCGGGATAGTGAAATTGATCATTTGGACGGCGAAGATGAACGCGCCCAGAACACCCATGAGTGGGACTTTGCGGTCATCCCCCTGAGCCGTTACTTTTTTCGAACTATGGGCAATAAGGCCTGCCGTGGCAAGCCACATTGTTCCGCCAACAGCGGGAGAAATTAAGGCATCAGCCATGTGCATGAACAGGTGCTCTTTTCAGTTCGTGTTCGATTCTTAAACATTAGTATTAACTAGTTTAGTTGTCAAACGGCCAGCTAGAACGGAGATGACATAACACCCTGCAGAAAACAGGACGATCGTTGCGCCTGATGCTGTCCCCCAATAATATGATGCGATCAGTCCGGTAATGCCAGAGACAAGACTGAACACGACAGCCCAGAATGTGTAGGCCCGCGTATCACGCGCAAAATTACGGCTGGCAGCGGCAGGTAATACTAAAAGCGAGTTAATGATCAGGACGCCGACCAGGCGTATCGAAAGCATGACTATGACGGCGAGCAGTATGGTGAATGTGGTTTCCAGGAGGAATACTTTTATACGACGGCTACGTGCCAGGGAGCTGTTAACGCTGGTCAGGATGAGTGCATTGCCCGCAATACACCAATAAACCAGAACAAAAAAGAATATGACCGCCAACCAGTTGATCTCCGCAGGAGTAACGGCAAGGATATCTCCGATAAGGTATTTCGTGTATTTTACAAAACCTCCCTGTCGACTCAGTATTGTGATCCCCAGCGCTACCATGAATGCAAGGAACACGCCAAGAACAGTATCTGTAGAAGTGCGTGTCAGTCCTTTAAAAATATTAACAAGAATGGCTAAAAAGACCGCCATCAGGATCATAGGCCATGTGGGATCATGAATGCCGCAGAGAACCCCGATACCGATCCCGGCGAGCGCTGAATGGCCAAGGACATCGGTAAAAAATGCCATACGGTTACTGACGACCATGGTCCCTAAAACAGCATAGATAGGTGTGATGATCACAATGGCTAAAAGGGCATTTTTCATAAAGATGTAATGTCCCCAGTCAAACGGCAGCAAGACATCAACTAATTTATACCAGGTCTCGATCATAATGATCTTTCATTGGATATAGTGGGCAGTGAAGATATATTCCATAAACCGGGGCCGAAGATTTGGATCAGTTTTTCGTTGGAAAGAACATCTTTCGGATTCCCCTCAGCCACGATCGCGTGATTAAGAAGGACCAGGCGGTCAACGTACTCGGATATGCCGGAAAGGTCATGCGTGACCAGAATTACGGAAATGTCATGTTGTTTTCTAAGGTCACGGACAAGTTGATAGAAGAGCCCGAGTCCTTTGGCATCCACGCCGCTGCCGGGTTCATCCAGCAGTAATAATTCCGGTTTCGCGGTCATGGCGATCGCCAGTAAAACCCTTTGGAGTTCGCCGCCAGACAACTCTCCGATCCGCCTTGTGATCAAATCATCGGCGGCAAACACACTGAGGATGCGTTTAACTTTTTCAAAAGATTTAGTACTGATCCCCCACCAGACTGGCCTTTGGCTTACCGCGGCAACAACCAAATCAGCGACACTGACCGGAGAGTCTATTTCAAAATGAAGCTTTTGCGGAACATATCCGATACGCGGTCTTCTGCGTTCGACCCCGCCCATAAGAGACGACATGGTCCCTTGATACGGAACCTCACCCAGGATAGCGCGCAGGAGCGTTGATTTCCCGGCACCATTCGGCCCTACGATGGCCACAACTTCACCGCAATGAACGTGAAGGTTTATCCCATCAAGGATCGTGTGGCCGGAAAGACAGACCGTCAGATCCTGGATTTTAATACAACAGTGCCGGCATGACGGTTCGAGGGTGGCATTGGGTTGATCATTTTGAGAAAGCATTTTTCAAGACCTCAACATTAGTTTCCATGATCTTCACGTACGCGTTAGGATCATCGGGACCACTGACAGAAGGATCAAGGGTATAAACCGTTGCGCCTGTTTCTGCGGCAATCGTCTGTGCCGCAAGGGCAGGATATTGCGGTTCACTGAATAAAACCTTGATGCCAGAGCTGTTAACCGTATCAATTGTTTGTGCCAATTCCCGGGCACTCGGTTCACTGCCCGGTTCACGTTCGACAACAGTCACGATATTAAGATCAAATTCCTGGGCGAAATATGTGAACGCTTCATGAAATGTAATGATCTTTCTTGCCTTATATGGCGCCAGAGCGGCATGCATTTTTTGACGCAAGGTTTCAAGTTTAGATAAATACGCCTGAGTATTCCTGCGATAAAGTTCAGCATGTCGTGGGTCGGCCTTTTGCATATCTAAACCAAGGTTCCTGACCTGATTGATCGCATTTAGAACGCTTACCCATACATGCGGGTTATCGGTGTCACGGCCGGCCTCTTTTATAAGCGGGATACCCTCAGATAATTTAAGGATATTGACCTTGGGGTATTGCATCATGATCCGATCAAGGAATGATTCCATGCCAGCGCCATTGGAAACAAAGATGTCGGCATCAGCCAGTTTTTTCATGTCATTTGTTGTGGCGGCATAATCATGTAAGCATCCGGTCATGGGAGGGGTAAGATTTGTGAGCGTTACGCCGGGGACATCTTTCAGCACATTCAGCGCCATAATATACATAGGATAAAATGACGTCACGACGCGGATCGTTCGATGTGACGGGTCTGTCAGGGTTTGCGCCTGTGTGACGGGGACAAATAAAAGCATAGCCCATGTACTTAAAATGAAAACTATTGATGACTTTTTCATAAGATAACCTTGCCTGGGCCGATCACTCTTTACAGCGAATACATAAACCTTCGATATTTAAAGAATGGCGTTCAACCACGCCCCCCAACTTTTTGGCGATCAGTTTCGAGATGGCGTCAAAATTACAGTAATCGACCTCATCAACGTTATGGCACTTTCGGCAAACAAAATGGTGGTGATGAACCTTTGGTTTTCCGCACAGTGCATAAGATAAAAGGCGGTTGTCAGAAAGGACGGGGACTAAAATGCCTATTGAGGATAATTCTTCAAGGATACGGTAGATCGTCGGGATACCTAGCGGCGTGATCACAGCCTTTAGCATTTGATGTACGTCTTGAGGGGCAAGGATGCGCTTTTCTTTAATGAAGAGCTCAATGACGGATCTGCGTTTAGGGGTAAGCTTAAATCCCTGGGACCTGAGGATCGATAAGTACGCGTCTAGTATGTTAGCCATAGGGGTTAATTCTAGCATAAAATACACGCCCGTAAACAGAAACTTTTCTGTTTATAAACGGTGTTCTTTGTCTTTATGTCATTAAGATGAAAGTTGTTTATGGCGAAGGTTTGTTGAGGATAATGACAGGTTTCAGATCAGCCCGTAACCATGCCAGGAGTTGACGTAAGTTCCTTTGGTTCAAGGCTACGCACCCTGCCGTTGGTTTAAGGCCGTGATCGCGCCATATATGGATGAAGATAGCACTGCCGTTGCCAGGAATAACAGGTGATGTATTGTATTCAATAACGGCACCGATATCATACAGTCCATCGGGACGCAGCATATTTTCGAAAGAGGTTGCCTGTGTCGGCGCACTTACCCATTGGTTATATTGAGTGGAGTTCACATCATCAACCCATAGATCGTTGGCCCTTGTCTGACGGTAAGTGAGCCCTGTATTAATTTGGGAGGCTTTGCCAAAAGCCAGGCCAATGGGGTAAGTACCCGATGGCGTTCGCCCGTCGCCTTCTTTCTTTTCATTTATAGGTGCGAAGCCATTGCGACCTACGGCGACGGGCCACGGACCAAAACATCTGTGCCAGTTGCGGTTTTTATATGCCCATGCGGTCAGCGTCGCCTTGAAGGGTACTTTGTTTGAAGGGGTTACCGCGAGAACTTGTCTGGGAGTGGATGGATCGACCAAAAGAGCCTTGAAGTATGCAGGCGGTGTTAACCTGGCGCATGATGAACAAATGAGCATCAGTGAGAATATGCTGAGGCTGCGAATAGAAAAATGCATGGTTATCCCTTGTTAGATTTTTTGAACCAGGTTGGGCCATTGAGTTGGCGGGATACCATCATGCAGGTCACGTTATCCCCTACGGCATTGAGCATGGTCGCAGGGGCATCAACAATGGTACCGATCATGGTTATCAGAGGCAGTGCGGCAATAGGAAACCCGTACAGGGTGATGATCAGCAGTTCTCCGATCATGCCACCCGCTGGAATGCCGCTGATGACAGTCCCGGATAAAACGGCGATACCGATCGCTGTCAGCCATACATCCCACCCGGTAAAAGGCATTTGAAAAAGTCCAAATAAAAAGGCGATCTTGACGATGGCCGCCAGGCACGAGCCTTCCATATGGATGGTTGCACCCAAAGGGATAACGACATCCCTGACCTCATCTTTGACACCCAAGATTTTGGCAGCTTCCAGATTCACCGGGATCGTAGCTACACTGCTGCCGGTAGCCAGGGCCGTTAACGCTGTGGAGGGAATGTTGGCCCAGAAAGATTTGAGGCCTGAACCGGAGGCTGCCCAGTAGACGTATAAAGAGAAGGCAACAAAGAAATAGATCAATGCTGTTGGGAAATAAAGAATGACCACGCGGCCGTACGACCCCATGAGTTGTGGTCCCATGGACCCGACCAGATAGGCCATATAAGCGCCGAGCCCTATAGGCGCATACAGCATGATCAGGCTGATGACACGGGACATGACAACATTGGCTGATATCAGAAAGCGCGCGAAGGATGAGCCTTTTTCTCCTGAGGCGGATGTCGCCCCGCCGACGAATAAAGCGAAGATGATCAAAGGTAAAATATTCTTTTTGGAAAGGATGTCTGAAAAATCCGGCGTGGTGAAAGTTTTGACCAAAGTGTCGGCGGCATTCATGGCCGTTGATGTTACGCCTTCTGGCAGAGGCCATGGGTTTCCGACGAATGGTGGAAAGACTTTGACAACGACGATCATGATCGCTGAAGAAATGATGCCGGTCAGGATAAAAAAGAACATCATCCAGCCCATGATGCGGCCCAGGCGTTTTGTATCAGACATGGAGGCAATGGCCGATGAAATCGAAAAGAAAATAAGAGGGACAACCGCTGTGAATAAAAGATTAAGGAAAATGTCCCCGAAAGGTTTCAGGAAAGAGGCCTTTGGCCCAAGGATGAAGCCGAGCGTTATGCCTGATGCGATACCTGCAAGAAGAAATCCCATAATTAAATTTTATCCTTTGGGGGTGCCATAGGCGCCATTAAAGTTAATACAAAAAAGCCGGGGTACATTTTAATGTATCCCGGCTAGATTGATAAAGGATGCTACGTATTAGCGACCGCCATCCTTACGCTTTGAAAAACAATCCTTACAATACACAGGACGATCGCCTGATGGCTTGAAAGGAACTTCTGTCTCTTTGTTGCAATCTGCGCAAGTTGCCTTGTGCATTTCACGTGGTTGTCTGTCGTATTTTCCGCCGCTCTGTGGATAACCCATATTACCTCCGCTGATTAATTTTAACCTTGAATATATATTACTTCTTTGGACGTTAGACAGCAAGACATTTAATTAAATGGTTTGATCAACGCTGTGCCCAGCGGAGTATGGCACTTCTTGAACGTGGGTTACCGTATCGTTCCTGGTGTGTTGCGTAGATAGGTTCACGCCCCATATCGCGGTAAGATCCTGACGCCAGTCCCTCTTCAAAAGACCGGACGACGCGGTTATCTTCGCCGGAATGAAATGTCAGAATGGCGACTTTACCGCCGGGATTCAGGCATCCGGGCAGGATCTTTAGGAGTTGATCAAGCACGACCATTTCATTATTAACCGCAATCCGCAGTGCCTGAAAAGTCCTTCGGATGGACTTTGTACGCTCTTCTTTCTCGGCTTCAGAATCAGCGCGCGGCAAGGCACTTCTTATGGCATCGGCCAGGGCTGTAGTGGTCAGGATGCGCTCACGGCGTTTGATGATGACCCTGGCGATGCCATGAGCGTAGGGTTCATCGGCATTGTTTTTCAGTATTTTCTCCAGTTCACGTTCAGATAATAACTGGATAAAGGCTGATGCAGGCTGTCCCCTATCGGGGTTAAGCCTTAGGTCAAGCGGTCCTTCCGTCTTAAAAGTAAAGCCGCGCTTAGGGTCATCCAGTTGCATGGACGACACCCCGAGATCTGCCAGGATAAGATCAAATCCCCCACCGACTTCAGGTAATATTTTTGGAATGCCGGCAAAGTTGATGTTTTTTATCTTGAGTTGATGTTCATTATAACCCAGGGTTCGCAGGCGAACTTCAGTGCGCTTGATCTCGACCGGGTCAACATCGATCCCCCACAGGCACCCGCCGGGACTGATACGCTTGAGAAGTTCACAGGCATGCCCGCCGTAGCCTAAAGTGGCATCCAGAGCTGTTTGCCCGGGGTGCGGATCAAGGATCTTGAGGATCTCTTGAACACAGATGGGCCGATGCGATCCGGCCGGTGTTTTTCCGCTTTGGATGATCCTGGCAACATCTTCGGCATACTGTTCGGGTTTGTGCTCTTTATATTTTTGGTCGAATCGGCGAGGATTCTTGCCGCTGTAGCGTACGCGGCGTTTTTTAACAGGAGGTTCATTATTGCCGGCAGGGATCGTCATGGTTGCTCATCTATAAAGTTACAGAGCCTGATAAGGTCAGCTTCATAGTCCTCCATCAGCCACTCATCGTCAAATGGATAAGGATTCGGGCTTTTTAAGATATCAGGCCATGGATCGTTGATGGAAACGATCACCTTGTCATTACAGAATTGGTCTGCGGTTAGATCAATGTGATGGCCATCCACTAGAGCCCAGGCGTGAGAGTGGCCGGGTTTGATCTCAGCATTGGCCAGCAAGAAAAGTTGCTTCGATCCTACCAGGCGATTTTTCTTAAGGTAGTACAAACAACATAAAGATGCTATCTGGCAGCAATCTTTGGGAAAATTCATTAACACCGAGCAGCGATTCAGCTCTCGGGCAAAGGGCACAGCCTCGAGCTTAGCCCTTATATGTGCGGCGATCTTTTTCAGGTTTGCAGCGTCCATAAGTAATGTTAGCCGTATGTTTTATTCTTTCAGGACTTTATAAATATCTAAAATGTACCCACCCAGCTGCTGATGCAAAGTTAATTCCAAATGCCCTTGGAAATTTGAGGCTAACATTGCTTTTGTATAATAATCTGGGAATAATTCCCAATCCCAAAGGTATTGGTTGCCCTTATCGTATACCAAATAGAGCCAATCAACATCGTTTAAAGTTTTGATCGAACTTAAAGGCCGTGCCCAACTGACTATAGCCAACTTTTTAGCAAAAGCGTTAGCATCAACATGGAAGTCCCTGGAGATATAATTTTTGACCAGATCTACCCTTGCTTTCATCAGTATTTCAGTTTTGTTGATAGGGTCAGCCCAACCGTTAACGATCATATAGTTACAGAATTTCTCCCAATCGATCCCTAACCCTTCAATATCATTCTTAAAGAACATGCCGTTATTAAGTGATGGAATATCACGGAAAATCCTTTTACGGGGATTTTCCTGATTCATTCTTTTGAGCTCTGCGCCGAGATCAGGATAAGACATTCCTCTGAAATACTGCGGTCCATGGTAATAGTAAACAAACAGAGGGAGGAATAAATCTGTATCGATCTCAATGCTGATTTTTTGTTCAGGAAGGGTCTTGAATTCTCGGGCAGTTTTCGCCAGTACCGCCACGTCCGCCGGATAACCGGTTATAGTCTTCGAAGAATTGGGATTGAAATGGACCAGATAAACGGTAATTAATGAAAAAATCAGCACACAGGCTGTCAAGATATGGCGTTTTCGTGACCTAAGGTTCTGTAAAAATACGGCCACCAGGATAAACCAGGGGAAAAGATAGCTGAAGAAATACCTCGATCGCATGGGATCACAAACTTTATATGTCAGGAAAGTGACCGTGCTTAAGGGTAACAGCAGGATAATTACCAAGGAGATGAGATAACGGCCCTGGGGATCGTTTTTCTTTAATAAAATGACAGAATATCTAATTGCCGCGATCAAAAGTACGAGGAATAACAGGAAAAAAGGAAGATTAGAAAATGGAGTAACCATTCTCTCCAGCAAAGATGACCAGACCTCCCCACCGGGTAACTGGTTGGAGGAACTTACCGCCACTTCCCTGTAAAGGTCTTCTTTGAGATGTTTTGCCCATGGGATCAAGGCAAACGGGGTCAAAACGATCCACCAGGTCAAAGCACGGTGCGCCCTGTTACGGAATAAGAAAATCAGTAAAAGAAATTCAATAAGGATAACAAAGATCCCAAAGTAAAATGTATAAAGGATCGCGGTGTTAACGACGAATAATCCTAAATAAGTCCATACACGATGATCTTTGAACTTTACGAAACGGAAAAATATATAAAATGAAATAATAGTCAGTGCATTCAATAAAGAATAGTGCCGGATCATTTTGGCGTAAATTATGTACGAATGATTTACTACAGCGAAGAATACGGCATACAGCGCTACGATCTTGTCAAAAAGCAGAACACAAAGCTTATAAATGAAGAAGATGGCTATCCCCGTGAAGACCAGTGACAAGAAACGAGGGAGGATCAAATTCTGGCCTGAAATATCCCAGAAGAAATGCAGCACCGTTTCATATAACGGCGGGAGGGTATTAAAATAAAACTTGTTCGCATGGCTATCCATGCTCCAGATCATACTCAGCGGACGTTGTGCAATGTTGATGCTGAAGAATTCGTCGATCCATAGAAGGTAATCATTTATATTATAAAACCACAGCAGTCCCATCAAAATGAACATCAAAAGTAAAGAATATTGCGATGAGAAAATAGCGGTCAATTTTTTATGGCCGGTATCTATCAGTTCTTGCAGTTCTATCATCAGAACCTCATTTGGTTTAGGAACATGCGGGTTTTAATGAACCCTTGTAGTTAAATACCTGAATAACTTTCTTAAGAAGAATTCCATGCATTTTATACCCATAAGTATGAAAAATACGATCCGTGACAATATTTTAACAAAGACAGCTTTGATGCCGGGCCGTGTGCCGGGCAGTTCAGGTCTTTTCGTTGGCCTGAAGAAAGCGGACTGGATGGTTCTGTTAGCATAAGTACATAAGTATGCCCAGAAAATATCATCACGGATCTCTGATTCTGAGGTCCCTTCAGGTACATACGGCAGATGTTGCTTGTACCAAAAGATATTCAAAAAGGTTACAATGGCGTTAAAATTCTGGTATTCCTTCTCTACAAATAGACGGCTATCTTTTTTAGCTAATTGATAGAGTTCTGTCCCCGGATACGGAACAGCATTGTTAAACTTTACCTGGTCTAGTTTTAGTTCTTTGGCCAGGTCTATGGCGGCCATCCGGTCGTCATGTTTCTCGCCAGGCAAACCAAACATGAATGTAGCGGTAACCTCAAAGCCAATTGATTTGGCAAGACGGATAGCATCACAGATTTGACGAAGCGTTTCACCTTTTTTGATCAATTTCATGACATCTTCAGAAACGGTTTCAATACCGAAACCGATCTTATAAAAACCAGCGGTAAAAAGTTCCTTCAAAAGATCCGGGTCAGCATTATCGCCGCGGCCTTGACAGCTGAATAAAGCACGATGGTGCAAGCCGCGCGTTTTGATCCCGTCGATCAAATCCATGGCCCTTGCTTTGTTAAACCAGAAATTATCGTCCTGAAAATCGATTTCACGGACGCCGTAATGATTTATGAGCAGGTCCAATTCCTGTAAAACAAGCGCCGTCGGACGAAATCGGTAGTGCTTACCCGTGGTGAGTTGATTGCTGCAAAAAATACAATTATAAGGGCATCCGCGTGAGGTCCGTATAAACCCAAGATCATAGCGCTTAGGATCGAACCTATGGTATGGAAAGGGCGGAAATGAATCGATGTTTAAACAGCCGCCGAGAGGGTTATGGATGAACAGATCCTTTTGCCGGTAGGATATCCCTTCCAGGGATTGCCAGGGCCCCTTATTTTTTAAATGCCGGTATAAGGCTGGTAAAACACCCTCTCCCTCACCGCGTACAACGATGTCCACCTCAGGATGCGACAGACAATCTTCAGGCATGGATGTAGGGTGTATGCCGCCAAAGATAATGAAGCAGTCAGGGTATTTTTCTTTGAGTCTCTGAGCCATTGTCAAAGCGACATGAAAAGAAGCGGTCAGGACGCTGAAGCCGAAGATATAAGGAGGTTTCAATGACGTTGTAAGTGTGCAGATACGCTGGAACGAATCAGGATCAATTTGCTCATCTACGATGTGCGCTGTGATCCCATCTCTTTCACATACAGCCAGAAGGTAACCGATGCCCATAGGCAGGAGGGTTTGCTTAACGGGTTGAAATATCCCGGCATTATCGCGTGGCGAAGGATTAATGAGTATCATATGCTATTATCCGTAGATAAAGATTCATGTTTTTTCATTGTCTCGACAATGTCATCTGTTAAAATGATAAGAATTTGTATGAGAATTCCAGTAATCTTGAAAAGGATACACCATGAGTAAGGCGATCAGTAAAAAAGCTATTCAGGCCCCCACACACCTTAATGACCCTGTTGACTATAAGAAAGCTTTCTCCAGAGGTTTACGCGTTTCCCCGGGTAACAGGGATTTTATTTTTATGTCAGGCACTGCAAGCTTGAACAATAAAGGTGAAACTTGCCACAAAGGCAATTTCACGGCTCAGGCAAAACGTACTTTTGAAAACCTGACTGCCCTTTTAAAATCAGAAAAAGCTGACTGGCACGACGTGATCCATACGCGCTGCTATTTAAAGAGCATGAAATATTATAAACAATTCAATGATGTCAGAAATCAATTCTATCAAGATCAGGCGCTTGACCCGTTCCCTGCCAGTGTTTGTGTGCAAGCCGTTCTTTGCCGCCCTGAGTTGCTTGTTGAGATCGAACTTATTGCCATATTGAAGAAGTAATATCTCCGTAGCTATCAACCAGAGCGAATCCGCAATGTAAGGCAAAGCTTTCTGGGTGGCAATGACCGCTCAGAACGCCATGTTTAAAATATGAATGAGTTTTACAGCCGCCGTCACATTGTTTAAATGAGGTGCAAGCCAGGCATCGAGCGGCTGGCGTGTACTCCTGCTTTTGTTTTATTTTAAAGAGCTTGTAGATCACGTTTAAATCTTCCGTCAGAACATTACCCAGTGAAAACTTTTCAGGTAAGAACGGACACGGTAAAACTTCACCTGAAGCTGTTACAGACAATGCTTTTTTATAACACGCACAGCCACCGCTCGCCGCAATAAAAGGCAGGCCTTTCTTTGTTAGGAAATCCCTAATTACGGCTTCGGCTTGTTCTGTTGCCAGGGCATACGCCTCGTCGGACAATTCAAACATCGCATTAACCTCAGCTGAGGCTACAGCGACATAGCGTTCAAAGACAGGGAAAGTACCTAAGGCCAATGATCTGGACACAATGCCGGCAATGTCGGCTGAATTATCTTTAAGCAGCGGTGTAAAAGTGATCACGCGCAGGCCATTGTGGCGACAAGCCCGGATATTTTCTTCTATGTGGGAAAGACTGAAGCGTGATTGTTGTGTATGGAGTTTGTACAGCGCATCATTCGCGTCATATTTCACCACAAGCAATGGATCGTACGTCTTTAAGCGGCGGATCATTTCAGCAGCTAATAATGAACCGTTGGTATAAATAAACGGTTGCATGTGCAGTGACTTGATCTTGTCCAGGATCACCCACAAAGACGCCGACAAAAGCGGTTCTCCACCTAAAAGAGCAATCTTTTTTACGCCCAAGGCTTTGGCGTGGCCAATAACAGTCAGCCAGTCGTCTTCTGTTAATGAGGTAGTATTCTTATCGACGTAACAGTAGGTGCATTGGTAGTTACAGGTATGTGATAAGTGCAGTTCGAGCTTTTCTAAAGCATGAGGTGCTTTCGAGCGATAGACCTGTACTAGTTTTGTACAAAGGTTTTCGCCGCCCAAGAAATAGACAGTCCGTAAGAAACAGCGTAACAGTCTATTGGCGATCATGTTAAACCGAATAATTTTGTTGAAAGATAACGGTCACCGCCATCAGGCAGAATGACAACGATCTTCTTGCCGGCGTTTTCGGTACGTTGGGCTAAGTGTAAAGCCGCCCACATAGCCGCTCCACAGGAAAAGCCGCCCATGATCCCTTCTTGAGCCGCTAATTGGCGTGCAGTTTTCTTGATATCCGTATCATGCACATGGATGTATTCATCAACAAGCCTTTGATCGAACACCTCGGCTGCCGGCTCAAGGCCAGTCCTCAGGATCCTTTGCCACCAATGAGGATTGGGTGATGATAAAGGAAAATCATCCAACACAACAGCTATGGCTTTTATGGCGGGATTATGCACTTTTAAGGCCTGAGCTAATCCTGTAAACGTACCGCCGGTTCCGACACCCGTTACAAGAATATCCACATTCCCGCTCATATCTTGCCATATTTCCTGTGCTGTAGTTTTGCGATGTATCTCAGGATTTATGGGATTTTTGAATTGATGAAGCAAGACGGAGTTAGGCGTAGTGGAAGCTAAGCGCTCAGCCTTGCGTATGGCGCCGCTCATGCCCTGCCATCCCGGTGTCACGATGACATCCGCGCCTAATGCCCGTAATATTTTATAACGTTCAGCTGGCATGCTTCCAGGGATCGTAACGATCAGCCGGTAACCTTTTACAGCGGCGATACCAGCCAAAGCAATACCTGTATTGCCGCTTGTCGGCTCTATGATAACTGAGTCGGACTTGAGAATGCCCCGCTTGTGGGCATCATCGATCATGGCCAGCGCGACACGGTCCTTCACACTGCCAAAAGGATTAAAGGATTCCAGTTTGGCGTAAATTTCAGCATGCAGTCCCTTTGTAATGCGATTAAGTTTTACCAGGGGCGTTTTACCGATAGCTTGAGTTACGTCAGGATAATTTTCCAACAAACTTGTTACCTCTCAAATTAAAAGAATCTTGATCTCGACCGCCGGGATGCAACAAATGTTACATCATCTGCTTGATTGAAGGTGCATAAGCCTGTGATATCTTTATTCCACCCAGGTGTCACGGCAGAACATTCGACCTCTTTATATTCGTACTCATTCAATGTGTCGATGCGATTGAACCGTAAACTTTGCCTATCCGTACAATCATGTGCCACGCGATAAATATTTCCTTTAGATTCAAAGATCTTTCCGGCAGTCACGGCATTTCTGATATCGGAGACGACAGGACTTTGAGGATGCTGTTTCCAGCTATTAGAGAATGGATCGTCAGCATAGAATAAAAACAACTCATCATGGGTCGGATATTCTTTATTCTCTGAAATATTGGCAAAAAGCCACCATTTCGCATGGTAATACAGTAAAGTTACCCCAATGGTATCAATATTTGTCATTAAGTTCTGATAAAATACCCATTCCCCAGGGAATTTTGTACATTTGTATACTTCAATCACCCCGTTAGAAGATGTCTCTGGGATCATATAATGATCATTTTTATGCTTGAAGATAAATGGACGCGCTAAATGGTAAGGTCGTTCCAGGATTGTGACCGGTTTTGTATAGTCCCCCGATTGGTTCATGATAATTAGAGCAATACGACCTGTCATACTTTTAAAAATGAATTCATCGATAAAAATATAATATTGGCTGTCTTTGAAAATGATATGAGGAGATCCCCAAGATCTATCTCGAGGAGGCATTATATGCTTAAACACCAGGGATGAGGATGAGACAGATTGGTTTAAATTAAACGCGAGAAAGCTTTGCTCGATAAAAAGAATGCGGTTGAACCAATGACGCACCCATCCTAATGCGAGTTGGATAAAGAATGCAAATGATTCGTAATTATTCGGCTTTTTATAAAGTGGTTGGGCTTTAAGATCCGCGTGATCATTTTCGCGGAGAACGCGTTCCAGGAATTTCTCCGCCCCGTCCCTATGCAATTCTTTCAACTTCCTGGGAATAAAAGAAAGGGCCTTCCAGTAACATTGGTTGCGGTTTCTTTTTACGGATAGAAAGTCTGTGGCTGAGAAGGACCTGTAAAGCACCTGCCCGTTGTCCAGGTCTTCCGTGAGTATTTGCAAAATTGTCCCTGTGACAGGGAGTTTTTTAAAGATCTCCCAGAATCCTACCGGGCGCCCCCTGTTCACGCGGTTATCCGCATGATGGTATGACCAAATGCCGAATTTAGCAGAATTTAAGACGCTGCCTTTTAATATCCTGAACCCCAACCGGATAAGGACATCTACCTCGTGATCTTTAATCCTAGCAACATCAGCATCAAGAAATGTATCGGTATATTTTGTTTGATGTGGAGTAACTGTTATAACAGGGGCACCGTTCAGAAGAGGCTTTGCATCCTTTGGGGTAAGACCATCAGGCAGATGGCTGAATAATTTTTCTTCAAGCTTACAGTAGGCAATAAAAAGAACATGTTCCCAATTATCCAGAAGTTCGGGGAAAAAGCTCTTTTTCACCTTTGGCTTGGCGTTTAAGACGACCAAACAGATCTGGGCATAATCCGAAGTTTGCAACTTTGATAACATCGCATGCGCCCAACTGGGCACCGCGAAAGAATCGATCAAAAGACCTACCCGTAATTTTGCCCCTGAAGAGATCATTTCCATACAAGCGTTCAACCCTGGTCATTGCGTGGCTTTTTGTGAAGGCTTCAGGAACGGCTAGTTGCCGCGACCCATAGGCTTTACGAAAGCATCCTTAAGCACATGCCCCTCATGGGCATGTGTCTTTAATTTCAACAATTGCACCACAGTGGCAAAAATATCAACATGATACATGCTGCGGTCAATGGTCACGCCTTTCTTGACGTCCGGCCCGAACATGTACAGCCACACATGCGAAGGATCATCATAGGCGTTCGTACTATGCTGCGCATAATACGGATTCCTTTCGTGGTCCGGTGAAACAAAGAGATACGTGCGGTCCTTATAATAAGGATCGCTCTGAATCATTTGCCATATCTCATAAATATTCTGATCACATTTCTTCAGCGCTAAGACATAACTCGAGAACGTATCCGTGTGCGCAACCTCGACATCATACATAATGCTGTGAACGAACTTCGGCTTTGATGCCTTCATGACCTTCTTGAACATGTCATACTGGATACGCCCGCCGCTAGCCCAGGAGATCCAGCTCAAATGATAATGGTTGCGAAGAATCTGCCACGTACGAATAAAATCCCAGTCCTTGTCATCAAACAGGTTCTGCAGCTCAGGTGAAAGCCTGAACTCGTAGCCATGTATCCGGTCAGGCAAAGTATCCTGGCCCCATCCTTTGCCCGTATAAAAGAACTTGTCCTCATCACCTGAACCGCTGACCCAAACTTTGGAAGCGGGCCAATGAAATTGTTTCCTCAAATACTGGTAAACTGTCGGAAATCGCAATGGGACGTCCAAATACTGCGTCCGGCCCGTGATAATGGCACAGATCGCCGGAGCATGAAATTCAAGGTTCTTCGCGACAAGGTCCGTATAGACAACACCCTCCCGGGACATTTCGCCGAAGAGGTGCGGCATATACTGATGTGTCGGATCACCCACCGAATCGATGTTGCGGACCCCGGCCAGCGTGATGATGATGATATTAGGAGAATCCTCCATCGATACCGGCGCGGACCATGCCGACCGGCTCAATGACAAAAGCAAGAAACCTGCCATTAAAACTGAACACCAGCGTTTGTTTGACATATGCCAGATCACCTTACCCCTAATGTCCTTAACAATTTCCCATGCACAGTAAATTCAAGTGCGTCCTTTGATTCCCCGAGCACGACCCTTTCAAAGCCGTAGGAACGCACCGGCCAACTTGCCAATGTCGTGGGAAGATGCTCCACGTATTGAATACTGCCATCCTTCAAGTTCAATCCAATGAACCGGGTCTCCACATTGACCCGGCGGATCTTAGGCAGGTTTTCCTCCGTGATGGCCTGTTTATCGCTGGTCACTGACATCATGAAATACATTGTGCCAGCCCTTTGCACGTATTCAGAAAGGTTCCAAAAGAACCCGCCGAATTTCTTGATGTGCGCTGACCACCTTTTCTTGCCGGTCTTCATGTCCAGCGCCGTCAGAACGTATTGCCCGCCGACCATTTCGGGGGTGATCACCATATCATTGACCGTGTAAAGGAAATGGCAGCCCTTGGCTGGATAGGGGAAGTACGCCCGTCTCTTGGAATCATCGAGTGCGTGACACCAGACCCTGACCATTTGCCCCTCCTTCATGACATACGCCTCCATTATCTTGAAAGGCTGCACGTCAAAAAGAAGATTTCCTGACGTCTCGAACCTGTGCCGCCCTTCCTCAAGGTGTTTCTGGGCCGCCAAGACCCCTTTTTGCGGGTCAACGATATAAATGTCCGAATCAAAACGCAGGATGAGGTCCTTGCCCCAAAAATATAACTGCGGATGCGTCTGGTCGTTCTTGGAAAAATCAAGAGGAATCTCTTTGTCGATGGTCAGGTCCTCGTTCAGGACAATGATCTTTTTTTTATCAAGGGTCAACAAAATGATCTGCCCGTTAAAAAGTGCCGCCTCGACAAATCCACCCCTTTTAAGCTCAATGGCCTTCTGGCAAAACCCGCTTTTGATATCCAGGATCGAGAGCCGGTCCCTGTGCACCAGATAAATCTTATCACCCTTGATCATGGTCTGGTACATGGCTTTTTTAACAAACTGAGGCTGAATGCCATAGGTAGTAAAAAGCGGGGACATGTCCATAAGATAATTCTCCAGCGGAATATCCTCGTTCTCGTTCGTGGCGCTCCAAAGGTATTTTCCATCACTGGCCCTCATTGCCACCACATTCACATGGTCATTGACGATGACCGTGTCTCCGGCCAGATACGCGTTCAGGTCATCGGCCATCAATCGCTTTTTGGTCAGGTCCCAATTATACTTGAACACCACATCCCGTGGCTCGGCACCTGGGCGATAGAACATCTTGCGCTGCCACAGGATCTTTCCTGACTCCTGCACACAAAAAAGCTGATCATAGTTCCACACCAGAAAATACGGTGGTTGGGGCGTATCACCCACCCGGATCATCGGTAAAAGGTAAAGATAATTCCCAATAACTTTCAGGCTTTCGTTAGACGGTAAAACGGCCTGCGTTGCCACGGGCACCATCTCCTCCGGCAGCTTGATCAACCCATAGCCTGCCAGGAACCGGTCAAAGCGGATCTTAATGCCAAGGTAATCAATGAACTTTTCCCCAAAGCGGTCCTTGAATATCTTCAGCAAATCGTTCCAGGACGGTTCCTTGAGCGCCCGCACATTCTTAATGATGATCGACGTTAAAGATTGCGGTGCGATATCAACGGTGGCTGCTGATCTCAAAAGTCCCGGGTGCACAGTTTCCACTTGGGCGCTTAACGATCCCGAAGCCAGTGCTTTGGAGAGGCCGTCCAGGAATTCACTGGCGGCATCGATTTTTTTCTCCACCCTGACGTTCACTCCGGCATTGACCGTAACTGTCTTTAGATAGTCCAGAGCTCTCAACCGCTGGTCCTTGCCGACGAACAGAAGGCCTCCCTCTGACGGCAACAGCCATCCGGGCACATCACAAGGGAATGCCCTATGCACATCATGCCCATCCACATAACTCAAGAAATGCACCTGCGTGCCAAGCTTGAACACCATGGAGCGGTCATCTAAATAATCCACCCCGTCCAATACGCCCGGGGGTATGTCCTTGGCGAAAAGTTCGGCTCCGTTTTTAAGGTCCATGACGACGATGGCGGTCTTTTTGTCGTCACGGCTGTTTTTATTCACAAAGAAGGCCCGCCCATCCCTTGCACGCAACAGATAATATTTCTTGGTATCGATCAAAACCCTTTTTTTCTCCTCACCGCTCACCGGGTCTAATAAATACAAATAATCAGATTCCCTGGGTTTGTAATACAACAAACCGTCATGGCCCAACTCGAGGGCCTGCGTGTCATACGGAACATTCGGAGCGTTAAAATACCCGACTCTGTGCATGTTCAATATGTAATAACTGACGCTGTACTTCTTCGGGATATACTTCTTGATCCAGGCGACCCGCCCCGTTTTGGCATCGATCTTCAGGAGGATCCCGTGGTTCGTGGCCAAATAGGCCTTCCCGCCCTCTAGCAAGGTTAATGAACTGGCAGCTGAGAGGAACGACGTGATCCCAATATAATCACTCCAGACCAGATCACCGGTCTTTGTATCAAAACCACTGGCCCAAAGCTCCATCCGGGCATTGACCAAAATGACCACAACCACGCCTTCTGAGACTACCGGCCGCATCGCCAGGGCATATTCTCCCAGCCCTTTGGTCCAAACGATCCGGGGGGCGGTAACATCCTTAACATCGACGGCTACCAGATCATGGTTCAACTGTGCATACATGCCCCCGTCCTTCAAAAGGATGCCGTAACCGAACGGTCGCGTATCAGGTTCAGGCAAGGTCTGATAATATTCCTGCCCATTGCTGTCCCTGCCCGTCAGCGACCACAACTCCTTGCCTGTCTTCAGGTCCTGACAAAATAAACGGTACAGGTTCCTGACAATGACCGTGCCTTGATAGACGACTGGTTCATACACGCTTTCGGGAAATTTCTTCCGGAACTGCCTCAAAGCCTGCGGAAAATGGTTGATGTGATCACTGGGGATTCTCACCTGCCAGCGCTCTTTCAAATCATCCGCCAACCCGTCCAACGACAATGCCGGGGCCTCCGGTCGGACGACCACAGACGGTTCTGCACTCTTTAACCCCTCAGCTGACCACAAGGACTCATTCCTCTGGACCCAGTCGTTCTTATGGGCGGTCAGCCGTAAATTATCAAAATAGAATTGTTCCGCCTCAGGGTCCAGTGCCTGGATCTGATGCTTGTTGGCATCCTCAGGATAAAATGGAAAATGTGTTGCGGGAGGCGTATTATCTAAGTAGGTTTCCTCCACAGCGCAAAAAATCTCCTCGATCTGTTTTTTGCGTAATATTTTCTTGAGTGGATCTTCCAGCAGCAAGGGGACATTGTTTTCCTTGGCATGCCCTAAGAGGTCCGACAGTTCATCATAAGGTGTATTTAATAACTTTTCTCTGGCATTAAAATAGTCTAACAAGGTGCCATTCATCATCTGATGGCCTAAAGAAATAATTTCTCCAGGATCAACCGTAGAAAGGTCAGGTAATGTATTATTAGCGGGGTCAGCACAAAATACTGGCAATGGGCAAAATAACAAAAGTGCACAAGTTGTGTAGATAAACCTGTGGCGTAAAATAGTTAATTTTAAGTATTTGAATAAATTAAGTTTCACTAATGACCGCATAAGTCCCTCAACGTGAAGAAAGGAAAAACGAAATTTTTATATTTATAATATTAACTTAAAAATATAACAAAAATTAAAAATTAATTATATTATTAACTATAAAATTTTTATTAACTTCAAAGTAAAAATCATGCTCGACCTGATCCTTATTAATGATTGTTATCGGCCAAACATCCCGTATTCTTTCGGAAAAATATATTTGTCTGATTTCTTAACTCGAAATGGATGGCGTGTTCGACTAATACAGCCTTGGGAGGTTTCGAAACTAGGCAGCAACCCAACCCGCTTTTTTGGTGTAGGCTCATGGAGTTTGGAATTTCATCATGTGGTTGCCACCGCAACGTCGTTAAAACAACGGTATCCTGGGATTCCTATCATTTGCGGCGGTGGGCATGTTACTGTTTGTCCTTTTGACCTCCAGGAACATGCCATGATCTTTGACTACTGGGTTTTAGGTGAAGGTGAAGTGGCTGTCCATGAGATACTTCAAGGACAGCATAAAACACGAGTGCCTATCATACGACCCGTGCCTCAAAAGGATCTGCTCCCGCCTAATACCGCTCACAATCCGGTATCCAATGGTTCGTATACCAGCATTGCATCCCGTGGATGTCCCCATATTTGCACATTTTGCAATACACATAAAATGTTTGGCCATAACGTGCGCAGCATCGCCTTAGATAAATATCTGCAGCACTTGAGGGACCTTTTAAACCAGGGAATGGTGACGCTTAGCTTCAGGGATAGCAGTTTCCTCAATGATATTGATTGGGCTACTGGCTTTTGCGCGGCCGTTCTTAAAGAAAAGCTTCAGTTCAACTGGCTTATGAATTGCTGTGCAGAACAGTTAACTGAAGAAAGAGTATTAATGATGAAAAGAGCCGGATGCATAGGGGTTACGATCGGTGTTGAATCAGGCGCCCCGTCGATCCTGAAAATGATGAAGAAAGCTGCCGGGCTTAATGAAATGAAGAGAGGCATCAGTTTGTGCAAAAAGTATAATATCCATACGCATCTTAACCTTATGTACGGCGTTCTCGGCGAAACGCGTGAAACCATGGCTGCCACGCGGGAGTTCTATCAGCAAACAAAACCTGATTCGAAAACACTGGCCTTGTATGAGCCGTTTCCCGGAACGGCAATGTTTGAAGAGGCGGAACAGAAGAAATTCTTAAGCCCTTACAATTGGGGTAAAGGACAGCCAGCTAAATTATTGTTTACGGGATCTATGGCCAGAGATGAAGTGATCAGAGAAGCTGACCGGCTTTGGAGCACCGGCCCCTTTCATCAGTATCTCCGCGTCGCCAAGCTTGAAAATAAGCTGATCTTTCTGCCGAGCGTATTTATACGTGTCATTTTGTTAAGGCTTCTTACCTGGCGCTTCCCTTTAACAATTCTGTCAAATCATCCGGCTTTTGAACCTTTGAAAAGGACATGGGATAATTACAGGATTGATCTGATCGGCCGTATACAACTTTATTTATATCTCTCCGCGTAATCATTGTTGGTGAAATGCCTTGATCTGGGCAGGGATAAGTTTGTTGTTAATGGTATAAACTCTTTTTGTAATGCCCGATAAAAACCCCGTCATGTTCAAGAGAATCTACCAGGACGTAATCCTTAGTGATAACTTCTTTGACTGCAAAGAAATTATTTCCAAAGAAATCATCATTTTCCCATGACGATCCGACCAGCCAGAAACTTTCGGGATCCCACGTTGCTTTGCTGATTTTGATATGTCGATCAGGGTAGATCAATCCGTAAAGGGTTTGTTTATCATCGAATTTTGTGTCAAATGACCAGCGCTGAAAATACTCCAGGTCAAAGGGTGACAGCAGTTCAGGATAAAACATAATAACGCGTTGTCCTGCGAGCATATTTTGGGCAGATAAAACTCTATAAAGAAATAACGATGCTTGTATATCCGTTACAACAACCTTTTCATCAGACCTTAGATTATCGGCAACGTGCTTCATCAAGGGCATATATCGTTTGTGTTCATGTACCCCTGGATAAAAGTCACGTCCCCCCGTCACATGAAGGATGGTTCCCTGCTTGTAATTCAGCCAACCCAAGATAAGAAATATTGCTAAAAAGGCAATAAGAAGTACCCGGCCCCACTTTTGCTGAAAGCTGATGATCCCGTATACCAGGATCATATAGAAGAATGGTGAGAAAATAATAAGATGCCTGGCGATGAAAACTGGCGTAAAAAGTGTCGCAAGGCATAAAACGCTAAGTAAAGGAACCACGGTTAGAAGAGAAAGAATCGTGAATTTATGACGATCATTGGTGTATAAAAAATGCATTCCCCGGAATAAAAGGCCCCAGCAAAGAAAGCCTCCCGCCCAGAGTTGCCAGGGTTGAGATAAATATCCTCCGATAAAAATGCCTGGAAGTGATATGAAATCAGAAAAAGACGGTGAATGTAGCCAGAATTTGCCCTGGCTTAATGAGGAGATCTGTTGTGCGATCATAGGAAATTGAATAATGCTAAGCAATGTTGCTATGACCACAAATGGCCAGAGTGCAGAAAAAGAAGCTTTTTTCCTATCGCAGATGTATTCAAGGAACAGGAAGATTATAAACACAGAAAAATAAGAAAACATCACGGCAATAGCGCTGGTAATAAGAAATCCTAACAACCACATGCGATTATGGTGTTTTCTTAGACGAAGGTAGGCGTAAACAGCTAAAAGGAAGAAGAAGCAGAAAGCTGTAAATCCACGTGCCTGCTGAGCATACCAAATATGAAATGAACTGGCGGCCATGATCGCTACCGCACCTAAACTTTCAGGTCTGCTCATGAATTTTCTAGTCACTCTGTAAAAGAGCCATAATGATGCGATTCCCCAGAAAACAGAAAGGGCGCGCAAAGCCATTTGATCCGGAAATAGCATGCTGAAACAATAGACAAATAAATAGTAAAGAAAAGAATGGTAATCAAAAGACAGTAACCGGATAAAATAGCCGGATAGCGTCGCCGGCAAATGAAATTCAGGGGCAATTGATCGGGAAAGATTAAAGTGTTCCAGTACTTCTTGATGGGTGTATTGAATTGTTGTGAGTTCATCAAACCAGAAATCATAACGATCCAGCGCATGGACCCTGAGGATAAACCCGGCCAAAACGATCAACGTTAGAAGCCAGCAGTATAGTATTCGTCGTGACATCAAGTTATCCATTTAATCATAGAGGATAAGATTAAGGGTTTCGACTTTCTTTGTGAAGGCTTGATTTTACTTCAAGTTATGATTTATGTTAATATATAAAAAATTTTTGATAACTTAAAGTAACTTGATCTCACCCATGCTCGATCTGATCCTGATCAATGATTATTCTCGCCAACACCAACCGTTTTCTTACGGTAAAATATGTTTGACCGAGTTCCTGGTCCATAAAGGATGGAGAGTTCGTCTCATACAACCGGATGAAATCTTCAGGTTAGGACATGATCCAGCCCGATTCTTTGGTTTAGGTTCATGGAGTTCGGACTTCCACCGTGTTGTTGAGACGGCAAATTTCTTAAAGAAAAACTACCCTAAAGTTCCGGTTATTTGCGGGGGAGGTCACATTACGGCCTGCCCTGGCGAACTTCAAGCATACACTGACATTTTCGATTATTGGGTTTTAGGCGAAGGTGAAGTGGCTCTTCACGAGATCCTTCAAGGACAGCATCAACCCCGTACCCTGATCACAAGACTTGTTCCTGAACAGGACCTGCTCCCCCCCTCTATCGCCCATAGTCCGATCATGAATGGTTCGTATATCGGTATTGCTTCCAGAGGATGTCCGCATGCCTGCACATTTTGCAACACGCATACCATGTTCGGTCATAAGACGCGCAATATTCCGATCGAAAAATATTTGCCGTTCCTGAAAGATCTTATCCGTAAAGGTATGGTGACGCTCAGCTTCAGAGATCCGAGCTTTCTTAATAATATAAACTGGGCGACTGATTTTTGTACGGCCGTCGTCAAAGAAGATATTAAATTCAATTGGCTTGCGAGCTGTTGTGCTGAGCAATTAACAGAAGAACGGGTCTTAATGATGAAAAGAGCGGGTTGTATTGGTATTACGATAGGTGTTGAGTCAGGATCCCAGGCGATGTTGAACATTATGCATAAAACAGCCGGTCTGAGTGAAATGAAGAAAGCCATCAGTCTCTGCAAGGGTAATAAAATCCATACACATCTTAATCTTATGTATGGGATCGTTGGTGAAACATATGAAACTATGGCTGCCACACGTGAGTTCTGCCGGCAAACAAAGCCGGACTCGAGGACACTTTTTTTATACGAGCCGTTTCCAGGAACTGTAATGTTTAGTGAGGCAGAAAGAAACAACCTATTAAGCCCTTATAACTGGGTTAAAGGAAAAATGCCTCAGCTATTGTCAACAGGGTTTATGACAAGGGCTGAGGTCATAAAAGAGGCTGATCGTCTTTGGCATACCGGTCCTTTTCATCAGTACCTCCGTAATGCGAATTTGAAGATGAACATGCTCTTTGTGCCTGGCGTTTTGGTTCGAGTTGTTCTTTTAAAGATCCTTTTGTTGTTGAACCAACGCCCCACCCATGTAAACCCTCGGCCTTTAAATAGATTTCAACAAGTATGGCAAACTTACACGATCAACTTAATAGGTAAGATCCAAATATATTTACATATTTCTTTATTAAGTACATGAAGATTTAGTCAGGCAATATTTTCCTTTTATAGTGCCAGATAAGAACACCATCACGGCTTAGAAATTCTGTTGCGACATAATCTTTAGTAATAAAATCTCTTACGGCAAGAAAGTTCTTACCTAAAGTAAGATCTTTATCCCACGAAGATCCGATCAACCAGAAACTGGCAGGATGCCATGTTCTCTTGTCGATCATAATGTGTTGATCAAAACGAAGCAGTCCGTAAAGCGCTGTCATATTATCCAGTTTTGTGCTCATTGACCAACCCCGGAACGATTCAAGCTCGAAGGGCTCCAAGAGACCCGGGTAAAGCATGACGATCCTTTGTCCGGCATCCAGGATAGCGGAAGGTAATACCCTGCGAAGGAATATTGTTGCCTGCATATCAGTTGCAACAATTTTTTCGTCGGGCTGTAAATTATCTTTAATATGTTTAATTAGTGCGACATACTGCTTTCGTTCATGTATGCCCGGATAGAATTCCCCGCTTCCTTCTTTATAAAATACTGAACCTTGTCTGAAATTGATCCAGCCGAAAAATAAGAGTATAAATAAAATAAAAGTTACTAGAATGCGAGGCCATTTCATTGGAAAGGACAAAATACCATAAACAAATATGATGTAAAAGAATGGAGAAAATATTATAAGATGTCGTGCTATAAAAATTGGGTTGAAGGTCCGCGAGGATAAAAAGATCAAGAGGACCGGGAAGATTGTAAGAAGACAAAGGGTAATGAATTTATTCTTATCGGTATTTTTATGTAAGAAACACAATCCTCGCCATAAAAGCAACCAGAAAATTACGATCCCAGCCAACAACTGCCAGCGCTCAGACAGATATCCTCCGACACAAATAACTGGAAAGAAAATAAGATCACCCGTAGATGGAGGAGGTAGCCAGAACCGACCATGACTTAGGCACCCGATTTGTTGTGAAATTATCGGTCCTAGAAGAATGGCGGCACCGGTCAATACGAGCCCAATCAGCCAGGAAAATGAAAAATAAGAGTTTTGTTTCAGGGTCTTTTTACGGGTAAGCAACAAGCCGAATATGAAAATTGCGTAATACGTAAACATAACGGCTGTAGCAGCTGTAACCAGGAAGGCAAACCACCATAAACGACTAGAATGTTTTTTCATGCGAAGGAAACAGTACACAGCTAAAAGAAATAAGAAGCAGAAGATAGTATATCCGCGCGCCTCCTGAGCATACCAAATATGAAAAGAACTGCCGGTCATGATGGCCACAGCCATCAAGCTTTCGGGTTTTTCAAGAAAGTATCTGGTCACCCGGTATAAGATCCATAATGATAAAATACCCCAGAATGTTGAAAGATACCGCAAGGCCATTTCATCAGGAAATATGCTGCTAAAACCATATATCATTAAGTAGTATAAAGGCGGTTGGTAATCAAAATGCGCCGAACGCCAAAAATACCCTGCCACAGTAGTTGGAAAGTGAAATTTAGGATCAAATGAGTGAGACCGGGCCAAGGTCATCGACACTTCATGGTTGGTGTATTGAATAGTCGCTAATTCATCGAGCCAGAACTCAGAACGTCTTATATCATAAGTCCTTGCCAGAAAACCTGCCAAAATGAGGAAAAATAAAATGAGGCTGTAAATGATGCGGGATGACATTAATTATACCTTAGTGCATCTGGCGGTAATGAACCAACCGGTGAACGATCTTGTATTTTTATTTCTGTCTAAGAAATCTGCGAAGCGCGTAAAGAATATGGCTGTTTTCATAAGAAGATCAGTTGATAGGGACCCTCGCAAGAGTTTTAGGATCGAATTTGATGGATTGATTATATGCACCACAACAGCATATTCTTTGGCCATCAATCCAGCCGACTTTAAGTGACGGTCAAGTTCATGCGGGGTGTAAAACTGAACCGGCCCGGTTCCTTTTACCAACCAACTTTCAATAGTAAGCCAAAAACAGAAATTAAAATTACATTTGTTGTTCATAGCTAATAAAATAGTGCCGTCAGGTTTAAGCACCCTGCGGAGTTCTTTCAAGGCGCGGGTTAATTCATCTGAACGCTTAAAATGATCAAGGGTGGACGTAGACAGTATCAGGTCAAAAGTATTATCCTTAAAAGGAAGGTGGCGTACATCGCCGTTGATATAAGCCTGGTCTTTTTTTGATCGCTCCTTGCGTATAAGATCTGCCTGGACAACCGTTGAGAGGCAGATATCAATAGCATAAAACTGTGATCCCTTGCCATTCAGTGAAAAAAGAAGTTCATCTTCCCCATAGGCTTCTTCACGCAGATCAGTCTTAAGCACCGTCATTTTATCAGTACTTATTCCCCAGGCTTGAAGTATTTTCCTGAATTGATCGGATTTATAGCGGCCAAGAACCGGATCAATATGTGAAAGTGCTTTCTTCGAAACATTGCACGTCATATCAGTGCCCTTTGGATACGTTGCACAGGATACGCGCATATTTCTGCAGGCCATACCGGAAGCCCTTTAATCCTGTAGGGTATAATCTGAAAAATGATACGTAACCATCCCATAACCAGAAAATATAGGCGTAGAATTTGCCCCAGGGATAATGGATCATTTTACGTATCATCGGCCACAGCCAGGGGAATTCAACAGCCACAGCAAATAATTTATGAAGGTTTTCGACAGCAAGTTTCTCTTTATTATTAGTGTGAATTATATGCGAATGCCATTCAGACCAGGCATGATCCTGCGCTAATAAACCTTTCTCCAAACAATATTCACGAATAGCGGTCTGCGGGTACGGCATCAGTAATTTAACAGTACAGTAATCCACATGGCATTGCCAGTTAAGATGAAGTGTTGCAATATCATCCTGCAAAGTTCCTTCGGGGATCCCTAGAATATTAGTTGTTTCTAGCTTTAAGCCGGCTTTCTTAATGATCCGTGCCGCATCAATAATATCCTGTTTAGACATGCCGCGGTTCAAAACACGACGGCGCAGATCATCATTGGCAGTTTCCAGCCCGATTGAAATGGTTACACAGCCTGACTTTTTAAGGTATCCGATCATCTCTTCATTGACCAGTTCAACACGTATGTAACAAGAAAACGGGATATGCACATGTTGGGAGTATTGTTCAGCAAATCGTCGTATCCACGTTATATCAGATGCAAAAAGATCATCTTCGAACATTATAAATGCCACCCGCGCTTTAGTGCATGTTTGCCGGATCTCCAGGATCACATTCTCGACGCTTCTCCGGCGAACTTTTTTAGAGCTAACGCCATAAAGCTGGTTAAAGGGCGGATGCGAACAATAGGTACATTCAAAAGGGCAACCGCGGCTTGTCAGCACATGCATCTTACCTTTATGGAATGTTTCGTTCTCTTGAAACAGTTCTCTGTCAGCAAAAGGGAGTGTATCCAGGTTATCAATCAAAGGCCTTAACGGGTTCTTAAAAACTATACCATTGTCTTTTACCCATAAATTGGATATCCCTGAAATCGGTTTTCCCGATTCCATGGCATTGGCTAATTCAAGGAAAGCGTGTTCTCCTTCCCCGATACACACACAGTCCACCCCATCTTCATAGATCACTTCAGGAACATAGGTAGGATGAGGACCTCCCCAGATTGAAAAAACTTTGAATTGCGCTTTGATCTTTTTGTTCAATATGAGGTAATCCTGAGCGTAAATGGTCGGAACGCTAAAGGCTATGATCGAAAATGGTTTATGCGATAATCTGGCAGCAACTTTGTCAAATATCGACTCAACGATCTCAACCGTATGCCCGGCATCTTTTAATATCCTCGAAAGGAGCATGATGCCCAGGTGTTCTATATCGCCATGTTTAACAATAAATAAGATATTCATTTACGATATTTTCGCTTCATTAGAAGAAACGGTGTCTGTTTGAGGTTTTTGACGCATAATGCAATCAGAACTATTGAATTGATCAAGGTAGGGATGTTTTTTCATGCGCGACCAAATGGTTTTCAATTGTTCTGTACGAATATTGCCGGTAGTGAATGGAACAAAGCAGCATGGTTGTACATCCCCGTAAGGAGAAACATAGAGCATTTTCTTTAACACAGCATTGCATTCAGTAAACTTGTTACAAACGCCTTCAATATAAACAAAAAGTGGATCAAGCAAATCTTTCACAATTTGCTTTTCCTGCGCGTTTAAGATCACATTCTTGCAGCCAAGCCATTTGCCGGCTGGGATGGAAAGCAGGATGCGAACGCCGTGAGCGCTCCTATTTCGGGCAAGTTCTATAATCGCCTTCAAATCACCGTTTTGAATATTCAGACTTGTCGCATATGTAGAGAAAATAACAGGGATACCGGCAGCAACACAGGATTGTACAGCTTCCATGGCTTTTTTGAAAATTCCTGGTGATCCTCTTAAAGCATCATGGACTTCGGCGATGGCGCTATCGACGCTGATATTAATAAAATTAAGGCCTTTTTGTTTTAAGACAGCCGCATAGCCACTGGTGAGCAAAAGACCATTGGTACTTAACCCCGTTACCATGCCCAGATCATTGGCATAAGCAATGCATTCCGGCAGATCTTTTCTCAGTAATGGTTCCGCCCCGGCAAAAACTACAAAATAAACGCCAAGGTCCGAGGCTTGACGCAGTATGGCGTATATTTCCTGTAAAGTTAATTCCGTCGCATTCTGCCGGCTTTGACCATGTATGCCGCAATGCTCACAACTGAGCTGGCAATGATATGTAACGCCAATTTCCAGCGATTGAGGAATGCCGGTTCCCCGCCAGGCAGAAACAGTTTTTTTAAACAATACGATAATTTTGGCATGTAAGGGCAAAGCACGAAAGAAAAGTTCATAATGATATTTCTTCAGTTCAAGCCATCGCCCGATGAACGTTTGATTTGGGTGCTTCATTTTTATGCCTTAAATAATTCTTATCAGTAACTCACGGGATCAGCGTACGAAAAACCTTGTCCAGTAATTCTGAAAAACTTTCTTTGGAACATCCTCTCATAACGCGGCAGAACATTTTGTCACAGGTGGACATCTTTTGAAGTTTCTGTCGGGTTAAAGGGTCACGCCAAATATCATTCAATGATCGTTTGGAAAGATTTCCAATAGAATCCGGTATAAAAGTACAAGGGTAAACGTCACCCTGCTCCATAACCCACAAATGATTGCCGAGGGCTTTACATGTACGTAAACGCTCTTGTACCGGGTGATTAAAATAATCCTTCATCCGTTCCAATTGACCGTATGGATCAATGATAAATTTATTACTGCGCTTTAATGCGCACAAATTATCAATGATACGATCTACTTTGAGTTTGTCATCGGGGAAAAGTTCGTTTTCTGACTTAAACTGATGGTTCCTGCCCACACCCGTCATGTCGATGACACCTTGAAAGGAAATGGCAATACGACGCTGTTTGGCAAAATCAGCAAGGGGCAGTATCTCATCAAGGTTTGATTTCATGATCGTTGTATTGATCTGAAGGGGGACTTTACGCACTAAAAGGTCGATGGCCGACATGACCTTGTCATACGTTCCTTTTACCCCCCTCATCGTGTCATGCGTTTCCGGGTTAAGCCCATCCAGGGAAATCTGTAGCATGGAAACTTTGTTGCGTATTAACACGCCGGCTGCTTTGGCATTGATCAAGGAGGCATTCGTTGTAATGACAATGCCAATATTATGATGAGCAGAGAATTCAACCAGTTCCAGAAAATCCTTTCTAAAGAATGGTTCTCCTCCGTAAAAACGCAAGAAACAAGGGCCAACAGATTTTTTAATGTCTAAAATGATGTCCCGCCACTGGTGGGTAGACAACTCCTCCTTAATTTCATGCTTCCACATGGAACATTGCTGGCAACGCAAATTACACTTATGGGTCAACCGGATATCAATTAGATTCGGTGGCTGGCTAAATGTAATCCCCTGCAGTTGATCAAGGATCTGTTTCTTGGCGACACTAACGCCGCAATGAAGAAGCCGTGATAACCCTGAATGCGCTCGCATCATAAAAGAACCTCTTACACTTTTCTTCTAAAATTAATTCTTGGGTTAATCTTTTTCATAACAAGTAATAGCTTAGAAACCGGATACTCAAGATGAAAAATAAAAAAGAAACAAAATCCGTCAATGGACCTACACGTAATCAGATGGATAAATGTTAACAAAAACTGCTCCGACCGCAACCTGATTGTGTTATAAACTGCATTTTTCTGTGATTCGTAAGCCAAATAATAGGGAGACTTACGTTTTTCTAACCAATAATCCTGGTTAATGAGATCCTTTTTAACAGCATCCTGATATAAAGTGCTGCCTGGCGAGAGGTACAAAGAAAAGATAGCTAAATGTGTAGGCTGAACCCTCCAAAGCAGTTTTACTGTTGTGATCCAGTCAGATACGGGCCTTTCTGGCCATCCCGCGATTACATTTAACCTGAGTGACATTTTAAGAGACCTCGCAAGTCGAACAACCTTAGTGAGATTCTCATAATTGATGGTGATATGGCGATGGCGTTTTGCTAATGCGGGATCCATGCAGTCGGCACCTATCGTAAACCCCATACACCCTGCTTTATGGACCCACATGACAGTTTCCTCATCAATGTGATTGGGGTGAGTCTGAAAGAGCCACTGGATTTTTAGGCCACGTTTAATGATCTTTTTACATATGGTAATGACGCGCTCTTTATCAAAAGTAAAAAGTGGGTCCCAAAACATGAATTTTGATGTTTGATGGGTCAGACTTATTTGCTCGAGCATATTGACCACACGCTCAGGTGAATGTGCTCGCCATTTACCGCAGCTCATCATATGTTCCGGACAATAGGAACAATGATAATAACAACCTCGTGATGAAATAATTTCAAAAAGGCGATCGAACGAGCCTATGCGAAATAGTCCTGCCCCTCCCAATGGGCTAAAAAAGTATAATTCAGGTGACTCAGAACAATCGATATGATCATAAAAATTATCCAGATCAGCATGCGGAGTAAGCTGATCAGTTATTTGAACGATTCCCCGGGTATCCCTATAGGCCAAATTATGTACGTCAGAAATATCACGTTTCTCTTCAACGTGCTCGACTAATTCTTTCATGGGGATCTCTCCTTCGCCCAAAATAATAAAATCGACGAAGGGAAATCTTTCAAGAAGTGTCTGATGGAAAACAGTGGCGTGAATATTTCCTAAAACGATCTTCACGTCAGGGTAAGATTCTTTTAAGGTTTTTGCCACGTCAAGAACATCCCAAATACCCGGGGTATAGCAAGTTAATCCAATGAGTGCGGGTGGTCGCCCAGGCCATAATTGAAGCAAATTATCCTTAAAAGGAGGTTTCAATCTTGCCAAGATTACATCATGACCCTCATTTTCTAAATAAGATGCAATATAACGTAATCCGATTGGATATGACTCATAGGTACTTAAAAGGCCGACCAACATGCAGTTTCTCCTGAACGAACGAGTTACAAGAAATCAATAAGTACTCTTAGCTCGTGCTGTAAATATTGAGCTTACCCCACTAGTTGTACAGGTTCATGTTTTGTAGTGGCGACTGATTTAACCACCGTGGTGGTGTTATTTCTGTAGCGTGGTGAATTCACTTCAAATAAAAAGAAGGGGGTTGATCGTTCTCAAGTGTATAGAGAACTACGTTGTCTACTTCAGGTCTGTTTTCGTAAACGGCTTCAAGGCGCCAAAAATACTTTCCTTTTCTTAATCCAGTGGTCGCTAATTCAACGGTATCGCCTTCTGTTTTAAGCAAGGCAACACGCCTCCTTAAATCAGGGACATGCGCAAGCGTTTTGTAAACACTGACAAAATACCGCTTAACATTTGGGATCGGAACCCAATGGAAAATGATCTTATTTTCAGTTATTATCGTCTGGTCTTGAGGGGTGATCTTTGTGTCATCGAAATAGGATATTTTTTCTTGAGTCACGTCAAAGCTCGGGATGATGAAATCAGTAGCCGATGCCAGGACATTATTTTCCATATCCATGAAATCAAACCGGTATTCTCCAAGGAAACCGTAATCAGCATATGATTGCATGACGGAAAAAGGCAAAATACTGAACATGAACGTATTTTCATATCCGTCAACATGATATATGACAGGAAGGTCGAACTTCTGTCCTGAGGGGGTCGTCATTATGACTTTATATTCCAACTCATCCATACCCGGGTCCATGTGAACCAGGACGTCGGCCGCAAGCATTAAATCCTTTCTGCTTTTTATCAGATATGCGCCGCGATCAGCTTCAATGTCTATCTCAGGCTTAGCAAGCACTGCAGGCATGAGTTGTATGTTAATCCCGGATAAAACGAGTAACAAAATCAGAATTTTATTCATATGATTCATATTTAAGAAAGTCTTTTCTGTTTCAACTGATTTCCTGATTGATCCGTATGACCTGAACAGGAGAGCTATTGGGGTCCAATTCAATAAAGACGCTCGCTCCGTTCCAGGAGAAATGTTCGCCGCGTATTAATTCCTTCGCCGCGCAAACACGCTCTTGATTGAATCCAAATTCATGCCAAGGGATCTCAAGCCAGCCAGTCTGTGTATGATGCGGGTCAAGGTTGACGACGATGATCAGGATATTGGAAAGATCATCCGTTGCTTTGTAATAGGCTAGGATCTGTTCATTCGAGATCTTGGCGAAACGGATATTACGGGTCTGCTGTAAGGCAGGATTTTCTTTGCGGATACGGTTTAAGACCGCGATGAAATCCTTAATATTGCCCTCCCGATCCCAATCCCACTGCTTAATCTCATATTTTTCATTGTCATTATATTCTTCTTTGCCCGGGAAAGGCTCTGTCAGGCAAAGTTCGAAGGCAGGCCCGTAAATGCCCCAGTTCGATGACATCGTGGCCGCCAAAGCGGCACGCATCATAAAAGAGGCCCTGACACCGTGCTGAAGGTGTTCGGCAAGGATATCCGGCGTATTCGGCCAGAAGTTGGGGCGGAAGAATTCTGCCACATTGGTCTGAGAGAGTTCAGTCAGGTACTCTTCAAATTCCTTCTTGGTATTACGCCACGTAAAGTAGGTGTATGATTGCGAAAAGCCGCCTTTGGCAAGGCGGTACATGATCTTAGGCCGCGTGAAAGCTTCAGCCAGAAAGATCGCATCCGGGTATTCTTTTTTAACGCCGGCGATCAGCCAGTCCCAAAGAAGGAACGGTTTTGTATGGGGGTTATCCACGCGGAAGATCCTTACCCCCTGGCTCGCCCAGAAAATAAAGATACTTTTTAACTCTTCCCACAAATTCTGCCAGTCAGGTGTATCAAAATTGAAAGGCAGGACATCTTCATATTTTTTGGGCGGATTCTCAGCATACTGAACGGTCCCGTCAGGGCGCCATTTAAACCACTGGGGATGATCTTTGACATAAGAATGGTCCGGTGAGCATTGGAAAGCGATATCCAGTGCCACTTCCATCTTAAGGGCACGGGCTTGGCTGATGAATGATTTGAAATCATCCATGGTCCCCAGCTCAGGATGAATGCTCTTATGCCCGCCTGCTGCCCCGCCGATGGCCCATGGGCAACCGGGATCAACCGGCGTGCAAGTTTTAGAGTTGTTTTTTCCTTTACGATGTTTCTGTCCGATGGGGTGAATAGGCGGCAGATAAATGACATCAAATCCCATACGGGCAATTTCAGGCAGGATCCTTTCACAGTCTTTAAAAGTTCCGTGTTGGCCGGGTATTGCGCTCCAGGAACGCGGGAAAAGTTCGTACCAGCTGCTGAAAAGTGATCGGACACGGTCCACTTCAACGTTGACGGCAGGATTGAACGTAACGCTCTTAATCACGTCCATGTTCGCTTCCATGATCGCTAAAAGTTCATTTGAAACGGCAACGGCCATGGCTGCTTCGATATCCTGATGCTTTTCAAGGATGGCGGCCCACGCGGTCAACTTCTGCGCTTCAACCGGTAAACAGCGCAAGGCTGTTTCATTGATCATGCGCGCGCCGATCTGAAGATCAACGGCTATATTCACGCCGGAGGCGATCTTCTTTTTCAGATCAGTCTGCCATGTTGTGAATTCACTGGCGTACCCGCGAACAGTGAAAATATAATCTTTTTCTGTGGCGATTGTGAAGGAGCCTTCCCAGGCATCATTGTGAAGGAACTTCATACGCATTTCCTGCCAGTCGCGGGTTTCCGCGTCCTTGAAAAGGAGAAATGCAAGCACTTGATCATGTCCATCGGTGAAGACATCGGCACGGACCACGACCTGCTCACCTGTGACACGCTTGACCGGGAAATTGCCCTTGTCGACTGTCGGGGTTACATTTTCAATAATGATCCGGGCATTGCTTACGGCCACGGGGCTATTTAAGGTTTGATTAGACTGCATTTTATTAACATCTTTAGCAGGCTTCTCTTTAATCTTTTGGATTTTTGACATAAAGATCCTTTGAATTGAAATAAATTACTAAATGAATATTTTACTTTATCATATAATTTTGAAATTATTTAACAAAGAATACACTAAAAAATGTATTATATTTGCAAATGAAGATAATTTTTCTTACCAATGAGTATCCCCCTGCCATTTATGGTGGCGCCGGCATTCACGTGGATTATCTGAGCCGTGAACTGGCCAAGCTTTGCCATGTCGACGTGCGCTGTTTTGGGGATCAACGTTCAGAAAATGATTCCCTTAGTGTTAAGGGTTTCAATGCCGATACGCCTAATTATTCGGCGCCGCAACCGTTGCGGTCGGTGTTTACCGCGGTACAACGCTGCCTGGATTTCAATACTACCCATATCGACGCTGACCTGGTTCATTGCCATACCTGGTATACCCATTTGGGCGGGATCATGGCCAAAAAGAATTATTCGATCCCGTTGGTCATTACGACCCACTCGTTGGAGCCTCTGCGTCCCTGGAAACGTGAACAATTGGCCGGCGGATATGATTTTAGCTGTTGGGTTGAAAAAACTGCCGTTGAAATGGCTGATGCGGTCATTGCTGTTTCCGAGGATACGAAAAACGATATCCTGCGCCACTTTAATGTTGCGCCTGAGAAGATCCATATTATTCATAACGGCATCGATCTTGATGAGTACCGTCACACAAAAAACCCAGATCTGTTAAAAGCCCGTGGCATTGACACGACGCAGCCATATGTTCTTTTTGTCGGTCGCATTACCCGACAAAAAGGCATTGTTCATCTTATTAATGCGATCGAGCATATGGATCATGGATTTCAAATTGTTCTGTGCGCAGGCGCCCCTGATACGCCGGAGATCGCCGCTGAAATGAAAGAACGTTTAAGCGCTATCCAAAAAAAACGCAGCGGTATTATCTGGATCCAGGAAATGGTAGATATCCCGACTAAAGTTGCGCTTTATTCACATGCGGCCGTATTTTGCTGCCCATCGGTCTATGAACCGTTCGGGATCATTAATCTTGAGGCTATGGCCTGCGAAACACCAGTTGTCGCGAGTGCTGTCGGCGGCATCAAGGAAGTTGTTGAGGATGGCAAGACAGGGTTTCTTGTTCCTGTCGCCTTCAAGGATCTGGGTTCCTACGAACCGGCTGATCCAAAACAATTCAGCCGTGACCTTGCCGAGAAGATCAATGTCCTTATAAAAGATCCGGCTTTATGCCATCAGATGGGCCAGGCCGGTCGACGCCGAGCGGTTGATCATTTCTCCTGGTCCGCGATCGCCGCCAAGACACATTCACTTTATAAATCGTTGATCAAAGTCCAATAACCAAGAGTCATTTGAATCATTATTCTCGGTAAGTTGCGACGCAGTAGAGTGCTCCTACAAAAATAGCCCCGCCAATGATATTCCCTGCCGTAACGTAGAAAAGATTCCGCATGTAACCGAACCACGTCACGGTATCTCCGTGGGGCGATAAAAGCGAAAGGGCCATCAGTGTCATGTTGGCAATGCTATGCTCATAGCCGCAGGCGATGAACGCAAAAAGACACCAGAAGATCAGGACGCATTTGCTGATATCATCTTTGGCCCTTCCTGCTGTCCATAAGGCGAGGCAAACCAGCCAGTTGCACAGCACACCCCTGAGGAAAAGCTCACTGGCTGGCATGGTCATTTTTGTTGCGGTTACAGTGTTAAGGAAAACGGCGGCATGCTTTACAGCGCCCGAATTGACGACCATCCATGCCAGCATAAGGGACCCGATCAGATTCCCTATCCATGAAAGGGCCCATATGCGGCTTAAGTCCAGCCAGGTTGTTTGACGTTTTAAGAGACCGATCGTCATGTACATGTTGTTCCCGGTAAAAAGCTCAGAGCCGGCGAAAACAACCAAGGTCAGGGCTATGCCGAAAGAGATACCCATCAGGGTCTTTAGAAAGATCGAATGCTCTCCTGCCAGTGGGGCTCCGATAGAGAAAATAAGGACGATGCCTAGTCCTACATAGGCGCCGGCAAGGAGTGAAGCGACAAGGTATGCCAAGGGTGAGCGATTGAGATAGCTGATCTTAGCTTTGGCTAAATTAGCGGCATTGTTGACAGATTCAAGGTACATAAAGGTCCTTTAGAAATTTTCCTACGTTATGGTCGAATGCGGTAATGATAGCCCTGGTTTACAGGTAACTGGACCACAGCTTCCGGGTTGAGCGTTATTCCCTCAAGGATCTCTTGGGTGAAGATATCATAACCGACGCGGTCAATGATGTAGCCGACATGCTCTTTATCCATTGTCCGGTTAATGTGGTTTCCGATAAATGTGTAGAGGTTCTTGCAGATGGTAAGGACCGTTGTTTCATCTGCACCGCTTATGAAGGTGTCAGCCAGGCGCGGATTGCGCTTCCCTGTTCTTCCTCCGACGATAATACGATAAAGGGTTGTTCCACGCGTTAAGGCCGCTACAGGGCATTTCAGGATGCATTCCCCGCAACGAATGCAGTAGGATTCATCCATGGCTCGGGCATGATCTTCCATGTAAAGGCAGTTGGTGACCCGGTTGTGGCAGGTATCAACGCAGGCTTCACATCCGATGCAGCGATTTTTCTCAAAAGCCGGAATGACATTGCCGATGATGCCGATATCATTCATATGCGCCTTGATACAGTCATTGGGGCAACCGGTAAGCGCTATTTTGACATGGTAGTCGTTAGGGTAAATGGACTTCTCGATCTTTTGCGCCAGCGCGGTCGTATCAAAATTGGCGAAAGGACAGACACGATTGCCGATACAGGCAGAAATGTTGCGCGCGCCAGCGGCGGGATAGCCCTGTTCAGGCGAGGTTAAGGTTAAACCACATTCCTGCTCGATCGCCGTTAACATGCCTGAAACTGCTTGATTGACGGCTGGCATGTCTTTTAACTGGATGCCGGGGATCTCATAGCCCTGGCGGATCGTGATATGGACTGAACCGTTGCCAAAGTTTTCGGCGATATGCTGGATCACGGCCAGATGTTTTGCTTGAAGATGCCCGCCGGGGACGCGTATGCGCAGGGCAGTCTCTCCCCGTGTCTTGGTGATGCGAAAGGCGTTTTTCCTGACCGCTTTGACGTCGAACATGCGCGCTCCTCTAATCGATCATATCTTTGGCTTGTTGATAATTAAAGACAGGGCCGTCATTACAGATATATTTGTCATTGATACGGCAGTGGCCGCATTTACCGACGCCGCATTTCATATGGCGTTCGAATGAAAGCCATATGTTCTGTTCCTGAAGGCCGTGTGACAAAAGTTCTTTAACACAGTTCTCCATCATCCTCGGTGGGCCGACCACGATAGCGCGTGAATCCGGGTTCAGGAGGCTGAGGTCCTTAATATAGTTCGTTACAAAGCCGATCTTGCCTTTCCAGGCATCAGCAGGGTCCTCATTGGTATCAACGCTCATGACGATATTACAACGTGTGGCCCAGTCTTCCCATATTTTCAGATCTTCTTTAAAAAGGATATGTTTGGGAGAACGGAAACCGACAATAATATCCAAATGGCGTAAGGAGCAGGTGTTTTCAGTATGGTAATAGTTAACGATGGCCTTGATCGCGGCAACCGCCGAACCTCCGGCAATGACAATGAGGTGCTTGCCGAAGAAGTCCGCGATCGGGAATGTATTGCCGTAGGGTCCGCGTACGCCGATGGTATCCCCGATATTCTTTTCAAAGAGAGCCGCCGTCACTTCTCCGGCCTTACGGACCGTGATCTCAACTATTTCGCCGTAGAAACCGCTGACAGAAATAGGGACTTCCCCTTCGCCGGGGATAGAAACAATGATGAACTTGCCGGGTGCACTGGCGGCCGGGTAAGCCAGGCGAAAGGCCCATTCCAGCGTATTGTGTTTAATGATATCAACGATCTTCGTCGGCGTTGAAGCATAGATATTAAGCGGCATGGTCAGTACTTTCTTTCAAGACGGCATTCATTTTATCGATCGAGCGGAACATGCTGATATACTCCGGACAGACCAGGTCGCATCGGCCGCAACCGATGCACATTTGTTTGCCCGTTCTTTTTTTGAAATCATTGATTTTGTGCAGGACTTTGTAGCGCATGCGTTCGCCGTTCTTGGTGCGAAAGTCATGGTTACCGGCAAGGACGGAGAACTTTTTGACATGACAGGCCGACCATATCCTTTGGCGCTCATCCCCTGCTTTTGTCTTTACGTCCCAGATAGAAAAACAGGTACATGTCGGACAGGATGTGTTGCAGCGGCCACAGGCAATGCAACGGCGTGAATATTCTTTCCACATGTCATGGTTAAAAATGGTGTTATTGATCTTTTCAGGGACTGTAACCTGTCGGTGATTGAATGGAACAGGCTTGGGGTTTTCTACCGGAACCTGCTCAAACGGAAAAGCCGAAAGCATTTGGCTATCACGTACAAGCCATTCATGGGTATGGCCTTTAGGCCGGATGAACGCGGCGTAATGGTCAGTCTGTGCTGTCCCCATGCTCAGGCAATAACAGTGCTCGAAAGGTTGAGGGCATTCAAGAAGGACGATCTTCATCTTTGAACGGCGGCGCTGATAATAAATGTCAGGCTGAGTGCCAGAAAGATAGTGCGCATCCATGACCTCGAGTGCATGAACATCACATGCACGTAGGAATAAAAGCCATGGTTTTCCGGCGTAGGGTGACTCCGTAAGGCCATTACCATCGACTTTGAACATGGTCTCACGTACGGGAAACAGGGCTTCTTTAGGAGAAAAGAACGTCTGTTGTGACAAGAATATCTCATCAAAGCTGGCGGGTTCACCGTAGGTGGTTATATCCTGCTCTGAAAATCGGCTGCCTTTCCTTTTTATTACTGGCGCCCATAAGTGAAAAGCTTCAGACAAGTTGTTAAATACTTGTGTGGATTGTTCAGCGGAAAGATTGAATGAGTGTGTTGTTTCTGGCATGGTCAGTGTTTCATGAGATCGACGTAGAGTTCTTTGTATTTTTCATGGAGCAGGTTTTGGTCAAATTGTATGAATTCATTTAACATGGTTTCCATTTCAGTTTCGCTGAAATACTTCATACATGGGAAAAAGAATGATTTTTCTTCACGTTCGATGTGTTTGGGATAGAAGATCGCCAGGTTTTCCATGAAGCGCGCTATATCAGCCATGGCGGATTGATCGCCTTTTTGGTATTTTTGGGTTGCTTCCTCTATTTTTGCCACAGTTTGACGGCTCATCACGTGCTGCTCTTCAAGCTCGCGCATAGTTTTCTCAAGGTCAGCTGTGAGTGGCTTCTTGGCCAGTTCCCGGAAAAGTATGCCTTCTTCTTTGCCGTGATGGCAGCGGTCCGTGTAGGTGCGGATAAAATCAATAGCGCGTTCAATGAAAAGAACGTCAACGGCACCTCCCGCCTTGATACGTTGGGCGTCTTTACCGATAACGCCGATCACTTTTTCGATCAGACGGTGTTCTACCATTAATGATCCTGCGACTTGCATAGGCGTCCTTTGTGGTCCGTTATTTCTTTTCTGCGCCGGAAAGGCTAAGCAAAAAAGCCAGGTCTTCATCAGCGCTCAGTGAATGGGGTGCGTTCTTCGGCATAAAGATCAAAACACCGGGCACCATTTTGATCGACTCTCCGTCAAGGATGAACGTCCCGGTGCCCTTAAGGGTTGTGACGACGCCCTCGCGTGTGGATGTGTGTTCTGAAATATCAGAACCTTTAGCCAGGCACATCAGCGTATGGTTGGAAGTTTCGCCCTTGGCAATAACCTTGCTGAAAACGCCTTCACGCGGAAATTCCATGATCTCAAACAGATTGCGATGTAATGACGGGGCCATATTATTCCTTATTTTTTGTTTTCTTACATTATACCTGTTAATACGTTTTAAGACTAAATTATCAGGATAATGGGAGTGTGCCTGGTAAGGGTAAGACTTCCTTAAGCATTATCGAAATCTAGTATGACAATAAATTCACTGCCAATACCAACCTCTGACTGAACGCTAAGGTTGCCTTTCATCAAGTCGGTAAGAGTTTTAGTGATATAAAGACCAAGTCCTACGCCGCTGCGTTCTTTATTGCCGTCAAACTCATGAAAACGTGTAAAAGGATCAAAGATCTCGGATAATTTATCCTTTGGGATGCCAAGCCCAGTGTCTTTAATAGAAAATTTAACACGACATTTACCCTGTTCAGGATGATCATAATGAAGTTGTTCAACACTGACACTGATCCTGCCTTCATTCGTGTATTTTACGGCATTACCGATTAGATTGGAAAGGATCTGGTTAAGGCGGATCTCATCTCCTTTGATAAGAGGGATGTTATTGTCAATGGATGAAGTGACCGCGATCTCTTTAGCTCCCAGCTCCGCTCTAGCGTGTTCAACGGCTGTCGTGACACACTGTTGAATATTGATCTTCGTGGAGCGCAGTTCGAGTTTGCCGGATTCGAGTCTTGAAACATCCAGAAGATCCTCAACCAATCCCAAAAGACTTTGGCTTTTCTCGTTAATGATATCAACGTATTTTTTCTGTTTGTCATTCAATCCACTCGCTTCGAGGATGTTGCTGAAGCCCATGATCGCATGCATCGGCGTCCTGAAGTCATGCGCTATATTGTTTAAGAATTCACTTTTGGCCTTGCTCGCGGTTACAGCATCATCTTTGGCCTTTAGCAGGGCCGCTTCAATTTTCTTGCGCTCCGTGATATCGCGGACAAAGGCACAATTATGCTCTTCAGAATCAAGCTTAATATAGTTGGCCACGATCTCAACGGGGAATATATGGCCATTCTTGGAGCGCTGCTCCGACTCAAACTTTAGGGATCCGGTTTTACGCAGTTCGTTGAAATGTTGCGACCAGTTTTGGGAAGTATAGTGGATATCAAAATCAGGTACCGTTAATTGGAGTAATTCATCGCGCGTATAGCTAAGGGATCGGCATGCAGCTTCATTAACGTCGATAATTGATGCATCCGGGGCTATCCAGAAAAGAGCATCCGACGCGTGTTCAATGCTGAAGCGTGTTAATTCCAGGGCTTTAAGACTGCTCATTAGTTCTGCCGTACGAACCTGCACAGCACTATGAAGGACCCTGTTCCAGAGAAATAATGCGAGAAATACCAGGATTACTGAAATAAAGAAAACTAATAAATAATACAAATGAACCTGGTTTACTATAGGTGCACCTACCCATCGAGTCTCGATTCTTTTCAGTTCTTCAGGAGTGATCTTGGAAAAGCCGTTCTCAATGAGATGCAGTAGTTCAGCGTTATCTTTATGAACAGCTCTGTGGAATTGACCTACATTCAGAGGTGCCGAGTAATTGAACCGTTCGTAGACGTTAAGTTTATAAAGAAAATAGAGCGCCGGTGGTTTATCAATAACAAAAACATTAACTTTATGTTCTTTGGCGGCCTGAATAATGGCTTCGTAACTGTCAAAAAACAATAAATTATCAACGCTATTGCGTTTAAGGACATCTACAGCGTCATCACCTTTCTTGACAGCAACGGCAAAACCACGCAAGGACGCCGCATTCGTAATGCCCGAGATATCTTTATCAAAAAAGATGGGGACTTCAAGCTTGGCGTATGGCGATGTAAAATCAAGCCATTTTGATCTCTGCGGCGTTTGGAATATTGTATCGATGACGTCAAATTCACCTGCCTCCATGGCATTCAAGGCTTTCCCCCAATCCATGGCATGGATCTCAACTTTTATACCTGTTTTCTGTTCCCACAAGCGCCATTGATCAATCAGGATGCCCTGTTGCATGCCGTCATTGTTCTTAAAACTATAAGGAGGATAGGCGTCGTCCATGACGACCTTGATGGATTGAGGGGTAGCTTTTGCCGTGGGAGCAATTAATACAGATAAAGCTATAAATGTAAGTATGCCAAGAATATGGCAGAAATTTCGCATGAGAGGCATCCGTTCAAAGTTGAATCTGAAGTATGACAACAATATTATCTCCCGATCAGCTGGTGGATTTTGTTGAGGATTAAATTATGGTCCTTCATTTTTGAGACTGCCGGATAGTTTTGGTCTTTGACAGGGATGATCACGTTCTCACTCGCCGTAACTGACGTTAGGAAAATAATGGGGACATCTTTTAGGGATTCAATTTCTCTTATTTGAGTAACTGTTTCCACGCCGTCAAGCTCGGGCATGATGACATCCATCAAAATAAGATCAGGTTTTATGCTGTTAGCTTTTTCGACCCCCGCCGCACCATTGTCAGCAATGGAGACGTCGTAACCTGCTTTTGTAAGAACAAGCTTGATCATGCGGGAGTAGTCTTTAGTATCATCAATGATCAATATCCTCTTCATTTAAGGTCTCCGTAGTAAAGTTGTTTTTCAACTTTGGCATACAGGATCTCAGGTGATATTGGTTTTGTCATGTAATCATTAGCGCCGCAGGCTTCTGCTTTTTGTGGTATACCTTCAACACTTGCTGTTGCAAGGATAACGCGGGTGCTGTCATTGCCTTGTGTGGCCCTGATCCGGCTTGCAATAGTTTTTGCGTCGATATCAGGCAGATGATAATCTAGAATAATCAGATCAAGTTTATTGGCCATAGCGACCTCGATGCCTTGCGTCCCGTTTATAGCCGTCAGTACATCATATCCTCTGGCTTTAAGACGGTAAACCAGGATTTTCAGCACATCGACCTCATCATCAATAATGAGTATTTTCTTAAGCATACGGAGACCGTCTGTCAACGAACAAGAGCTGGAAATGAAAGGAGGATCCTTTACCCGGTTCAGATTCGGCCCATATTTTTCCGTGATGCAGTTGTATTATTTCCCTTGAGATGGCAAGTCCAAGCCCTGTCCCTCCCGGTTTCCTGTTATTAAGGTCATGCAATTGCTGGAAGCTGTGGAAGAGTTTGGGGATATCATCTTGTTTGATACCAGGACCGGTATCTTCAATAATAACGTGCACCATATTTTCCTCTTTTATACCGCGTATCTTAATGCTGCCATGGTCAGTAAATTTGATGGCATTGTTGACCAAGTTCGTCATAACCTGAACGATCTTGTCACGGTCAAAGTTTATATCCGGGATCGACGGATCACATTCAGTCGTTAATTCCAGCTGCTTCTGGCGTGCCATGAGGACCATAGCACCGGCGACTTCATGAATAACATCACAGATAGAGTTTTCACGTAGATCAAAAGACATTCGCCCTGATTCAAGTTTTTGAAAATCAAGGACATTGTCAATAAGTCGATGCAACCGGTCAGCATTGCTTTTAACAATGTTCAATAAGTCCCTTTGTTCCTGATTGATATCACCCACTAATCCATCAAGGATAATGCCAGCACCTTCTTTGATAGGCCCTAGTGGGGTCCGTAATTCATGAGAGACCATTGAAGTGAATTCAGACTTAATGGCTACAGCTTTCGTTATGTTTTCTATCGCCTTCTTACGCTGCGTTATATCTTTGATAATGTGGACTGATCCGGTAAGATTCCCCTTATTGTCAATGATGGGAGATGTCGAGACTTCCAGATAAAGATTGAAACAAGGTTCAAAGTATTCGACGTGTTCGGGTTTGTGACTGAGCATTGTTTTTTTGTGGGGGCAGTCAGTTGCAGGACATGTTGTACTGTGAACAATGGAGAAACATTTCTTGCCGATTATTTCTTCAAGGGACAGCTTAAAGAAGTTGGCGTAGGCTGTGTTCACCCTGACGATGTTGAAATCTATATCGTGGATAGAGATCAGGTCCGGGATGGCATTAAAGGTTGTTTCCCACTCGTGGGCTTTGATAGCCAACTGTTCACGCAGATATTTCTCTTGAGTGATGTCTTCCATAACACAAACATAATTTGTTATTTGACCTTGCCCATCGGTAACAGCCGAGATCGATGCAATAACCCAAAAGAAATCCCCATTTTTCTTTTTATTGTTAAGTTCGCCGCTCCACTCACGTCCTGCCAGGATCGTATCCCAAAGATCTTTATAGAATTCAGCGGGTTGATGACCTGATTTCAGTATGCTCATGTCCTTTCCAAAAACCTCAGCAAAGTCATACCCGGTCAATTGTGTGAATTTTGGGTTAACGTATTCGATTTTCCCCCGCGTGTTCGTGATCACGATCGTCGCAGGACTTTGCTCTACTGCGCGCATGAGTTGGCTAATCATTTTGCCTAACTTCTTCTGGACCGTTAGGGCGTAAAGGATAAAGATGCCGAAAGTAAGAGCAAATAATAAAATTATAGTGTAAGTAACAATTAGCCCTGTAAGGGCGGCATCCCTTTTAAGGAAAGCTTTGGCAGCAGATTGTGTAACAATGACTCCCCAACCGTACTCACTGACCGGTTCATAAGCAGTAACACGATCTTTATGTTCTATACGAATTGAGTCTATGGAGGCTTTCGCATGGCCTGCCAAAAGGTCGAGAATTAAAGGGTCGCTATGAAGATCGACGACTTTCATTTTATCGCTCGAGCTCGTTGCATTGATGGCTTGACCGCTCTGATCGACAATGTAAATTGCGCCAGACTCGCCTTTATCAATATCTTGGAGCCAAATATAAAAGAAATCTGGCTTAAATTGGAGTTGAAGGATGGCGGAGGTCAGGGCCGGTTGATTTATTGGAGCAGATGGATCGGGTTGAATAACAGAGCGTTTATGTTTAATAGGTATGCTAACAGAAACAATATAAACGTCAGGCTTAAATCTGCTTTGATAAAATGACGACACATGCGGCGCTCCTTGCCGGGTAATGTTTTGATACCAGTTGCTATTAACCTTATTTTGGCCTATATCAGCCGTGTTAGAGGAAGGTATAGCCGCCCTGATCGTTCCCTGAGGATCAATCAGAAGAATGCGGTCTAAGAAAGAGAATTGGTCAAGAACATCACTGACATTGGCAAGGGCTTCAGGCCAATTACCGTTTTCAACCCCTTCGATGGTCAGTTTTCTGGCAGCTAATGAAATACCGAGATTAACAAAGTCATTCAGACGCTCGTGAACGAGGGTTGCCGCAAGGTGAGCAATGGTTTTTCTTTGGACTAGTAGATCATTTGTCGTTTCATGGTAAGTTCGAGCGTAATTAATGGCACCCAGGCAGACGATCGGCACAAGGAAACAAAAAAGCAAGGTGCTTCTGTAAAACGTGACTTTGGAGCCGCCGCTTAAGTTATCAATAAGTTTTTCTAAGAAACTAGTGCGCATTGGGACTCCCGGGGAAAATATTTAAGCGTGAACGCGCTTATTCCTTGCTAAAAGCATTTTAACTCTCGCCAGCAATTTGTCTTTATCATAAGGTTTGGTGATGTAGTCGTCAGCCCCAGCGTCGAGTCCGGACAACTCGTCGTCTTTTTCTTTTAATGCAGTCAAAAGAATGATCGGAATTGATGCTGTTGTTAATTGAGCACGCAATACCCGTGTCGCTTCAAGCCCGTCCATTTTGGGCATGGTCACATCCATGATGATCAGGTCTGGCTTCATACGGATAGCTTGCTCAACAGCTTCTTCCCCGTTTCTGGCTTTAACAGTTTCATAGCCTGTGGCGCGCAGGCGCAGATCAAGAACTGTCAGAAGGCTTTCCTCATCATCAACGATAAGGATCTTGGCTATTGACTTGGGAGATGAGGATTGGTTGTAAGCATTTTCAGTAATATCTTGTTCTGATCTGGTGATATCGACTACCCTGGAGATTTCATCTATCGTTGTTAAACCCTGAATAACCTTTTTGGCGGCAAATTCGGCTAATGTTTGAAGGCCGTTCTTTCTGGCCTCAGCATAGATCGTATTTTCACTGGCGTGATGACCGATCAGATCCCGGATCGCTGGGTTGACTTCCATAATCTCAAAGACAGCCGTCCTGCCAAAGTAGCCTGAGAAATTACATTCCTGGCAACCTTTGCCGCGGTAGAACATTGTTGGCAGAATTTGATTTGAGAAATGTTGCAGCCTGGCCAGTTCATCGGCATTAGGCGCATAAGACTCGCGGCAATGAGGGCAGATCAGTCTGACTAGGCGCTGCGCAATGACAATGATGAGTGAAGAAGATATCAGGTAAGGTTCGAGACCAATATCGAGCAAGCGCGTAACAGAAGCTACGGCGTTATTGGTGTGTAGGCTTGAGAGAACAAGGTGTCCTGTTTGCGATGCACGGAAAGCAATGTCAGCTGTTTCCCGGTCACGGATCTCACCAACAAAGATGACATTAGGGTCCTGACGAAGTATGCTGCGTAAACTTGAAGCAAAGGTCACATCTTTTTGCGGGTTCAACTGGATCTGATTGATACCGTCGATCAAGTATTCGATAGGATCCTCGATCGTAATGATCTGCTTAGTTTCGTTTCTGATAAAAGTAAGCGCTGCGTATAAGGTTGACGTTTTACCTGAACCAGTGGGGCCGGTCACGAGGATCATGCCCTGGGATTTCAGCAGGGCATGATGCAATTTATTAAGTTCTTCTTTCTCAAATCCGATCTTCTCAAGGCTGCTTTTGGCCTGTTCTTTATCTAAGAGACGGATAGCGATCTTTTCGCCGTAAAATGTTGGAGCGACAGCCAGGCGTATGTCGATATCTCGTGCATTGATGCGCATCTTGATACGGCCATCCTGCATTTTCCGTGTTTCAGCGATATCAAGATCTGCCAGGACCTTGATGCGAGATGATAGCCTGGGTAAAATGTTTAAAGGTATTTTAATGATGCTTTTCAGGTACCCGTCAATGCGGTATCTGACATCCACACACCCCTCACGGGGTTCGATGTGGATATCGGTGGCGCGCATCCTGACGGCATCACCCAGGAGCACAGATAGCAAGTGTATGACCGGAGAGTTGTCATCCTGTTCAGACTTGATATCAATAACTCGGGTCCTACTGCCATCTTCTTTTACTAACTGGATTGTATTAGTAGAATTAACATTTTTCAGGATGTCATAAATACTGTCATCGATCTGATAGTCTTCAGTTAAAAGCTTGGAGATTTCAGCACGTGTTGCCAGGATCACTTTAACTGTAAGGCCGGTAATGGCACAAATATCATCGATGGCCATGATGTCAGACGGATCGCTCATGGCTAGAGTAAGCTCATTATTATTTTGATCAACCGGAAAAACTCCGTACTTCTTGGCGAGTTCAGGTGAAATAAGTTTTAGGAAGGAACGATCTGGCTTGGAGTTTGGAACATAACGCGGCAATTGAAATCTTTTAACCAGCACAGTGGTCAGCACTTCTTCAGTAACGAATCCCATTTCAACAAGGAGTTCTGTCAAGGGTCTTTTGGCCCCGGCTTGCTTGTCGCGCACGTCCTGAGCCTGGTCGCGCGTGATCAGGCTTTCCTGGATCAATGTTTGAAGTAAAGTAGGCAATGTCATGCGTGTTCTTTTTTTTGAAGGATCGCATTGATCGTACTGATCAGTTCAACGGCATCATATGGCTTCTCCATAAAGCCGGCAACCTCGTTATCAAGCAGTAATCGGCGCTTAAGTTCAGCGTCATGGCTGGCCGTTAACACGAGGACAGGTATTGACCTTGTTTTAAACCCTAACTTAAGGTTTCGCAGGACAGATTCTCCACCGCCGGCCGGCAGCATGATGTCTAGAATGATCATGTCTGGATTTTCACTCTTGGCAAGGATCAACCCCTGATAGGCATCAATGCCCCATACAGGTTCAAAGCCTGATCCAAATAAACGATCTTGCAGGACTTTCGCAAATGAAGGATCATCTTCGATTATTAGGATCTTTTTCATCTCAAGGGCACTCCTTTTTGTCAGTCAATAAACAATTTTTAATTTTAAACGTATTAACTAATTTTATCATGTTTTTATAAGGTAACTAATTCTATTAATAATAGTTATTTATTAATTAAACAAAATCTTAATAGGCTGGGGCTCACTAAATTACGTAAGAAAAATAATAAAAAAAGTATAAATGGAATATATGAAGAAGTTTCATGCTCTGAAGGGATTGCTGCATGTAAATTCTTTGCGATTTGTTTTGTGGTCTGTATGTAGGCATTCCACTTTGGCAGATTATTGTTTTTTGTTCCTATTTAAAAGGCAAAAGTGAAAAAGCTTAAGATATGTATTCTGATCAGCAGGGTCGTCGCTTTGAAAATGTACGCCGGTTTCAAAGAGCCTGTTCTTGTAAATAGATGATGACCAGGCCGCGACGCCTTCCATATGAAGAGGCCCGTCCTGTGGAAGGTCGACCAAAATAGAGACCGGATCACCCCGTTTAAAATTAACGCCACCCATAATTCTACACCCATGGTGATGGATATCCGTCAGTTCAGCCTGGTTGTAAGGCTTAAACGAGCTATTCTTATCACGGTATTTAGCTTCAAGAACTACGGGTATCCTCTCAGATTGTCTATGCTCAGCGGTTAACATACAGCCCTCCTGTTTAATAAAACAACACTTACTATTAAAATCTTATCACTTTGAGACAAAGTTAACAATGACTTAATCACTGTAGGGCTCCGTCGTAATAGTAGCCTCCGGGAGCCCCCTGTTTTGATAGAACAAGCTGCCATACCTGCTGTCGCCTGGCACGAAATAGTCCGGCGCACATCAGCAGATAATATCGCCACAGGCGTTGGAATCTTTTATTGTAACGAGATTGTAGCTGTGGCCAGGCGGCATCAAAATTGCGGCACCACGCCATAAGAGTCGGGTCGTAGTTTGCTCCGATGTTCTCGAGGTCTTCAATTACAAAAGTCCCCTCGGTCGCGTGCGCTATCTGAGCCAGTGACGGAAGTTTTGCATCCGGGAAGATGTATTGTTCGACCCAGGGGTCAGTATCCGTAACAGATTTGAGGGTACCAATGGTGTGCAGAAGAAACAGCCCGTTGTCATTAAGTGAATTCCGGACAACTTCCATAAATGTGCGATAGTTCTTATATCCAACGTGTTCAAACATGCCGATAGAAACAATGCGGTCAAAATGATCGCGAAGGTCACGATAGTTCTGGTAGCGGATCTCAACAGACTGTCCCTTATAGAATTTACTCGCGAGGCGTTCCTGCTCCCGGGAAACCGTGACCCCCACCACACTTGCCCCATAATGTTCGGCCGCGTATTGGGCCAGTCCACCCCAACCACAGCCAATGTCCAGAAGCCGGTGTCCTTTTTGCAGGCCTAGTTTGCGGCAGACAAGATCATATTTAGCTGTTTGCGCTTCGTCGAGCGTTTTACTCATCCGCCAATAAGCACAACTGTATGACATGGTCGATCCAAGCATGGCCTTATACAGGTCGTTACCAATATCATAATGGCTTTTTCCGATGTGAAAAGCACGCCATTGAGGAAGGTTTGTCAACTCATTGATGATTCGCCGAAGGAGTGCTGGCGGCGAGTAAATGATCCAGGCTGGCAGCTCCCTTGAAACGATCCTTGTAAAAAAAACATCGAGCGCATCAACATCCCACCAACCATCAACGTAAGATTCTCCAAGGCCAAGTGTGCCGGAAGAAAGCACACGGTTATAAAAGCGTTCGTCATGGATATGAATATCATACGGCGCCGTACCGTTTATCGTTATCCCAGCAGGTGTAAGGACCTCTTCGATGAAGTATCGGGCTGTATACATAGCTTCCCTTTCATCCTGTTGTGTCATTAATCCGGCCAAAAAAGAGGTTCAAGAAATTCATATTTTGATTTTGGTTTGTTAGGCTTTTCATCTGTTGTCGCTTTTGCGAACGACTTGATCTCATGATCATTGCTCAGTGTCTGCTTAAATAGATCTTTCCACCGATAGCTCTTACATTTAGATTTGGCATCGGTGATCAACTGCTTGTAAATAGAGATGGCCCTTTCGGCTGATCTTGGCATTGTAAAAGCCGTGGCGGTAGCTTTGGCGGCATGACAAAGCTCTGAGCGTTCTATTCCTGACATTGAAAAGTATTTTGCAATGGCATTAGCAAAGTCCTGTTCATTATCCTGTGCGATCAGGAAACCATTGTATTTATCACGTGCTATATCCCGTACACCGGGTGCATCCACAGCGACAACAGGTATGCCGGCGGCCATAGATTCGAGGATCACCAGTCCCTGCGTTTCACTATGGGAGGCAAATGTAAAGATATCCATGGCATGATAAGCGTCTATCAGGTCTTGTCCGTGAAGCGTCCCGGCACAAAACAATCTGTTTGATACACGATGATGCTGAAAAAATTCTTTTATAGCAGTCTCTAAAATCCCTTGCCCGACAACCAGGAATACAGCAGTTTCATTTATTTGAAGGAAGCGCATTATGCCGCGCATTAGAAAATCAATATTCTTCTCCGGTGCCAGCCGACCAGCTGTTCCTATGACGAAAACGTCAGGATTTATCCCGAGCCGTTTACGCAATGCGGCGGCATTATTAACCTTGAAATGATCGGGGTATATTCCCGTCGGGATAACTTCAATGGGCCGGTTAACGCCGCGTTGTTTAATTAGGGCTGCGATGCTTTCACTGGGAGCAAAGACGTAATCGCATGCGTTGGCATACCTTGTTGCCATGGCAATAAGAAACCGTTTCATCAAGCTTGAATTAAGGGGTACATAATGCGTGTTTTCTTCATAAAGAGAGTGATGGGTGAAGATCACCGGGATCGTGCACTGTGAAGCGATCCTCAAGGCTGTATTCCCGACAAGGAAAGGGTGATGCGCGTGAACGATATCCGGATTGAATGTATTAATGACTTTCGATAGTTTGAAATATATTGGCAGTTCTATGGAGAAATTGGTTTTGTTAACGTTCTTGATCGCGGGGATACGGAACACTCCTTTTTCATGTGCCGGTGAGCCTTGCTGCTCAGGGGCTACGATAAGTACTTCGTGCCCCATGACGCGGTACTCATGCGAAAAATATTCGATCGAACGCTCCAGTCCGCCTATGATCGGTCGATATGTATTGGTCATCATAAGTATTCTCATGGGTGTCCCGTCCATTCTAAAGTTATCGTATGCGTACCTTGGGGAACGGTAACAACTTTTGAGTTCAAGATCTTTACTTCAATAAGAGGTTCACGGGCATACCAATGTCCCGTCCAGGAGACAATGACATTTGATGGACCCGGAGTTAAGGTGATCTCCACATTTCCAAATGAAGTCGGTGCGGGGCCGAAGGATATGTTTTTGCCTTTCTCAAACCATGATCGCGGTATGCCGGAGCACAGGATAAGCCTGTCATTTTCTTCTCGTATAAAACAATTCCTGATCATGAGGACCCACTCCGCTGCCGCCCATACATGTTGTCCGTCACCCATACATCCCCCGCCCGTGGCCGGGTGGATCGCCTCAGGCCATTGTCCTGTGGACGAGGCAAGATTCGCCACCGTTGACATGAGATCGAGAAACCTCGGGTCTTCAGCACGCAGGAGTGCCTGGGCTATGTGCAGGGTCAAGTAAGGGTTTATCCCTGAATGGGTCATGTCATGGAAGAATCCTCCTTTGATCAAACAATGTTGCATAAGAAAATTCAGTGTATCCTTCAGACGAGGATCATCGGGTTTGATAAGCCGAAGGGGGTGGCCGGCTACCAGCGACCCGATAGCCCCTGTATCCATACGGCGATAGACAGATGCCGGCATCGCCGCTCTTTGCAAGCGTTGTGCGACTTTAAGAAGACTTTGGTCAATGGTAAGGGACAGGGATTCGGCCTCATTCTTGAAGCGTATGCTAAGGTCCTGGTCTTTGTAGGCTTCACATAAAAAAGCAGCGGCATTCAGGCCAGCAACAGCCCAGAAATCATCCCAGTAATAGAAATCATTGGGTCCTAGGTGCTCAGCACTGAAGCCGGATGGTAAAAGGCCGGCATGCTTGAATTTAAGGGTCTTGGGTAAGCGTTTCTTGCAGATCCAGCGGCCGGCTTTAATGATCGATTCTTTCCACGCTTTAGGGGGTGGCTGATCTGTCATTTGACAATATTGCTGCATGATCCATAAGGCTTCACCATTAGAATCCCACTCGCCTTCCTGCGACAGAAAGTATCCTTCGCGGGTTTGCCTTGAACGGAACTGATCAAGGGCTAGCCGGACACGTTCTTTGAAGCCTGCAACAAGTAAGGCATACAGGATAAATGTAGCGTCACGGAACCAGAAACGGCGGTAAATAAATGGTCCCGGGTAGACCTCTTTTGGACAGTGCAGGACCATGGTGCGAATAGCTGCTTCATAAAGGAACTGCCAATATGTATCCGGGATCTTTAAAGGACTTTCCTCTTGAAGATTTTTCTTCCATAAGAAGTGAGGTGATACATGGCCGGAAGATGAATTGTTGTGAGCATTATGATTGCCTAATGGTATCTGAACTGTGATCGAGCGAGTAACTCCCCCGTAAATACTATACAAAGCAGCTGACGTAGCCATACCTACCTTGCACCAGACGTGGTCTGAAGGTGTTTTTGAGTGCAAAGACCTTAAAACATCCCCGTCATGATAATAAGAAAATTCGCACTGCTCGATCGGGGGATCAAAATAAACATGCTCTTTGCGGTTCACAAGCAATCCTTTACGGTCTTTTTGTAGGGCGATATCATGGATGAAAATAACACCTTCAGGATTGTATGGTCTTAGAGAGATCGCCACTTTACCTGCGCCAGGGGCATTGGCATAAATCTCGATGCGGCAAACAGGGTCCGTCGCTGCCCCATCCATTTTAACAATGGATCTTAAAGTACAATTTTCATGGGTACATTCAGTGACGACACGAAGTCCATCGACAAAGTCAAGTTTCTGCTGAACATTGATAAGTCTTGAAGGGAGCAATGGTTTTTCATCCAAAGGAAGAATCCAGGCATCGATGGACCATCCATTGTAAATAGGTGTCACAAGGCCGCGCGGGTCAACGATCGGATACTGTGCACAATCAGGAAGCCCTACTGCGGTCCAATTCCGATGTGTGAGATTGATCTGTGTAAGCGAGAAGGCTCGAGGGATAAAGGCCTTGTTGCGGGGATTATATTGGCACTCGACCCAATAAGGCCAAACCCAATCAAGATTGTGCTGGATCGCAAGGCTGTTAATGAGGCCGCGGGCATGCAGAATAACGCCGGAGCGTAATAATTCAGTCGGGGCTGTTACTTCAGAGGGTTGCGCAAAGTTCTGCAATTGGGAAAAAAGCTTGATAGGGTCAAGGAATCCCTGCTGCTGTGCGGCAGATCGTAGAAGGAATTTCCATGGAAACCATCGCCACCACATAGAGCCGCCTGTCCTTTCTTTCCAACGATGGACGCGCTGATCGCCCTAACGTTATGAAATGGGTATTTTTTGAGGCGTCGATGCATGAGACTTGACGAGTATGACCTCTAAAACACCATTGAGATAGTTGGCCAATAGTTTATGGCGGTCGATATCCGCGTTAAGTTGAAATTCACGGAGATATTCGATCTCAGTAAACCGTTCGTTGTAGAGTTCAGCGTATTTCCCATTAATATGCTCTTTCTTGCGAAAAGCGCTGATCGTCAAACTGGTGCCTTGCAGCTCTATATCAAGCGTATCTTTGCTGACCCCAGGCATCTCGACATAAAGCATGATCTCCTTGTCCGTTTCATAAATATCAACGGGAGGACGCACGATACGATGATCATGCTGCGCCGCTCTAGTACTTCTTGATTTATGGATCATGTTTGCTGCCCTCCTTCTTATTTCACATCAATTTTGATCTGTTGCGGCTTAGCGTCCTCTTTTTTGGGGATAGTCAATTCAAGGACGCCATCTTTAAAGCTGGCATGTACTTTGGTTTGGTCCACATCAACAGGTAAAGTTATAGAACGGTGGAAACTCCCATAAAATCTCTCGGTACGTAAATAATCATCTTCTTTGATCTTTGATTCACGTTTCTTGTCGCCGCTGATGGTCAGGATGTTCTGCTGAATAGATACGCTAATATCATTTTTGTCCATTCCAGGAAGATCGGTTTTGACAACCAAACTGTCTTTGGTGTCAAAGATGTCAATGGCCGGCGCCCACATGCCACCTAAAAGTGATGTATCATCGTAATCGGGCCTTGAAAGTGAAATATCGAACAGATTATTCATTTCCCTTTGCAGGTTCTCCAATTCTCCCGACTGATTTGAAGCTCTGTGCTGTCGTCTTTGAATGGGGTAGTTCTTCATAGGGATCGCCTCCTGTTCATTCATGTTATTTCGTTCGTATGCTTTTATTAAAGGTACCCAGCTTTTGTTTTTATGATCTTTCGAAAAGGCAAATGCTTATTGTCACTGCGCAGTTTGAACCATGTCTTAGAAAAACGCTTTACCCACTCCTCTGCCGCAGCATCAAAGCTGATGTCAGAACCCAGGATCTCATTCTTGGCCCACTTGTAACGTTCGATCTCAGTTTTCATTTCCGGGTCGCTGATCAATGCTGCTGTTACCGTAGACATTTTTATCCTCCCTGGTTGAAGTTTATTCGTAAAAAAATAATAGCAAATAATCTCAATCTCCACAATCTCTATTTTATCGTATAAAGCCTGATTGTTCATTTAATTGATTATAGGTAAAAAAGTCTTGAGGTTGATCGTGAGAGTTGTTTAGTGTGGGGGCTTAGAAGAGTGTTAGAAGAAATAGGGGCGAATTCGTTGCCAAGACCATCGATAATCGACGACAATAATGTTCAAGTTGAATATTTTATTTATTTTACTGATTGATTGCGGCCTAAATTGGATAGAATTCGAAGATTTTCTAATGCCTCGTCTTTTTGACCTGTTTTCATTAAACAGGAAGCTTTATTCTGGTAAACAGCGGGGTCCATGGGGTTAATGCGCTGAGCTCGGTTCAGGTCATTCATGGCCAGTGCATATTGACCTTGGGAATAATAGACGACAGCGCGTCCATTGAGCGCCGATGAGTTATCAGGGTCAATATCTAAAGCACGCTGATAATCTTTAAGGGCATCCTCCATTCTTCTTTGCTGTAAGAAAAGAGCCCCTCTAACAGTATAAGCAACGGGGATGCCCGGTTTCAATCGTATCGCCTCGTCAAGATCGAGTAAAGCCGCGGGATAATCCCCCATTTTCTTGTAAACCTCACTTCTTAAGATGTATGGGTCATAATTATCAAAATTAATTTCAATGGCTTTGCTGAAAGCTTTTAAGGCTCGGGGTTGGTTAGAAATGTTGGTATAGATGATCCCCAGATTGAGGTAATTCTTTTGATCGGATGGATCCATGGTGACCGCCAGATCAAGGTAGCGGATAGCCTCATCGTAATGTTTAGACTCGAGATAAAGCTGTCCCAGGGCAGCATATGGGCGCGCCTTACCGGGGGATTTTTTTATCACATCTGTCCAAAGAGTAAACCCGTCATGCCATATTTGATTGCGCTGGTAAGTGGCAAAGGCCCATATTGAAATGATAGAAACTAAAAGATAAAATAACAGCCTGCGAGACTGGATCGCAATGGAAAGAAGTGCTGTTGTCGACAGAAAGAACCCGAAAGAGATCAGGTAAAGTTTATGCTCCCAGATCACATTTAACCTTGGGGCCAGGTTGATAGAGAATGTGATCAGCATCCACGCCAGTCCAAAGGCGACCAGGGGAAGTTTCTTGCGCAGTTTAAAGATCAGCAAGATAAAGATGGCGATAAGCCCCATCCCTACCAGTGTCAGGGGCGGATGCATCAGGTCGGTCGAAGCAGGAAAATCATAATCAAGGTTCTGGTTAACTGGAAAGATCAGCAAGCGGCAAAAAGTCAAGAATACGCGCATTTGCGTAAGAGAATAATTTCCCACGTTCAGGATGTCGCCGTAATGGGATTCAGACGGGATCCTTATTAGAAAAAGTGAAGATAAATCGAAATGAAGTAATTTTAAGAATAAAGTGCCAAGGAGTGTCCCGGCAGTTAAAAGAACGATGAAAATCTTTATGCGGTCAGTGTCGCCAGAGATTGGCAGCGGCTCGCTTGATCTCTCCTGTGGTTTTGGGTGCAGGATCAACTCAATGGCTAAAAGCATAAGCGGGATCGTAATAGCGACTTCTTTTGTCAGCAAGCCTAAAAGGGCACAAACACAGGATAAAGTGAAAAAAGAGATTTGGGGCATTCTTGAAGATGTTGTTCTGGCGCGCAAGTAACAATAAATAGTTGCAAGATACAAAACGGTTGCGAGGGATTCGAATCGTTGTGAAATATATGTAACAGCCTGGGTTTGGCAAGGGTGAACAAGAAATAAAACTGATATGATAAATGGTAGTTTCTGTTGAATCTTATCTGTAGAAGGGATCCAACCGACGGTTTTGAAAATAAGGGTTGCGGTACCCCAAACAAGCAGTGTTGCCAGCAGATGAATTATAAAGTTAAATATGTGATAGCCCTGAGGATCCAAATGGCCGATGAAGTAATTTAACGCAAAGGAATACATGACTATGAAGCGTGTTTTGGGGAGAAAAGACCATAGTTGATCGATCTTATGAAGGTTTTGGATGTAAACATTGTTGATGATAAAAGTCTTATCATCGAACACAAAGCCAAAACCAAATGTCTGGTGGTAAATGGCCAAACCTAAAAGGATCAACACGGCACATTGAATAAGCCGTACGTGTTTTGACATCATTATGCCCTGCTTACCCTGAGCGCTTCTATTTTGTTGCTTCTTCCATGATCTGGATCATGCGTTTGACGTAATCCGTCTTGGAGGTCAATTCTCCGTCCATCAATTGGGCGCTTTCATAAAGCTGAACGACACATTTCTTAACAAACTCATCCGCCGGATTAGCTAGATATCGCCTGGAAAGGTTCTGAATAATAGGGTGATCGATGTTTACTTCCATAATGCGTTTGGATTGTCCGACATCCTGCCCCATGATCTTCATCATCCGTTCCATCTGACGGTCCATGCCCTTGGTTCCTGATACCAAAGTCACAGCGGAATCTACCAAACGTTTTGAAACTTTGACATCTTCGACCTGGTCTTTCAGTGTTTCTTTAAGGAACACGATGAGGGACTTGGAAAGAGCATCTTCATCTTTCTTATCGGCGTTCTCCAGCTCAATATCATCCTTATCTATCGCCTTGAGGGGCTTTTTATCATACTCACCGATCGAAGGCACTATAAAAATATCAACGGGCTCAACCAGAAAAAGTACTTCGAGCCCGTGTTTCTTGAAATACTCGAGGTTGGGGTTGCCTTCAGCCTGCTGACGGCTTTCGCCAGCCAGGTAATAAATTTCTTTCTGGTTCTCGCGCATTCTTCCGACATAGTCCTTGAGAGAAGTCATTTCGCCGGCACTTTGAAGGGAGTTTTCGAAGCGCAAGAGATCGATCAGCTTGTCGCGGTTGACAAAATCGGTATTGATCCCCATCTTGAATATGGGGCCGAAGGATTTATAAAAGCCCAGGTACTCGGCAGAATCCTTGTTCGCCATCCGCTGCAGCCACTGTAGGACCTTGGTGGTCAATGCGGATTTGATCTTCGTCATCACCGGTGAATTTTGAACTACTTCACGCGAAACATTCAAGGGCAGGTCGCTGGTATCAACCACGCCGCGGATAAATTGCAGATATTCGGGCAGCAATTCCTTGCAGTCGTCCATGATCATGATTTTCTTGGTATACAACTGAATCGTCTTGTGCTGGTGGGTACGGATGAGTTCAAAGGGCGCTTTCTTGGGGATGAAAAGTAAGGCCTTGAATTCCGCCCCGGCGCTTTCAACCGATAAATGCAGTGATCCCAGAGGGTCCTCAAAGTCATTGGTGATAAATTTATAAAATGCGTTACGCTCCTCATCCTTGATCTCATTTTCGTTCTTGCGCCACAGGGCTTCAACCGTATTGATCTTATCGTTACCTACGAAAATAGGGAAATCAGCGAAGTTGGAATACTTCTTGATGACCTGTTTGACATGATAGTCCTCAGCGAAATCTTTGGCGGTCTCTTTCAGTTTGAAGGAGATCCTGGTGCCGCGTTCATTTCTATCAATGGCTTCAATGGTATAGTTCCCTTCACCCGTGGAGACCCAGCGATACCCTTGAGAATCCTTATCAGCATGGCGGGTTTCAATGGTCACCTCATCGGACACCATAAAGACGGAATAAAAGCCGACGCCAAACTGGCCGATAAGATCGCCCACGTTCTTGCCTTCTTCTTTCATTTTCTTAAGGAATTCTAAAGTGCCTGAACGAGCCACAGTGCCGATATTTTCCGTTAAATCCTCGTGGGTCATACCGATGCCGTTATCCTGAATGGAAAAGGTCATTTCTTTGGGATCAACCGCAATCTTGATCTCAAGGTCTTTGCCCTTGTCGAGGATAGTATCATCGGTCAACTCACGGTAACGTGCCTTGTTCAAGGCGTCAGAGGCATTGGAGATAAGTTCTCTCAAGAAAACCTCGGGATGCGTATAAAGAGAATGAATGATCAACTGTAAAAGTTGTTTCATCTCCGCTTTGTACTCCATCTTTTCTACGGGTGATTTGGCGTCCATGTTCCTACTCCTTTATTTGTTCTTTATTGATCAATGCCTTGCGTTCAATGGGGTCCGTTTCATCAAAGCCAAGCAGGAACTTAATATCATCCCAATCCAGCTTTTTGGCAATGCTCTTTTCGGACAGGACCAGCGAACTCATGAGGAATCTTTTACGCTGTTGGAGTTCCTGTATCTTTTCTTCGATCGTTCCGCGGGCAATAAAATGATACGCCAAGACAGCATTTTTCTGTCCTATGCGGTGCGTCCGATCGATCGCCTGCTGTTCAACGGCCGGATTCCACCAGGGCTCATAGAGGATCACCGTATCGGCCGATGTCAGGTTAAGTCCCAGCCCGCCCACTTTAAGGCTCAGGAGAAATACTTTAACCGCCGGGTCATTATTAAAACGCTCGACAGGTTTCTGGCGGTCTTTGGTCTGTCCATCCATATATTCATAAACGACCTTTTCCCGGTTCAGATGCTCGCGGATGATATGCAGCATACCGACAAACTGGCTGAAAATCAACACCCGATGGCCTGATGATAAAAGTTCGAGCAGTGTTTCTTTCAAAAGATCCATCTTGGCTGATACCCCGATGCGGTGCTTTGAACGGATACCGGCCAACTCCGGATGACAGCATATCTGCCGCAGGCGAAGGATCAAGGTGAGAATGAGCATTCGGCTGCGCTGAAAACCCTTCTTCTGGTAAGCGGCTGAGGCTTCCTTACGGGCTGTTTGCGCCATGGCCGCGTAAATCCTGGACTGAGTCGGTTCCAGCTCGCAAAATGACGTCTGTTCGATCTTCTCGGGCAATTCCTTGATGACATCCTCTTTTAGACGTCGCAGGACAAAGGGGGCGATACGCCGGGAAAGTTCCTTGAGCTTACCCATATCCTGATCCTGGGTGATCGGGATCTCGTAAAAAGAACGGAAGCGCTCATAATTTCCAAGGAACGATGGCATCAGAAAATCAAAGATCGACCAGATATCAGCGACACTGTTTTCCAAAGGCGTACCTGTCAATGCCAGGCGGCAATCAGAATTCAACTGCTTAACAACCCGGGCATTGATCGTATGACGGTTCTTGATATTCTGCGCTTCATCAAGAATAAGATAATGGAATTTATGTGCGTGGTATTGTGCAATATCACGCCGAAGTAATGCGTAGGAAGTGATCACGATCTGTGCATCGCGGATCTTTTTCAAGCCCGCTGTCCGGTCATTACCGCTGATCACCAGCACCTTGAGCTGCGGCAGGAATTTCTTAACCTCGGCCTCCCAGTTCCATACTAAGGTCGTTGGACATACGATCAAAGAAGGCGCGGTACAGCCTCCTTCGATATCACGCTGAACCATGGTCAATGCCTGCAGGGTTTTTCCTAACCCCATTTCGTCAGCCAGAATGCCACCAAAACGGAACTTCTTTAGAAAAGCCATCCAACTAACGCCTTGACGTTGATAATCACGTAAAACACCATCCACGGACGCGGGAATTGCCGCTGTTTCGATCCCTTGAAAATCCTTCAACTCATCGTAGAGCGCCTTTGTCTGTGCGTCTGCTTCAACCGGAATACCCGATGACTTTAATTCATCCATGATAAAAGGGATATGCGCGAGCATGAGCTTGCCTTCACGCTCACGGTCCACAAAAAGCGCGGCAATACGATCAAATGCGCCGGCATCCAGTTTTACAAATTCTCCCGTCTTAAGGCGGACGAACTTGCGACCTAAAGACAGCGTGTCCTCCAGCGCCTTCTTTGAAATAACAATATCCTCACCAGCGACGGTGCACACAATATCGTAGGCAAACCAGTCTATGCCGAAACCCGAAACAAGAACACGCGGGCGAAGCTCTGGTCCATCCTGATACAGCGCTTTGGCCCTGTCGGAAAGATGAACATCGCCTTCTTTCGCCAGCACATGTATCTGTGTGGAAAGAAAGTTAAACATCGCTTCTGGCCCGGCAATAAGGTACCGGCCTGCATGGTCATCGTAAATACACTTATAATCGCGGATCAAACCCAGGGCTATTTCATCCTCACGCGCCCTGTCGCGGCGAATAAGAACATGCTCCTCGCCCGCAGTACGCTCAACATACATGTCGCGGGTACGATTGGGATGATCGCACTTGTTCCCGGCATAATCGAATGAAAGAGTTACAGCAAGTCCCTGCCGGTCAACATCGATTGCGTAGTACGCCCTGGGCGTAACGGTCTCGAGATGCAAAGCATATGCAGCAGGGTTGTCCATGACCACTTCAGCGAAAGCTTTAAGCTGAGGTAAAACACCGGCGATGAAATGCTGACGCTCATTTGAAGATAATATCTGTTGAATGTTAAGAAAATAGGCCAGGAAGCGTCCGTTGATCCGGGGATCAAGCAGGTGAAAATTAAGCGATGTTTCATCAAAGGCCCAGGCACGGTTGCCGGCAAAAACATCAGCGATCTGAATATTTCTGTCAGGCTGCAACGGATCAACCAATTGTGCCATGACACTGATCTTGTTCTTAGGCTTCAGGCTGATCATAGCGCGCAAACCAACAGGCGGATCTAGCGTCAGAACATAGTTGCGTAAACTCACCGGTTCTATGATATCAATCCCATTCTCAGTACTGACAACATCCAAAAGAGCGCTCAACTGAAATGGCCTGAGCCTCCATTGCAGTGTATCTGCCCCCACACTTGTTTCATGGATAAACCCGCGCAGCATCTTCAGAAAATATTCCTGTCCGGTAACAAGCGATGATGTCGGAGGTAAATGATCGTTGAGGGTATGCCGTTGCGGGGCAAGAAATTCATCTAAATTAGAGATCTTATGCGTACTCCCTTGATGGACAATGGCAAGGCCAAAGGGAAAGCCTCGTGCTGGAATCGAACGGAGCGCCTTGACTGTCAATGTCAATTGAAGCCTTGGCGCATCATAGACGGAAAGCAGAAAATCGTTTAACCCCGGGGCAGATTCTTTAGCCTCCAAAGTAGCCATATGTGGCGCGTTGCCTGCACTCTGTTTCCCGGGATGATCGATCAGATGCAACAGAACAGCTACGCCATGTTTACAAAGACCGGCCCAATCATACGGACAAGTGCAGCGTACCACAGGAATACCCTGCGCCAGCCCTACGGTAACTTTATAAGGGCGACGAAGCGATCCTTGCACATTCGCGCGCACGGTATGCCCTTTACACGTAAAAGCATGTACCTTTCCGTCGATATAATACGCTTCACCACGTATAAATGTTGATCTGTCCGCCATCTTGCGGATCTGTAAATGTGTCAGATTCATAACGTCAAACGTCCATCAGGTTCTCTGAGGCCTTTCACTAACGCACTCTGCAAAGAAGAAAGGATCATTGTCAGGAGTACAGATGCTCCGAAGAAATATATCCCGATCTCTGCCCTGGCAGACGCTAAAGGCCCGAGTTTGATCCATACGATAATGATCGCCGTGACAAAGACATCGAGCATGGACCATTTTCCAAAGATCTCCATGAAATAGATCAGCCGCTGCCTGCGCTCGTCGGTCAGTTTTATCAACCATACAGCGGAGAGCGCGATCAGTTTGGCAATGGGGAAAATGACAGAAAAGACAAAGATGATCAAGGCCAGAACGTATAGCTTTTCATGCCAGAGATTTTGGACACCTGTCAGAATTGAGTATGTATTGGTTTCCCATAGTTTTCGGACGGTCATGACAGGAAGGCTGAGCCCGATCAAAAGCAAGCACATAGAAAGCGTGAGTAGAACGGCTACATCGATCCTGTTAGGATGAAGTTCTTGAAGGGATTTTATTGGTTGTGTGGGCATATTTTTATATTATACCTTGATAATGAGCAAAGGCCGCCAGATATCTCTGACGGCCTTGTTTTTTAAAGCTTCTCGGTTATCAAAGGAAGTCACCGCTGAAGCCTATAATAAGTTAAAGCGATACCCTATACCAGGCTCATTGACAATGCGCTTAGGCTGAGCCGGAGCATCTTCGATCTTTTGCCGAAGATGATTCAAATAAACGCGAACAGAATTTAATTTCTCTTCATTATCAGTTCCCCAAACATCCCTTAGAATTTGGCGCATCGTAAGGACGCGGCCAGCATTCTTAATGAACAATGTCAGTAATCCATATTCAATCGCTGTAAGCTTGAGCGGTTGTCCATGGAGAGTGGCGATACGTGTATTAAACTCCAGCCGCAGTCCCGCGTTCTCAAAGACTTCATCAATGATACCGGGCGTTGTCTTACGCCGGAGCACGGCCTGAAGACGCGCTGTCAGCTCAACCGCCGAGAACGGCTTGGTCACATAATCATCAGCGCCATTCTCAAGGCATTTAACCTTGATCTCTTCCTGTCCACGGACAGAGACCATGATCACGGCTACATCGCTTATTTCCCTGATCCTCAGTAACACATCCGAACCTTCCATATCCGGCAAACCCATGTCCAGCAGCACAGCATTAGGCTTCCTGTAAACAAGTTCCGACAGACCTTCCTTGCCCGTACCGGCAGAAATCATCGCATAACCAGCATGGGTCAGGATCATCCGCAAAAGCTTTTGAATCTGCGGCTCATCATCAATGACAAGAACTAGGCCTTTGGACATTTCACTCCCCGCCTTCCTTCTCAACTACCGGTAAAGCCATGCTCACCATAAAGCCTTGAGGTGTCAAATTACTTGCTTCAACAGTTCCATTATTTAATTCCACGAAACGCTTGGCAATAGAAAGTCCTAAGCCCAACCCGCCCTTCTTGGTTTGCGCCCCCCGATAGAATTTATCGAAGATCTTATTCAAGGTCTCTTGTGGAATACCACCACCCTGATCAACAACATTGATCAAGATCTTCTGATTCAAGGAATTGGCCTTAACATCGACCATGCCTTGCGCCGGGCCATGGATCAATGCGTTACTGACAATGTTCTTGAGCGACTGTGTCAGCATATAAAAATCCGCCTGAACATACAGCGGAACATCTGGACATTCGATCTTGACTCGATCTTTATTAACTCCAACGGCAGCCTGTTTTACGGCCTCATTAACGATGTCTCTGACCTCACACCACGCGTAATTCGGTTGGAAGTTACCTGTATCAAGTTTTGTCAGATCTAATACCGCATCGACGCTATTCGTTAACCGCAGGCTCGCCAAACGGCTTTCTTCCAGAAGATCCAAAGCATCCTTTGGCCATTCATGATACAGAAGAAGCGCGTCCAGATATCCGGCAATGATCGTCAAAGGGGTCTTCAACTCATGGGAAAGATTATCCAGCAATGCGCTCTGAAGATTCTGGGTGTCTTCTTTCATTCTGGCTTCACGCGAGATCCGAAGCAAACTATCCTTTTCAAGCATAAGCGTCATAAGCGCAGTAAAAGATTCCAAGAGTGTCCGCTGAGCCAGATCAAGACGTTTCCCTTCCAAAAGCTGGATGACTAACACGGCCCTGACGTTTCCTGACGACATCAAAGGTAGATACATGAGCGGCTGCTGCGGCAGAGTATCACTAAAACGTCCAGCCGTCTTTTTATTGCCAATAACCCAATGCACAATTCCTTTTTGCTCATCCGTCAAGCTGATCTGATCTCCCATCAGTACATCGAAAACAGGCTCCAGCGCACCGTTCATCATCACAACCGTGCTCTGGGATCTGCACAGCGTATTGATCTGTGCTGTTCCAATCCGCATGGCCTGATTCAAATCTGTACTTACAGCCAAAGCCCGCGTCAGTGTGTACAAGGATTCGGTGCGAATACGCTGCCTTTTCTCAATCTCTTTTTGCCGCCTCAATTTGGATGTCACAAGGCCCATCATCAGAGCCGTAATAAAAAACATGACCAGCATCGCGATGTCATAATCTTTATTGATGATGAACGTATATTTGGGAGGAATGAACAAATAATCCCAAGCCAGGGCGCTTAATGCCGCGAGCATCAAAGCCGCGGTTCTTCCCATAAAAACCCCACTCAAAACCACGGCCAGCAGATAGATCAACCCCAGTGTCTGATAACCGGTAAATTTCTCAAAGAAAAGTGCCGTAACAGTAGCCAACGTGACCATGAGAAGGCTTAAGCCATATTCATATGGCCTAAATCGAGGAATAAAATCACGATGCTTCTCTGGGATAATTTTTTCTGTTGATGACAGGCGAACGACATGAATATCAATCTCACCGCATAATTCAACCAACTTATCCGTCAAAGAGGGCGCCCCAAACAAACGTCGCCAGAATTTCTGCGGCGACTTACCAACAATGATTTGGGTAACATTTTCTTTGTTAGCCACATCAATAATCTCACGCGACAGATCATCGCCTTCTTTGTGCATAACCTCAGCACCAAGCAAACGCGCCAAGGCCAGATTCTTAAGTACACGGTCTTTATCATCTTCGGTGGCTGGTGTTGAACTCTCCACATGAAGGGCAATCCAGGAAGCGTCCAGCATCCCCGCCCAGCGCCGGGTCATACGAATGAGCGATTCTGAAAAAGGCGTCGCTCCAACCGCCACCAAAATACGTTCCCCGCTCTGATTGGGCCCAACAATACCTTTGGAAGCCATCAGTGATCGTAAATGACGATTTACATGCGCCGCCGTGAGACGCAAGGCCATCTCCCGAAGCGCTGTTAAATTCTCAGTCTTAAAGAAGCTGTCAGCTGCCACCGAGCGGACTTGGTCGGGAACATAGACTTTCCCCTCTGCCAGACGCTTTCGCAATGCCTGAGGTGAGAGATCTACCAATGTGATCTCAAAGGCTTCGTCCAAAATGGTGTCTGGAACGGTTTCCCCAACCAAAATGCGCGTTACGGCATGGATGTCTTCTTTGTGGCTTTCGACATGCTGAACATTAAGTGTTGTGAAGACATCGATGCCCGCAGACAGTAATTCAAGAACATCCTGATAACGTTTGGGATGACGACTGCCTGGAATATTGGTATGGGCTAACTCATCGACGAGCACAAGTTGAGGACGAAGATGCAATATCTCATCGATATCCATTTCCTCAAAAGTTTTGTCACGGTAGTTAATAATCTTTATCGGGATTTTGTTAAGCCCCTGAGACAGAGCCTCGGTTTCCGCACGGCCATGCGTATAAACGATTCCAGCGAGCACACGCACTCCCTCGGCCTGCCGCGCCAGAGCTTCCTGAAGCATGGCATAGGTCTTGCCAACGCCGGGACACATGCCGAAGAAAATTCGTAACTTTCCCCGCTTATTATCCTCAGCGTTGATGTTTAATAGAAGTGCGTCTGGATCAGGTCTTTCCATGAGTTATATTTTACTTTCAATTAGTTTATAGACTAATTATATCTTTAACCTATCTAAAGCCAGGTTAACCTTGAGAACATTAACGACTGGCTCTCCAACCAGTCCAAGAAAGCGTCCGCTTGTGTTCTGGTCGATTACCTGCCGAATTATCACCTCTGACATGTTTCTTACCCGAGCAATACGCGCAAGCTGATAATAGACACCAGCCAAACTCAAATGTGGATCTAATCCGCTCGCCGAGGCTGTCACCAGATCGACAGGAACTGGAGCCTGATTGCCCGCATCAACGGCTTTCAATGCCGCAATCCTTACCTTAACAGCGTCAACCAATGCCGGATTAGACGGCCCCAAATTTGAACCCGACGAAGCAGCGGCATTATACACCGGTGTTGTTGCCGAAAGTCTGCCCCAGAAATACTTGGGATCATCAAAATTCTGCCCGATAAGTGTTGATCCGATTACTATTCCCTCACTCGAATAGACCAAACTTCCATTGGCCTGTTTGTGAAAGAACACCTGAGACACCCCGGTAACGACCAGCGGATAAATAACACCGGTGATCACGGTTAACACAATGAAGATCATTAAAGCTGGTCTGATCTGTTCACGCCACATAACTGCCTCCGTTTAAACCAAATGTAAAGTCACTAGGATCATATCGATCAATTTAATGCCTACAAACGGCGTAATAAGTCCACCAAGTCCATAAATCAAAAGATTATCTCTCAACAAACGGCTTGCCGGCATCGGACGATAAGGAACACCGAACAAGGATAGCGGGATCAGAAAGATAATGATCAGCGCGTTAAAAATAACAGCCGATAATACCGCGCTTTGCGGTGTTGCCAAGTGCATGATGTTAAGTGCCTTCAGCGCCGGATAAGTCCCTACGAACGCAGCCGGAATGATGGCAAAATACTTGGAAACGTCATTGGAGATGCTAAATGTTGTTAAAGACCCACGCGTCATAAGAAGCTGCTTGCCGATCTCTACAACTTCAATGAGCTTTGTCGGATTAGAATCCAGATCCACCATGTTTCCCGCCTCTTTGGCCGCCTGCGTTCCGGTATGCATGGCGACAGCAACATCTGCCTGCGCCAACGCGGGAGCATCATTGGTTCCATCACCTGTCATCGCCACCAGCCGTCCGCCTGATTGCATTTCGCGAATAAGCTTCAGCTTAGCCTCCGGCGTCGCTTGTGCCAGAAAGTCATCCATCCCGGCTTCCGCTGCAATAGAAGCCGCTGTCAAAGGATTATCACCGGTGATCATGATGGTCTTGATCCCCATGCGCCTGAGCTCAGCAAACCGCTCTTTGATCCCACCCTTGATAATATCCTTCAACTGGATCACACCCAGAACACGGTTATTTTCACACACCGCCAAAGGAGTGCCGCCGCTCTTCGATATCGTTTCGATAGTTGATTTTAAATCCTCTGGGAAAATCCCTCCGTGAATCTTGACGTAATTCTCAATGGCTTCAACGGCACCTTTTCTGATCTCTTTACCCCCGGCAAGATCAACCCCGCTCATCTTAGTCTGGGCCGTAAAAGGAACAAACTTGGCCTCAATATCGTGGATCTGCCTCTCCCGAATGCCATGTTTCTGTTTTGCCAAAACGACGATGCTGCGCCCTTCCGGCGTCTCGTCAGACAATGATGAAAGTTGTGCTGCATCAGCCAAAACCTCAACGCTGATACCGTAAGCAGGGAAAAACGCCACAGCCTGACGGTTGCCCAGCGTGATCGTTCCTGTCTTATCAAGAAGAAGAACATCAACATCCCCGGCGGCTTCAACGGCGCGACCGGATGTAGCGATCACATTCGCCTGGATCATCCGATCCATACCCGCAATACCAATCGCCGGAAGCAACCCCCCTATCGTTGTCGGAATAAGGCAAACCAGAAGCGCCACCAACACAGTCACGGAGATTACCTCGCCATGACCTGCAGCACTCACGCTATAGATTGAAAACGGCAACAGTGTAACCGTAACCAAAAGAAATATGATCGTGAACACCACCAAAAGAATAGTGAGCGCGATCTCATTCGGAGTTTTTTGCCTCTTGGCACCTTCAACCATCGCAATCATGTGATCCAAGAAAGTTTCACCTGGATTGGCCGTAATTCGTACAACTAGCCAATCAGACAAAACACGCGTACCACCGGTAACAGCCGACCGATCTCCACCGCTTTCTCGGATAACAGGAGCGCTCTCACCTGTGATCGCACTCTCATCAACAGATGCGATCCCTTCGATGACTTCCCCATCCATTGGGATCATATCCCCAGTTTCAATCAAAACCACATCCTCCTTACGAAGACTTGTGGCGGAAACCATCGTAAAACTTGAGCCATAAACCGGCTTTGATAACTTCTTAGCCGGCGTGTCCTTTCTTGTTTTTCTTAAACTGGCCGCCTGTGCTTTCCCGCGGCCTTCTGCCATAGCCTCGGAGAAGTTAGCAAACAGAAGCGTAAACCATAACCACAGCGTGATCGCCAGAATAAACCCAGGTGATGCCTCCCCATGCCCAAACAACGCCTGAAAATATAATCCCGTTGTTAATGCGCTTCCAACCAGAACCACAAACATGACCGGATTCTTAATTTGATGCCGGGGATCAAGCTTCTTAAAAGAGTCGATAACCGCCGGCCCCAGAATGGATGGATCAAATAATGAGGTGATCTTATTAGTCTTTTTCATAACACTAAGCTCCATTTAACATCAAATGTTCAACAATTGGCCCTAAAGCCAACGCCGGAAAGAATGTCAACGCGCCAACAATGAGAACCACCATGGCCAGAAAGAACACAAACAACGGCGTATGTGTCGGCAAAGTACCGGCACTGACCGGAACGATCTTCTTTGATGACAATGAGCCCGCAATGGCTAACATCGGAATAATGAGCCAGAACCGGCAAAAGAACATGCCCAGCCCCAAAGCGATATTGTAGAAAGGCGTGTTCGCTGACAACCCGGCAAAAGCACTACCATTATTCCCAGCTGCTGATGTGAAAGCGTAAAGGATCTCGCTGAAACCATGTGCGCCGGGATTCAGTATTCCCGTTTTACCGGCAGGAATCAGCACAGCCAGTGCCGTTGGTAGCAGGATAAAAACGTGCGGAATCAAGGCGACCAGTGACGCCATCTTCATCTCATAAGCCTCGATCTTTTTACCCAAATACTCCGGCGTTCGGCCAATCATAAGACCGGCAATAAACACAGCCACAATCACAAAGGCGATCAAGCCATACAGTCCGGAGCCCACACCGCCAAAAATAACCTCGCCCAGCTCGATTAACCACATAGGGAGCATCCCACCCAACGGCATAAAAGAATCATGCATGGAATTAACTGATCCGTTCGAGGCTGAGGCAGTCGCCACTGACCAGATCGATGAACTTGCGATCCCAAATCGCGCCTCCTTGCCTTCCATGTTCCCACCCGGCTGAAATTGAGTTGCGCTTTGGTCAACTCCCAACCGTGCCAACAAAGGATTCGCCTGCTGTTCGATCTGGACTGACCACAGAAGACAAGGAATAAAGATGACAAGCATGGCTGCAAGAAGCGCCCAGCCCTGCCGTCTGTCCCTGACCATGAACCCAAAGGTATAACAAAGCGCCGCCGGGATCAGAAGTATTGAAAGCATCTCCAGGAAATTGGATAACGGCGTCGGATTCTCATAAGGATGCGCCGAGTTGGCGTTAAAGAATCCGCCCCCGTTGGTCCCCAACTGTTTAATAGCAAGCTGGGAAGCGACTGGCCCCAAAGCAATCACTTGCTCAGTCACGGGCTTACCCGCACTATCTTTCATCGGCTGAACAAGTGTTGCCGTAGCACTCGAATTGAAAGTCTGTGGTGTCCCTTGTGTGACCAAAGCTACTGCCAAAACAAGCGACAAAGGAATCAGGATATACAGAGTGCTTCTCACCAGATCCACCCAGAAATTGCCGAGAGTCTTGGTTTGTTTCTGAACAAATCCTCGAATAAGTGCGACGAGGACCGCCATCCCTGTTGCCGCCGATACAAAATTCTGGACTGTCAACGCCAGCATCTGGGTCAAATAACTCATCGTACTTTCGCCTCCATAGCCCTGCCAATTCGTGTTACTGGCAAAGCTCACGGCAGTATTAAAGGATGAGTCTGGCGTGACCGCTGCCATGCCCATTGGATTTAACGGTAGAAATACTTGCAGGCGCTGGATCGCATAAACGACAACGATTCCTAATACATTGAAGATCATCAAAGCCACGGCATATTCTTTCCATGTCATGCCTGCCTCGACCTTCACGCCACAAACCCGATAAATCCACCTCTCAAAAGGACCAAACCAGACATTAAGCCCGGCTGGTCTTCCTTCATAAATGTAGGCCATGAATATGCCGAGCGGTTTGACCGCCAGGACCAAAACGACCAGATAAATTAAAATTTGAATGCCATTGTTCCAGTTCATGAGAACATCTCCGGTTTAAGCAACGCCAGAAATAGATAAACAAACAATCCCAAAGCCAAGATCCCGCCGATCCAATAGATCACCAACATAGGTCACCTCAAACTTTCCCGCATAGATTGATAAAGCCCCATGACGCGAACGTAAGTAACAAAATTAAACCAGTAATGATTATGTCCATATTTAATGCCTTTCTCCCGAAAATTGCTTCAACATACCTACACGACTTCCTATTTATAAGTATAGTTTCGCACGGGATTATTTCTAGTTAAAAGGTAGTCGGAAGGTATTAAAAAAGTATTAAATTACGACGGAATTAGATTGGAAGAATTAACAAGGAAATTCACTTACTTTGAGTACGTAATTAATCGGTGCGCTTGCACATAAACAAAATAAAAAGCCGTTGTAACTGATTAAATGACAATCAGGTACAACGGCCTAAAAAGCTCCGTGTTGCGGGAGGGCGCATATAGGTATCTCTGAAACAGCTCTCCGTTGAACATGCCGCCTATTATAGAGTAACGGGGTTCATTCGGCAATCAGAGATACGGGTTCGAGGCGATCAGAAATGTCCGGCTCTTATGTAAAAAATGTCCTTTTTGTCCGGTCATTTCTGGAGACATTTGACGTAACTGTTTGGCACGCAAATGGTAACAAAATGTCCATGTCAAACCTCCGGACAAAGCTTATAATATGCCTATAAGCGGATCTTTCCTTCAGAAATTACCTTCTTACGTATGACATCTGCTATCTCATCAGCTTCTTTAAAAAGTTCCGTAACCTTGTCCTTGATCAAACCTAATCGGTCGATTTCAGCGGGACAGATTATTTTAATATCTTCATAATCAAATTTCTTGGGAAGATATTTCTTAAAGTACTGTTTAAGCATTCTTAGTTTTACAGCAGGATTACCCGGCGTCTTCTTTTTAACAAAGTCTTCCCAGTCCCTGTTCCCTTTTTGAGCATTACATTTCTTGCAACAGGGCAAGAGATTCCCGACAACATGGCCGTAGCCTGAAAACTTGAGGTTCCTTACTAATCCAAAGACATGATCCCATGTTTCAGCAGGTTCATCGCAATATACGCACAACAAATCTTTTTGAGAATCCTGTCCGAGCAAAGCAAGGGCTTCCTTTAAGACTTTCAAGTCATAATAATCATTCGGTGCAATGGCTGAGGCAAATGCATGATTAATAGTCGTTTGCCGCTTCTTCATTATCGAGTACGGCTGTAAATGGGCTTTGATGCTTTCAATTTTCATGTGATTCAACAGACCTTCAGATATTTTTCTACCATTGTCCTGATATCGACTTTGAAATCTGCCGGCTCCATGACCTTTAAACAAGGAATCCAGTTCATTATAATATGCGAAATCTCATCCGGGTGACCTGGAAATGTCTCAAGGAGCAATGAACCATCCTTCTCTTCTTTTACAATCTTCTGAAGAGGAAAGTAAACTTTCTGTCTGAAATACTTGGCAGCCACTGCATCAACCTTGATCAGGACCCGACCGCCTCTCTTTTCCTCAAACCAGACATTTACACTTTGATCTAAAAGAGTCATCAGATTGGCCGGCGGCACGAAAGATTCACTGGTATGGTCTATCTTTTGAATGCGCTCTAATCGAAGCTTCAGCAGTTTCTTACGAACCACATCATTGGCGATAAGGTACCAGAATCCATCGTAGAATGCGATCTTGAAGGGCTCTAAGAGATAGTCCTTGGCCTCCTTACCTTCAGGCTGATAGCGCATCCGAACCCGTTCACAATCATAGATCGCGTCTTCCAGATCCTTGACGATACGTGTATCACAGGGCAACTTTACACCAGCAGGAAGCTTGGCATAGAATGGTGTATCCATTTGCCTGGCCATGACACGTTTAAAAAGCCCACGAAAAGAATCCTCAAACTTCGCCCCCAATGAATGCGAGATATCGAACATGAAAGACAAAAGAGACGCTTGTTCTTCAGAAAGCTCAATCTTCTTAAGGGAAAAACCCTCCATAAATGCGTATCGACCACGCTCATGTTCAGTAATGGGATACCCTGAACGACATAACAGATCCAGATCGCGCTGAATTGTGCGCTGGGTAACGCCAAGTTTTTCGGCCAACTCTGCGGTTGACAATGATCCTCCCTTATCAAGCCGAGATAAAATAGTAATCAGCCGCTCAACTGTTTTTATATAATCTTTTCCTGCTGTTCGATCTTTCGATCTGATTAGAACTTTAGGTGCTCGCCTAACCATAAACATTCCTTGTTGTCACTATTTAGCACTTTCTTCAGACTATGGACATTGATACTTGCACGCCAACTCTGGATAAGGAGTTGTTACTTCTTTCATGCAAGAAGCTACACATTTCGCGTGTTGAAGAGATTTAACAGTTCCTGCGCAAAATATTACAATAATTCCAGTAATTATTAGTGCATTCCAAAACAACGTCTTTCTCAAACTCCATCCCCCTTGTTCAATTAAGGAAGATTTCCAAACAAAGCGATATATTGCAAAGGATGAAGGGTAATATACCAGTATAGAAATGAACCATCCTAACGAAGCAGGATAAGAAGCAGTAATGACATTATACCCATGCAAAATAAGATAGAATGGAGAAATAAACAATGATGTTGACCAAATCTTAATGAGCCAACGGATACTTGATAACCACCGCAAACGCTTTGCCCAAATCCAAGAATAAACAACTATTAAAGAAAAGCTGCCAATCAAAAATGAGAAAACACCCTCACCTAACGATTTTGACATAAAACTACAAGCAAAAATAAACAGTAACAAACAGAAGAAATATATCTTCCATATAATCCCTTGAGGCTTTTCATTTACAACTTCTTCACTAACGACAAGATCAGCACTTTCTAAAACATTCTTGTTATTCTGTTCATTACTTTTGTTTGCAACTTCCAAGTCTGCATTTTCTTTAGTATCATTTTCATTGTTGTTCCCAGTGCGTATGCCAT
>PEAF01000095.1 GCA_002753465.1 Candidatus Omnitrophota bacterium
GTAAGACGCAGGGAAAGGTCAGGAGTGAGGCCTATTCTTACGGCGTCAGCGGACGGCAGCTTTTGTTCGATGGATTCATGATCTCCAATGATCTCGCCGCCGCACAGGAAAAGATCAAAACCGCTTCCTTTAACTATCAAGTTGTTTCCTCTAATGTCCGGCTTCATTTATGGACAGCCTTTGTGGGTCTTTTAAGCGCCCAGGAGAATCTCAGCGTCACGAAGAACATTTCTGATCGCCGGCAGCAGAATTTAGGTATGGTTCAATTGCAGTATCAGAGCGGGCGCGAACACAAGGGGTCTTTATTAACGGCCGAGGCTAACGTAGCACAGGCCCAGCTGGACATGGTTGAGGCCCGCCGTAACGTTGAATTGTATCAAAGACGATTGGTCAAGGAGTTAGGGCGTGCCAAATTCACTGAAATCACGGCAGGTGGTGAGCTGACGCTTTTGGATATTGACAGGACCAAGCCGGTGTTTGAGAAACTTGTTGAGACGACGCCTTTACTTAAAGAGCTGGTGACACAGAAAGAGGCGGCTAAGTATGGCTTGAAGTCGGCGAAGTCTGATTTCTTTCCGCAGGTATACGCGGATGCCGGGGCCGTGAGGAATGACAGTGCCTGGCCACCGCAGACGGGTAATTGGTCAGCCGGTATTAGTGTGTCTTTTCCGATCTTTCAGGGAGGGCAGCAAGAGGCAGCTCTTTCCAAGGCTCAGGCGTCATACCGTCAGTCTCAGGCTGATGAGCGTAGCGGGCGTGACGGCGTTATCCTCACGCTGGCCGAGACCTGGACACAGTGGCTGAACGATGTCGATCAGTCAGCTGTTCAGGGAAAATTCTTTGAGGCTGCCAGGCAGCGCGCCGATATAGTTGAGGCGCAGTATAAATCAGGCCTGGCGACGTTCAATGACTGGACCATCATCGAGGATGACCTGGTCCGGAATCAGAAGTCGTTATTGCAGGCAAAAACCAATGCATTGCTCTCTGAGGCCAGCTGGCTTCAGGCTAAAGGGGAGACGGTCGATGAATAAACGGAATATTATTATCATGATTTGCCTGTTGGCTGCCGCCGCAGGGGTTTGGTTCTTTTTGGGACAGACCCGGAAGGCAGAGCCTGCCTTTAAGCGGATCAGTCCGTTCTATGGCAAGGTAGAAACTTCCATTTCAGCGACGGGAACCGTTCAGCCGCAGAATCGTCTGGAGATCAAGCCGCCGATCAGCGGCCGCATCGAGAAGATGCTGGTTGAAGAGGGACAAAAAGTGAAGGCGGGCGACATCGTGGCACTCATGAGCTCTACCGACCGGGCAGCACTCATGGATGCGGCCCATTTGCAGGGGGCTGAAGCGGCGAGCACCTGGGAAGATGTTTATAAGCCAACGCCTTTGATCGCACCGATTGACGGCGATGTGATCGTCCGTGCTGTCGAGCCCGGGCAGGGCGTGACGCAGGCTGATCCTGTCATTGTACTTTCTGACAGGCTTATTGTTAAGGCTCAGGTCGATGAAACGGATATCGGTAAGGTCAAGCTGGGTCAGGAGGCCATGATCACGCTTGACGCTTATCCGGATATGGTTGTCAAAGCCAGGGTTGACCATGTGTCTTATGAGTCTAAAACTGTCAGTAATGTGACGATCTACACGGTCGATATTGTGTCGCCGGAGGTGCCTGATGTTTTCCGTTCTGGGATGAACGCTAATGTCAAGATCGTCCAGGACACTCAGGATCATTTGCTGCTTGTTCCGCAATCTGTCGTTAAAAAAGATAAGGGTAAAAGTTATGTTCTTGTTGCCCAGGGTCGTGGGGTGAAACCGCTGTCCAGGGAGATCCAGTCGGGGTTGACGGATGGTGAGAATGTTCAGGTGATCAGCGGCCTTACACCGGAAGATAAAGTTCTGGTCGCCGCTACGTCCTATAATTCTTCCAAGGCAACAGCTAAAAGTTCGAGCAATCCGTTCATGCCATCGCCACCCGGCGGCAGCAGGCGCAGCGCTCATTAAGGACCATGGCATGATCGAGCTTAAGAATGTCAGTAAGACCTATCAGATGGGTACAGAAGTGGTGCGTGCGCTGCAGGATGTTTCTGTAAAGATAGAGCCTGGCGAGTTTGTGGCGATCATGGGCCCGTCGGGTTCCGGCAAATCGACGATGTTGCATGTCCTGGGCTTTTTAGACCGTCCGGATTCAGGGGCATATCTTCTTAATGGCCATGATATCAGTCGTCTGGGCGATGACCAGTTGGCCGTGCTGCGCAATCAGACCGCTGGGTTTGTGTTCCAGCAGTTTCATTTGCTGCCGAGGATCAGTGCGGTCGATAATGTCGCCCTGCCTTTGATGTATGCCGGTAAACAGCATTTAAAAGACCTTGCCCTGGCGAGGATCAAGGACGTGGGTTTAAGTGCGCGCGCCGGACATCAGCCGAATGAACTTTCCGGCGGCGAACGCCAGCGCGTGGCTATTGCCAGGTCGCTGGTCAATGAGCCTTTGATCATTTTTGCGGATGAGCCGACGGGGAATCTGGACACTAAAAGCGAAGCCGAGATCATGGCGATCCTAAAGAAGCTTAATGAGCAGGGCAAGACCATTGTGATGGTGACGCATGAGCGCGAAGTGGCGGAGCAGGCTAAGCGTATTATTTCCATGCGTGACGGACGTATTGTTTCAGATACCATTAAAACCGTACAGCGCGCACCCGTGGCCCTTGACCGGTCATCGATCGACAAGGCGATCCTGAGATCAGAACACGACACCGGACGGGCTGATCTGGCGGATCATCTCAGGCAGTCAGTCCGCGCTATTTTATCCAACCGTCTGCGGTCATTCCTGTCGATGCTGGGCATACTTATCGGCGTGGCGGCTGTCATTGCCATGCTCGCGCTGGGCCAGGGCGCCAAGGACTCGATCTCGAAAAGATTGGCTTCCATGGGGTCAAATTTGCTGATGGTCAGGCCTGGATCTTCCCAAATGGGTGGGGTATCTCTGGGCGCCGGGGCTGTAACGCGATTCACATTGGATGATGCCGAGGCCATGGCGCACCTCTTAGAGGTCAAGCGCACATCCGCGACGGTTTCCGGCCGAGTTCAGCTGGTGGCAGCGGATAAGAATTGGAGTACCCAGGTGCAGGGAACGGGCGTGGATTATGCTGAAATGCGTTCAGCGGTCCCTACGGTCGGGAGATTCTTTACGCAAGATGAGCTGCGCATGCGTCAGCGTGTTGCCTTGGTCGGCGTGACAGTGGCCCGCCAGCTTTTCGGCGAGGATGACCCTGTCGGACGTGATATCCGGATCAACCGGGTTGTTTTCAAGGTGATCGGTGTGCTTCCTGAAAAAGGCGCCACAGGCTGGCATGACGACGATGATGTTGTTTTAGTCCCTGTGACAACGGCCATGTATCGGCTTTTGGGCAAGCAGTATGTCGATTCGATCGACGTGGAGGTTGCCGACCCTTCCTTGATGCAAAGCGCCCAGGATTCGCTGACGGCGCTTATCATCAAACGGCAGCGGCTTGAGAAAGACAAGGAAGACTCTTTTCAGATCCGCAATATGGCCGAGATTCAGGCCACGCTGGAGAGCACCACGCAGACCATGACGTTATTGCTGGGTTCCATTGCGGCCATTTCGCTTCTTGTCGGCGGCATCGGGATCATGAATATCATGCTCGTGTCGGTCACGGAGCGTACACGTGAGATCGGCCTTAGAAAAGCTATCGGCGCACGCAAATCAGATATTATCACGCAGTTTTTGATCGAAGCGGTCCTGATGACGGTTGTCGGGGGGCTGATCGGCATTATGTTGGGTGTTGGCGTGGCCGCGATCCTGTCGGCCGTGGCGGGGTGGGCGACCAAGGTATCTTTGGGAGCGATCGTGATGGCGACCACATTCTCCGTTGCGGTCGGTATTATTTTCGGCCTGCGTCCGGCTATTCAGGCGGCTGAGCTTAATCCCATTGAAGCTTTGCGGTATGAGTAAGTTTGAATTAATGATATAATTCATCGTTATGATCAAATATATAATTTTTACTTTCGGTATTCTTCTTTGTGCTAATCCATCAATGGCCGATGAGCACCCCTGGACGCTAAGGATCGATAAGCAGGGCATTAAAGCCTATACACGCAAGGTCGACGGCTTCTCTATCCTTGAGTTCAAAGCGGATATGACGATCAAGGCACCCCTCAGTGAGGTGCTGGCCGTATTCGAGGATGTGGGCATAACTCGCCAATGGTTTTATCAATGCACCGAGTCGCGGCTTGTGGCGGATGAGAATCCGACGCGAAAGATCGTGTATATCCTTTTGCATCTGCCGTTTCCCGTCTCGGAACGGGATTGTGTTTTTCAGATCGACAGGATGGAGGATCTGGCGGCCGGCAAGGTTGATTACGCGGTGGTTGCCTTGCCTGACAGGCTTCCGCGCCGCCCTGGTCCGGTCCGTGTTCCGTATTTAAAAGCCGTGTGGCATTTTGTTCAACTGGCCGATGGCCGTACCCGTATCGAATTTCAACAGCACAGTGATCCGGGCGGCTTCATCCCGGATTTCATTTCAAACAGTCTGGTTGTTGATATTCCCTATAATAGCCTTAATAATCTTCGTACTTTGGTTCTTTCTGCATCAAAAAAGAAATAAGCACACGCATCCTTATCTTTTCGTAGCAATATTTCCACATTCTCGCTATTATATTAAGACTTAATATTAAGTTTTTGGAGCCCATTTGAGACCGTTAAGATCCTTTCTTGCCATTTTCTGTTTCAGCTGCATCCTCATGGCGACTGCTTTTGCCGGCGAAGTCGTACGTGTGGGTGTGTATGATTTTAAACCGCTGGCTTCTTTTGAGAGCGGGAAGGCCGACGGTCTTTTTATTGATGTGCTCGCGGATGTGGCGCGGCGTGAAAATTGGAAGCTTGAATACGTTAATGGTTCACGGACAGAATTATTTGCCAAGCTTGAGGGCGGGGAGATCGATATCCTGGCGGCGATCGGTTATTCCGATGAACGTGCCGCGAAATATTCCTTTTCCCAGGACCAGCTTTTTATCGATTGGGGTGTTGTTTATCAGAAGAGCGGGGCGACGATCCGCACCATTCTCGATCTTGAGGGTAAGGTTGTCAGTTGCGTCAGGGGAAGCATTTACACAGAGGCGTTTAAGGCTTTGCTTGAAGAGTTCCATGTCAGTGTTAAGTTCATTGAACGTGATAATTATGCCGATGTGTTCAAAGATATTGAGCACCGGGAGGCTTTGGCGGGTGTTGCGGCTAATCTTAACGGCCTTTTCACGGAGGGCAATTTTCACGTTCAGCGCACGCAGATCATTTTTGCGCCAGTAAAGTTGGGCTTTGCTTTAAAGAAGGGGGCCCATCCCGAGCTTTTGTCGGCGCTTGACCGCGACGTTAAGATCCTGTTGGATGATAGTCACTCCTTGTATTATCGCCAGGTCAAAGAACGTTTTAAATTCACACAGCGTTATGCGGGCATTCCGCTTTGGTTCTCGTTCGCTTTGGCTCTCGGCGCCGTTTTGCTTCTGATCCTGCTTTCCTTCAGTATTCTTTTGCGCCGGCAAGTGCGCGCGAAAACGTATGAGCTATCTGCTTCGGTCCGTGCGTTCAGTGAGAATCGGAAGTTGCTGCAGGACCTTCTGGATGCGTCGCCTGCCCTTATTTTTGTCAAGGATATCGAGGGTCGTTTTATCGTGGCCAATAAGGCGATCTGTGACGTGTTCGATCTGCCGATGAACAATGTTATCGGCAAGACTACGCATGACGTTGTTCCCCGTGAATTTGCGGATCAGCATGTGGCCAATGACAAAAACGTCATCAGGGGCGGCGAAACGTCAGTTGTTGAGGAGGAGCATGAAAGTGCCGGTGTCCGTCGCACCTATGTTTCAGTTAAATTCCCGCTGTTTGATCAGGATGGCAAGATTTATGGCGTAGGCGGCATTGCGTCTGATATCACGGAGCGCAAGCGCATGGAAGAGGCTTTAATGCTTAATGAGGCGCGCCTTAATGAGTCGCAGGCGGTGGCAGGGCTCGGCTATTATGTTTTTGATGTCAAGGCTAATA
>PEAF01000019.1 GCA_002753465.1 Candidatus Omnitrophota bacterium
TTTCGCTGTCGGGTTTCCATGGATGGAATTAAGTTTGGGCGTTTTTATGGCGGTTGGGCTTTGGTTGCGTCTGTCTTTACTGGCGGTCGCGTGTGTATCCTCTTCATTTATCCTTGTTGTTGGTCAGGCTATCGTGCGAAAGTTGCCGATCGATAATTGCGGCTGTTTTGGCAGTCTGGTGCACTTGCCGTTACACGGTGTGATCTTTCTTGATACGGCGATCCTCCTTAGTGCTTTGGCCTGCTTTTTTCATATTTCGTCGGTTCGTCGTTTCAGTTTAGATAATAAGTTTGATGCGATCTTATGAACAGATCGTTCTTTTTGTCATTTGTATTAATGGCGGGGCTGATGATGGGAAATTATGCGCACGCCCAGGATGATGTGAAGCAGGCAGGACTTGCCGGGAGCTGGTATCCTGCAGGGAAGCTGGAGCTTGCCGGAATGCTCAATGGATTCTGGGCTGGTGCAGAAGTTCCGACCCCCGCGCTGGATATCGGGGTTATTGTTTCCCCGCATGCCGGGCTGGTCTTTTCCGGACCTACGGCGGCGTATGGATTTAAGGCGGTTCAGTCGAAGAAGGTGTCGACCGTGATCGTGCTGGCGCCGACGCATCATTTTTCTTTTACTGGAGCTTCTATCTGGGCTAAGGGTGCCTTTGTAACGCCCTTAGGCAGCATTCTGGTTGATGAGGACCTGGCGGCCAAGATCATGGCTGAAAATGCCTTGTTCAGTTTCCGTAAGGATATATTCGAAGGCAAGGCTGATCGCCCGGAAAATTCAATTGAAACACAGCTGCCGTTCATCCAAAAGGCATTCCCTCAGGCCAGGATCGTCCCTGTGATCATGGGTTATCCGCCAGACCCTAAAAATGTCCAGGCTGTCGCGCTGGCGCTGGCGCAGGCTGTCGGTGACCGTGAGGACGTTCTGATCGATGTCAGTGTGGACCAGTCACATTTTCATCCGCTTAAAGATGCGAATGCGATAGACCGTAAGGGCCTTGCGGCGATCGAGAAATTTGATATTGAGTCTTTATGGAACGGGCATGTCGACGGCAGCATGGAGGTGGATGGTTTTCATGTGGTGACTGCTGCCATGATGTACGCCAAGGCGCGGGGTTATGATCAGGCCAGAGTCCTGAAGTACGGCACGTCGGCCGATACCACGCATGATGCCTCCAGTGTGGTAGGGTATGCATCGATCGCTTTTTATAAGAAACCTTCAGGCAGGACTGTTGCGCCTCTTAGCGCGGATCAGAAAGCCAGGTTGCTTCAAATCGCGCGCAGTACGCTCGATGCTTTTGTCAAAACAGGCAAGGCGCCATCTATAGATGAAAAAGATGCACGATTGTCCGAGGAGGAGGGTGCTTTTGTAACTCTTAAGATCGGTGGGCAATTGCGCGGTTGTATCGGCAATATTATCGGTGATGGCCCTCTTTATAAAACAGTGCGCGACATGGCTGTCGCTGCGGCCAGTGAAGATCCGAGGTTTTCGCCGGTTAAACCGGCAGAGCTTGCAGGTATTGACGTGGAAGTGTCGGTGCTTTCCAGGCCGCGTTTGGCCAGGAGCGTGGATGAGATCGTGATGGGCACGCATGGCGTGATCGTTCGTAAAGGCGGCCGTGGAGGTGTTTTTCTTCCACAGGTAGCAACAGAAACAGGCTGGAGTAAAGAGCGTTTTATGTCAGAGCTTTGCTCACAGAAGGCCGGATTGCCGGCAGACTGCTGGAAGGATCCGGCAACAAGGTTGGAAATATTTACCGCCGATGTATTCGGCGAAAAGGAGCATTGAGATGGCAAATAAAGAAAAAAGAAAAGCAGCCAGGCAGGAAAAGGCGGCGGCTAAGCAGCCTTTTATGTCAGATCGACAGAAGAAGGTTTTGCTGGGGGTCCTGGTGGTCCTTTTTATTTCGGTGCCTGTGATCGATATTCTTAGATGCAAGGCCGCGTGTATGAAGCGCGTCAAGACGCCTTATCCCGAGATCGCCTGCCGCTATGAGTGTCCCTGGCCCTGGCAGAAAACAGAATGATATCCAGGGTTTCGTATGAAGCGCGCCTTATTTGGGTCTCGGTTCTTCTTATTATGTCGGCGGGGCTTTTAACCCTATACAGCGCTTCTTATGATAATTTGCGCGTTACGGGGCAGGTGTTCTATGACCAGCTCGTTTGCGGTGTCATTGCGCTTGGCCTGATGTTTTTTCTAAGCCGTGTGCCGTACCGTGCCTTCTATGACGTGGCGTATCCTTTTTACATAATCAATGTACTTTTATTGCTCTTCGTGTTGTTTGCGGGGCGTTCTGCTTTAGGTGCTACGCGCTGGTTCAATGTTGCCGGCGTGACATTTCAGCCGTCGGAAGTTTCTAAAATTGCTGTTATCCTGATGCTGGGCCGTTACTTCAGCAACCGCAATCCAAAGCTTTCGTTCAGCACGCGCAGTTCTTTCTATGCGCTCGGCCGCGATCTCATTTATCCGCTTTTTCTAACGCTGATCAGTTTTGTCCTTATTTTTAAGCAGCCGGATCTGGGGACCGGGATCCTTGTTTTCGGGATCTTTCTTATTATGCTTTACGCCAGCGGTATCGAAGGCAAGCCCTTCGCCTGCTTTCTTGGTGCCTGCGCGGCCCTGGTGTGGCCGTTGTGGCATATGCTTAAACCTTATCAGAAAGACCGCCTGCTTGTTTTTATGAACCCGAACATCGATCCTTTGGGCGCCGGGTATACCATTATCCAGTCGCGCATTGCTATTGGCTCGGGGCAGATCTTCGGTAAGGGATGGTTTGCGGGCACACAGAATCAATTGAATTTTCTGCCCGAGCGGCACACGGACTTTATTTTCGCGGTCATCGGCGAAGAGTGGGGGTTCGTGGGTACTCTTTTCTTATTGGGGTGTTATTTTACGCTCATTTATGCGGGCATCCTTATCGCCGGCCGGATCAAGGACAAGTTCGGGTATCTTGTGGCGGTGGGTATCATTTCGATCTTGACGCTGCAGGTCGTTATCAATATGAGCATGACCATGGGGTTAAGCCCTGTGGTGGGGATCACGCTGCCGTTTGTGAGCTATGGCAGGACTTCGTTCATGGTCTTTGCGGTGATGATGGGTTTCCTGCTTAACCTGAGCCGGCAGCGGCGCGCATCACTGTGAACAGAAGAAATTTTTGTTGAGTCTAGTAAAATATAGTTAAATCAATTATATTATATCCATGCGATTTGATAGGGTATCCAATAAACATCTGGGTGAGCTTCTTGTTGAGCGCGGGGTTATTAACCGGATTCAGCTTGAAGAGGCGCTTGAGCATCAGAAGAATAATAAGGGCGTTCTTTTCGGAGAGGCTCTTGTTAAGCTCGGCCATGCCACGGAGGTTGATATTGCTCAGGCCATGACCTGTCAGTATGGCTTTCCGTACCTTCCATTGGCTAATTATGAGATCGATCCTGAAGTGCTTTCATCGGTCCCTGTCAGTATTTGCGAACAATTCTGCCTGATCCCTATCGATAAAATTGGCAAGAGCCTTACCCTGGCTATGGCTAATCCGTTGAATATCAAAGCTGTTGAGGACGTAGAGCTTTTGTCCGGTTGTGCGGTCCAGGCTTTTGTCAGCACAGTCAGTGATATTCGCGGCGCTATTAAGAAATATTACGGGCTTCTGTAATGTCCACCGTGAAAGAACGCATCAAGGAAATCCTCCTGAGGGAAAAGATCCTGAAGCCTGAGGACCTTGAGCGTGCCCTCGAAGAGCAGAGGACATTCGGCGGACATTTGTCGAAGATCCTCGTCCGCATGGGACTTATCGACGAAGAACAGCTGACGTTCATGCTGAGCGAAGAGCTTCAGCTGCCCATCATTAATGTCTCCCGCATCAAGCTTGATCCGGCCGTTGTAAGCCTTATCCCCATGGATGTGCTGAAGAAATATCAGATCGTCCCCGTATCACGCATAGGGGGTAATATTGCCCTGGCCATGGCGGATCCTTTGAATATTCTGGTCATGGACAATGTCAAAGCGCTGACCGGATTTAATATCACGCCGGTCATCAGCCGTCCGAAAGATATACGTGATGCGCTTGAACAGCAGGGGGCCCCCAAGGCGCACGATTCGTTTGAGAAGATCAAAAAGGACATCAAGGAGGCAGAAGACCTGGAGCTGGTCAGCGATACGGCTGACAGAATGAATACGTCCCAGATCGAGCACCTGACGCAGGAAGCGCCCATCATCCGCCTTACCACGACGATCATCCGTCAGGCGGTTGTGGCCAAGGCCAGTGATGTTTTTATTGAGCCGATGGAAAAGTATTTGCGGATACGTTACCGCGTTGACGGGGTTTTACGTGAGATCGACCGCATGACCAAGGCGCTGCATTTTCCTATTGTATCGCGCATCAAGGTCGTATCGAACCTTGATATTTCAGAACATCGCCTGCCGCAGGATGGAAGGTTCAAGACCATTCTTGACGGCGGCAAGGAAGTTGATTTTCGTGTGAGCGTCCTGCCTACAGCCCACGGCGAGAAGATCGTTTTGCGCGTCCTGGATAAGAATCTGGACCGCGTTGACATCGAGAAGGTGGGGTTTGAGCCAGGGCCTCTGGCGCGGCTCAAGGAATGCTGTCTGCGCCCGCACGGCATGGTCCTGGCTTGCGGACCGACAGGCAGCGGAAAAACGACGACCCTTTATTCAATCCTCAGGTTCATTGATTCGCCGGGCAAGAACATTGTTACGGTTGAGGATCCTGTCGAGTATCAGATGAAGGGCCTTAATCAGGTCAATATCCGTTTTGAAGTCGGGCTGACCTTTACGGCAACGTTGCGTTCGATCTTGCGCCAGGACCCTGATGTGATCATGATCGGTGAGGTGCGTGACTCCGAAACACTTGATATCGCGGTCAAGGCCGCCTTGACGGGGCATCTTGTGCTCACGTCACTGCATACGACCACAGCAGCAGGTTCTATCGTCCGCATGATCAATATGGGGATCGAACCGTTCCTTATCTGTTCTGCTGTTAACGGGATCGTGGCGCAGCGTTTGTTAAGGCGCATTTGTCCTTCATGCCGGCAGGAGATCAAGATCACCCAGACGCTTTATGATAAGCTCGGCATCGGACTGTCGTTCCCTGGTAAGGACTTGACGTATTATCGCGGGAAAGGCTGTACGCAGTGCGGCGGCACGGGTTATTCCGGGCGTGTGGGGATCAATGAGGTCCTTCCCATTACGACCGCGGTCAGGAAGCTTATTCTTTCCAAGGTTGGCGAAATAGACATTAAAGTTCAGGCACGGCTTGAGGGTATGCAGACGATGCGTGAAGATGCGCTGATCAAGGCGGCGAAAGGGTTGACAACGCTTGAAGAGGTTGTTCGCGTGACGGCCGCTGATGAAGCCCCGCGCTTCAAAGAGGTAAAGGAGGGACCCCTTGCATAGTGTCCGTGAGAGGATATTGACAGCACTTTTGCAAATGCCCGGCGTGACCCAGGAGGCCATTGACGGGGCGATGGCTTTTTATCGCCTCGAGGGCGTGTCGATCGGTGAGGCATTGGTCCGCAAAGAGCTTATCAAGGAAAAAGACCTTCTTCTCCTTCTGGTTAAAGAACTGCGCATCCCGTCGATCGATCTGCGTCATTTCAAGCTGGATGAGAAGCTGAAGGAAATAGTTTCAGAGCGTATCGCGCGTAAGTATCAACTGGTGCCCCTGGCCTCGCTGGGTGACGGGATCACGGTGGCGCTTTCAGATCCGTTTAACGTATTTGCTTTGGACGATCTGCGTGATTTTACGGGTCGCCGGATTGATGTGGTCATGGCGGCGGCATCGCAGGTGCGCGATGCGATCGACAAGCTTTATAGCGCGGGGTCTCAGAATACTGTCGCAGAGGTCAGCAAGAATATTGATGTGGGTGATTTTGAGATCGTCAGTGAAATGAGGGATGACGAGCAGAGCGCTGATACGGGTGAGCAGGCGCCCATTATCCGCATGGTTAATCTGGTTATCAAAGAAGCGCTTCGTCAGCGCGCGTCTGATATTCATATGGAGCCGACAGAAGCCGATATGCGTGTGCGTTACCGGATCGATGGCGTCCTGCAGGACATCCTGGATATCCCTAAAGAAAATCAGGGCGCGGTTGCGGTGCGTATCAAGATCATGGCGCGGATGGATATCACGTCTTCACAGACGCCTCAGGACGGGCGCTTTAAAATGCGCATCGGCGATAAAGAGGTGGATTTTCGCGTTTCGATATTGCCCACTTGCTGGGGTTCGAAGATCGTTATGCGCGTACTTGACAAGGGCAATCTTTCCATTGGCTTGCAGCACTTAGGTTTTTCGCCGAAGGCGGTGGCGCTCATCAATGAGTATATGCTTAAGCCCTACGGGATGATCCTCGTAACGGGCCCGACGGGTAGCGGCAAATCCACGACACTTTATTCGATGATCAGCCAGCTTAATACGGATGACAAGAATATTATCACCGTCGAAGATCCTGTGGAGTATCTGGTAGAAGGGCTGACACAGATCGAGGTCAAGGCCGACATAGGGCTGACATTTGCGGCGGGGTTGCGTTCTATTTTACGCCAGAGTCCGGATATCGTGATGGTTGGAGAGATCCGTGACAATGAAACGGCGGACATCGCGATCAAGGCTTCATTGACAGGCCAGTTGGTGTTCTCAACGCTGCATACCAATGATGCGGCAGGTGCCCTGACGCGACTTGTTGACATGGGGGTTGAACCGTTTTTAGTGGCGTCAAGCCTCTTGATGGTCTGTGCGCAGCGCCTCGCGCGCAAGATCTGTCCGCACTGTAAAGAAGAGGTTGAGATCCCGGCCGAGGTTCTTAAGCGTCTTGTCGGGCATATTGACACGCGGATGAAATTTTATGAAGGGCGGGGATGTGATCGTTGCCGTAAGACGGGTTATCTGGGAAGATTCGGGTTGACTGAAGTGCTCATGATCGATGATACCGTGCGTGAAATGCTGCTCCAGGGCAAATCTCCGGATGATATCAAAGAATATGCCCGGACCGCGCACGGGATGCGTACGCTCTGGGATGACGGCCTTGAGCGACTCGCCCAGGGGCAGACTACGGTAACGGAGTTGTTGAGAGTGGCTTCGGCCGGGGATGAATAAAAAATTTTTGATTTCGCTAAGCCGGGAAGTTTTATATAATGGATACAGGCAGGAGGTGGCATGATCAGTCATTGTCATGATCGCCGTTTGATCGGTGAAGTACTGGTCGAGCGGGCGCTTATAACTGATATCCAGTTGGAACGGGCTCTTTTTGTCCAAAAGACAGAAGGCGGTGGGTATTTGGGTAATATTCTTGTCAGGCTTGGCTTTGTGCAGGAGATCGATATTGTAACCGCGCTGGTCCTTCAATGTAATCTGCCGTATATTTCTATCAGTAAGTACGCCATTGACCCTAACATAGCGGCTCTTATTCCACCGGATGTGGCGCATCGCGACCGTTTGATCCCGCTGGACAAGATCGGCAATATTCTCAGTGTTGTCATGCAAAACCCTCTGGATGATGATATGCGCAGCAAGGTTGAGACAATGACAGGCTGCCGCATTGCGATTTTCATATCGACCCGTGAAGAGATCGATCAGGCGTTGATACGCCTTTATCCGTCAGGAGGACGTTAGTGCCAACATTTCGCTATGCCGCCAAAGATCAGGACGCCCGCAGTCTTACCGGCAAGATCGAAGCCAATGACGTTAACATGGTCATTGAAGAGTTGCGTAAGCGGCGCCTTATTATTATTTCGATAGATGAGGAAAAGCCGTCAGCCTTCTTTGCGCCTAAGTCCGGGGCGGCGGGCGGCAAGCGGATCAAGTCTGAAGACGTTATTCTTTTTGCGCGTCAGATGGCGACGATGGTAGATGCCGGTATCCCTATTTTACAGACGATGGATGCGCTGGAGGACCAGGCGTCAAACCCTTCCTTTAAGAAAGTGTTGGCCCAGGTGCGCGACGATATACGCCTCGGGGCGAGTTTGTCCGCGGCTTTTGCCAAGCACAACAAGGTGTTTGACAATCTCTTTGTGAACATGATCAAGGTCGGTGAAAGCGGCGGCGTGCTGACTACCGTGCTTGAGCGTTTGTCTTCATATATGGAAAAATCAGACAAGCTTAAACGCAAGGTCACATCGGCGATGGTCTATCCATCGGTTATTATCAGCATGGCTATCATTGTTACAACGATACTTATTATCAAGGTTGTGCCGACATTCAAAAGTATTTATTCGTCTTTAGGCAAAGATCTTCCTCCCATGACACAGGCCTTGCTTGATTTCAGTGATCTCATGCAGCAGCAATTTCTTTTTGTCGTGGCAGGGATCATAGCGGCGGGCTTTGCTTTTGTGGCCTATAAGAAAACTGATAAAGGCGCCTATCAGATCGACGGGGTTCTCCTGAAGCTGCCGGTCTTCGGTGATTTGATCTGTAAGGTTTCGGTTAGCCGGTTTTGCCGCACCCTGTCTGTTCTGGTGCAAAGCGGCGTGCCTATTTTGGACGGACTTGATATTGTCCGTAAGACAATAGGCAACCGCGTACTTGAGCGTGTGATCGAGAATGTTATTCAAAGCGTCCGTGAGGGTGAAAGCATTGCGGTCCCTCTGGCCAGAAGCCCTGTATTCCCGTCCATGGTTACAAAAATGGTGGCTATCGGTGAGCAGTCGGGGCAGTTGGACAAGATGCTCAACAAGGTCGCTGAGTTCTTTGATGACAGGGTCGACGCCGCTGTAGATGCTTTGACGAGCATGATCGAACCGCTGATCATCGGGTTTCTTGGCATTGTCATCGGCTTTATCGTTATGGCGCTTTTCCTGCCGATCATCAACATGACGCAGGCTCTATCTTAACAAAGGACCTCTGACGTATGAAGTTAAAGTATATTTTACTGCTGAGTTTGCTGGCGGGTGTAGTGTCTTCCCCGAGGGTTTTTGCTCAAAGCGATATACCGGCAACGTTTGACTATACGCTGGAAACTTTGCGTCAAAGCGTGTCTAATTTATCGCAGGAGAACCAGGCCCTGAATGCTCAAAACCTGGCCATGCGCAATAAGGTCAAAGCGGCTGAGGTCAGTTTGAGCTCTCTGCAGGATGAGTCAAAGCGACTTCAGGTAAAAAGGACGACTCTGTTGGAAAGAGAGCGCCGCAAGGCCGGCAATGTCGATGTTCTTAAGGAAGAGTTGGCCCGTTTAGACGATGTTCTTAAGAAGACGCGTGATAGCGTTGGGCTTGAAGAAGTCCAGATCATGAGCGTTGAGACGGAAGTTCAGGCGTTACAGCAGAAATTGACGGCATCTAACGCTCAGGGATCGGGTTCTGATGAGGTTTTGCCGCCTTTTCGTGCTGAGATGGACTCAGCCAAGGCCGCGCATGAGGAGGCCAAGAAGGAGTTTTTTGATGTGGCCAATAAATTGCAGGAGGCCAAGCGGCAATGGGAAGAGCTTAATGCCGCGGTTACAACCGGTCCTAAGCAGCTCGATGCGCTCAGGGCAGAGCAAGAGGCATTGAAGCAGTCTGTCGCCGGGCTTGAAGTTGAGGTGACGTCATTGAAAGCCAAGAATGTTGAGGCTAAGGCTGTTTGGGATGCATTTAAGGCGGAGGACCACAGTGACCTTCGTTTCGGGCGTCTTGAAAGCGAGTTCAAGGAATTAAGTGAACGCAACCGTAAGGTGGAGGTTGATCTTTTTGCCATGCAAAAGACGCAAGATGAAAAGCTTAAGCGCATGCAGGAACAGCGCGATGCCAAGCGTCAGGTTTTTCAGTCAAAAATGTCCGAGCTTTCGGCGAAGAATCAGCAGTTGCGTCAGGATCTGAAGGCCTTGCGTCAGCAGATGGTCACGCTGGATAAAAAGAAGGCTCAGTTGGAGGGTGGTATTTTTGCGGGGCATTGACACCCTGGGGTGCTGGGTGGTATAGTTAATTAGGTTTGAATGTTCTTTGACCATTGCAGGCGCAGCGATACGCGGCTCGTATACTATAAAATCTGAGCGGTATTGGTGTAGGCCTGATGGAATATAAAATAGGAAAGGAGGAGTAAGGTTTTAAGTTTTAATAGATGATGCCGTTAGCAGGAATAAAGTTTAGGATAATTGCTATCATATCTTCCCTTTTTTCTCCTGAAAAACGGTTCATCACAAAAAAACCAAGGAGAAATTATGAAAAAGAATAAAGGTTTTACACTCGTTGAAATCATGATCGTTGTTGCTATCATTGCGCTTTTGGCTGCTATCGCTATTCCTAACTTATTAAGGGCCAAGATCTCTGCTAATGATGCTTTAGCTAAGGGTCAGTTGCGTGCACTGTCAACGGCTTCTGAGACGTTTGCCACAACAAGCAACGGCAACTATCCGACGGCAATTACAGATCTCACCGGCGCAACACCTCCGTTCATCAGTAAGAATCCGTGCGGTGCGACATTGTCCGGCTTTACGTACACATGTACGTTCGCAGCGGGCGGTTACAGTATCGTAGCGGCACCTGTTACGGCCGGAACGTCTGGTACAACTACATTTACGATCGCAACTGGCGGCGTTCTTACGCCCTAATAGTATCGTGAGTGTTTGTTTTGCTTTGAAGGAGGCCTGATGAAGGCCTCCTTTTCTATTAATTGAGCGCAGTTGCTTCGAGAAGGAAAATATGAAAAACTCTAAAGGGTTTACACTTGTTGAGATCATGATCGTTGTGGCTATTATTGCCCTCTTGGCATCTATAGCTATACCGAGCTTGTTAAGGTCTAATGTCATGGCTAATGATGCATTGGCCAGGGGGAAACTCCGTACTTTCTCCACAGCGGCTGAGATGTATTCCAGCGTGAATGAAGGGAATTATGCAACGGCTATCGGAGATCTTACCGGCGCAACGCCGCCCTATCTTAATCAGTCCATGTGCGGGCAGACGGTCTCCGGCTTTGTCTATACATGCACATTGGCGGTTGGGGGCTATACTGTTACGGCAGTGCCTTCGACTCTGGGCGTTTCGGGGACAACGACATTTACGATCACGACAGGCGGTATCCTGCAATAGCGTGCAGGGCGAACTATTTTTACAAATATCTTCCATATATCTATTAATTTGATATATTAAAGATAATGCATTACATATTAGAATCCTATTTTAATTTTATCAAACGAACTGTCTTGTCTCAGGGGGATGACAATGTCCTGGGGTTAGACATGGGGGCGACTATTTGCAGCGCCGTTGAACTGCGCCGCGGACAGAGTTCTTTCGAGGTGGTTCGCTGGGCCACGGAGGTCGTTGACAGCACCGATGAGAAGATCAGCCTGAATAAGCTTTTAGATAAGATGGGCCCTTCAGCGCGAACCAAGCCTTGTATTGTCGCCGTTGGCGGCAAGGGTACGCTTATCCGTCATATTGATATGCCCCGGATGACGGTGGCCGATCTGCGCAAAGCCTTTGCTATTGAAGCAGATAAGTACTTTCCTTTCCCCAAAGAAACTGTATATTCGGACTGTTTTATCCTTGACCCAAGGGCCAAGGATAAGCGCATGGCCGTTCTTGTGGCGGCGATCAAAAAAGATGTAGTTGACCTTCGATTAAAGGTTCTTAAGGAATGCGGGATTACGCCGGAAGCGCTGACCGTGTCATCGTCAGCAGTGGCCAATGCCTTCGCCACATTCGCACCGCCAACATGCACCCCGGCAGACCTCGGTGCCAAGGCGGTGGCAGTTATTGATATCGGAGAAACGTTTACAAACTTAATGATCATTTCTGATGGGGTCCCCCGATTTACGCGTGACATTTTTATAGGTGCTACAGATGTATGGCGCCGGATGGCTAATGTGACAGGGCTTTCGGTGGCAGAGGTCAAAACTTTATACCTGAAGGCGACCACGGGCCTTGCTGATCTTTTGCCTGCCAAGGATTATTCGGAAGATATGCGCCGGAGCGTTGACGCTGTACTGGGAAACGTTGTCGCTGAGATCAAGCTTTCATTTGATTATTTCAATACAGAAAAGAATATGCCTGTCGGCCGCATTTGTTTGATAGGTGAGGGTGTTTTTGTTCCGGATGTCGAAGCTGCCTTTATGGCGCATTTTGATATCCCATCTATTGCCTGGAATCCGGCTGATATGCTGGCCGTGGCGGCGGATGCCAACAGGGATGGCTTTGTGTCGGAGGGGCGCCGCATGACCATTGCGCTGGGTCTGGCGTTATCTCATTATGATTAAACTTAATTTTATCCCTGATCAGCAGCGTTCGCGCACCGCACAGCTTACCGGCGATGACTTCGGGGGCGTTCCCGGCGAGGTCCTTGTTGGCGGGATAGCCGCGCTTATCGGCTTTCTTCTTGCGGTGCACTTGTTATTTGCGGTCGTGGCCGGCTATAAATTTGCATCTTACAAAATACTGCAGGTCCGTTGGGATATGATGGGGGCTGATAAGCGGGCGTATGATGAGGTAACCAACGAATTAAAGCAGTTGCAGACCAAGATGACAGAATTGCGGCCTATTACTTCGTCACAGAAGTTGCATTGGGTCAATCTTTTGAATGATGTTTCAGACAGTGTTCCCAAGGGGGTCTGGATCAGGCAGATATCATTTGATAACGGTCAGCTGGCTATTCAAGGCAGTGCTGTTTCTAAGATCAAGAATGAAATGGTCGAAGCGGGCAACTTTGTTTCTGCCCTTAAGGACAGAAAAAGTATTAAAGATAATTTTATCAGCGTTGACATTGAGTCTATTCAACGTAGAGAAAACACGCCAGGTTCGATCGCGGACTTTTTATTGAAGGCCAAGCGCAAATGAAGACAATAAACCTCCGTCCAATTTTGGGGAAATTAAAGGCTATGCCTGCCCAGCAGCTTTTTATTTGCCTGGGTATTTTTGTGGCGGCCTTATTGGCACTGGACGGTGCTCTTATTTTAAGGCTGCAGATCGGCGGGTTGGTGGCTATCGATCGCAAAACACTGCAGATCAAGGCTGATATTGAGGCGCTTACGACCAATCATCAGCGCATGGCCCAGTTCCGCGAGAGCCTGGAGGCGGCGCGCCGGTCGATGAAGAACTTTAAGGCTATGGTGCGTAAGAAGGACGATGTCCCATCGGTTTTGAACAGCATTTCCACGCTTGCCAATGAATATGGCGTTAAGATCGACCAACTTGTTCCGCAAAAAGGCGATGGTAAGGCTCTTGTTAAAAGTACGGATGGAAACTATACCAGCCTTGCGATCATGATCCGTGCCAAGGCCGGATATCATCAGTTAGGGCGGTTTATCAGCCGTTTAGAACAGGAAAGAGTTTTTTGGTATTTGGAGAGCATGGATGTTATAGCCGATGCGGCAGACCCGGCGCGGCATGTGGTTAAAATGCAGATGAAGATCCTGGTCCTTGGGGAGTGATATGAGATTTCTTTTGTTAATGACAATACTGATGTCCGTTGCTTTTCTGGCGACAGAGCCATGTATGTCTCAGCCGGCTTCGGAGCAGGCGCCTGCGGACGATGCAGCTTTTGTGTATGACCCGCATGGTTCCCGTGATCCCTTTGTTCCGCTTGTAACATCTGCCGGCGCTATTATTTCCTATGATGCCGGCCTTATTGTTGCTGAGATGCTCCTTGAGGGTATCATATCTGACGGAAAGGGAAATGCAGCGATCATTAACGGTAATATCGTCGAGCCGGGTCAGATGATAGGGCTTTATAAAGTAGATTCTATCCAGAAGGATAAAGTGATTTTACTGAAAGATGGACAGGCATCTATCCTTCAGTTAAAAAAGGAGGAATAAATGTTAAGGATATTCTTGGCGGCGAGTTTCATAATAATGATGGCATTTGCGGGGCCTGTTTTTTCTCAGGAGTCGAAACAGACCGTTACGCCTGCGGCTAAAGAAGCGGTACGGCCTGCTGTTGCGGCAACGGCGGATGCGGCGCCGGTAGTCGCAGATACAGCAAAGGCGACTGCGGATGCAGCGCCTGCGGCGGTTGTTGAGGCTGCGCCGGCACTTATCCAGGTTGATATGAACGCCGAGGGCAATGTGTCTTTGGATTTCAGGGATGCTGACATTAAAAATGTTCTTAAAGTTTTAGCCTACAAGAGCGGTGTCAATATCATCGCCGGCCCGGAGGTTGTGGGCTTGGTGAATATTCAGCTCAAGAATGTTCCATGGAAAAAAGCGCTTGAAGTGATTTTAGCTACGTATGGCTATAGTTATGATCAAAAAGGCACGATCATTACTGTTACGACGGTTGAGAATTTAAGGAAACGCCGTGAGGATGCCAAATCATTGGCGGATCAGGAGCCTTTATCGACGGAGTCTTTTATCCTCAATTACAGCAAGGCTTCTGAGGTTAAGGATTCTATTGAAAAGATGAAGACGGCAAGGGGCAGCGTTAATTTTGACAAACGTACCAATGTCCTTATCGTTTCTGACGTTGAAACAAATTTGCAAATGATCCGTGAAGTGGTCAAGGGGTTGGATGCGATCACGCCGCAGGTGTTGATCGAGGCCAGGATCATCGAGACGACGCTGAACAAGGGCGAGAATATGGGTATTGATTGGAATATCCTTGCGTCGGCCACAGGGGCTTCGAGGCCGACAACATTCCCGTTTTCCACACATTCGTCTAATCAGTTTGTTTCCGGGGCAGATTTTCCGATCACCAGCGCTAAGTATGCCAACCCTTTTGATAAGCCAGGCGAGTTTGCTTTTGGAACGTTGAATCTTTCGCAATTCTCAGTTGCCCTTCAAATGCTTAAGACACGCTCTGATGTTAATACGATCTCTAATCCCCGCATTGTGACGCTGGATAATCAGCCGGCCAAAATCACGGCGGGCAGTCAGTATCCTTTGCCGAAGTACATTTATAACGAGCAGTCAGCGTCTTTGCAGGTGTCCGGATGGGATTATATTGATATTGGTGTTACTTTCCTGGTAACGCCGCATGTGAACGGCGCGGGCATGGTTACATTGGATATTGAGCCGACGGTGACCGACATTCTCGGGTATGTTACTCTGGAAAGCACGACTGTCCCTCAGTTGAGTTCGGAAACAGCGAAGACCAGCGTTATGATCAAAGATGGCGATACGCTCATGATCGCGGGATTGATCAAGGACAAGAAAACGGATACGCGTAAGAAAGTTCCTATCCTGGGGGATATCCCGTTCTTTGGGCTGCCCTTCCAGAAAAAAGATTCGTCTGTTGTTAAAACAGAACTTGTAATATTTATGACACCGCACATCATTACGCCAGGGATTGAAAAGAAAGCTGATGTAAAATAGCGCAATGATCGCCGGTGGCTCTGCGGGTGCGGAGTTAAAAATTTAAGGAGTTTTTGTGTCGAGAGAGATCCTCATTCATGTGGGTGATGGCGAACGACGTGTTGCCATTGTTGATAATAAGCGGTTAGATGATTATTACATTGAACTTGATCGCCACCGTTCCTTTTTAGGCAATATTTATAAAGGCAAAGTTGAGTCGATCCTTCCGTCGATCAACGGCGCTTTCGTGAATATTGGCCAGGAAAAGAACGGTTTTTTATATTTGACAGACGCTGACCATCCGTATGTCCAGGACTTTGACAACCTCAACGGTCCTGGTGTCGCTGCGCAGAGTTTTTTCGACAAGCTGCTCAACCGTAAGCCAAAGGCGCCGCCGTCACTGGAGTCTGTGCCTGAGCCCGCTCCTGCGTCAGATTTACCGGCGCCGCCGGCTGCCCTCACTTCTGAGGCGCCAAAACCAGTTGACGACTCAAAGCCTAAAGTCGATGATGCCAGAAACCAGCAACGTGGCGGACAGCATCGCGGACGCGGCAACAGGCATCCCCAGGCCAAGAAAGACCGTCCTATCCCGCTTAAAGTCGGCCAGGAAGTTTTGGTGCAGGTTGAGAAAGACCCCTTCGGCACCAAGGGCGCACGCCTGACAACACATTTGTCCATTCCGGGGCGTTTTGTGGTTTATATGCCTTATGATAAACATATCGGAGTTTCTCAAAAGATCGAATCTATTGAAGAGCGCCAGCGTTTGCGTGACATTATCAAGGGTTGCGATTTTGTCAAAGACGGCGGGTTTATTATCCGTACTGTTTGCGTCGGTCAGGAAAAAGAAGAGCTGTTGAATGATGCCAGGTTCGTTTACGAGAAGTGGCAGAAGGTCGTAAAGCTGGCCAAGGAAAAAAAGGCGCCGGCCATCATTTATCAAGAAGGCGATATCATTTGGAAAGTAGTCCGTGATTTCTTTCGCAAAGAGGTAACGGGAGTTCATATTGATTCCAGGGAAGAGCACGAGAAGCTTTCCAAATTTGTGGAGGCCTTGGTGGGGGCTCCGGCGCTTAAGAAGGTGCACTACTATGGCGGTGAGCAGTCGATCTTTGAGGCCCATAAGATCACGGCTGAACTTGAACGTATTTATGACCAGAAGGTTTTCTTAAAAACTGGCGCACATATCGTGATCGAGCCGACCGAGGGTGTTACGGTCATTGATGTTAATAGCGGACGCTATAAAACGTCGGCATCGCCGGAAGAGGCTGCTTTTAACGTTAACATGGAGGCCGCCCCCGAGATCGCTCGGCAGTTGCGCTTGAGGGATCTGGGTGGCATCATTGTCATTGATTTCATTGATATGTCACGCTCAGGGATATAATGCAAGGTGGTTGATACGCTCAGGCTTGAGCTTACCAAAGACCTGTCAAAGACGGAAGTGAACAAAATATCTAATCTGGGTTTGGTGGAAATGACACGTGAACGGGCCGGCAAGACTATCGAGTCTTTGAAGTTTGCCGAATGTCCTTATTGCCACGGTCGCGGGCGTGTTCAGATAGATTGATTATTTTTTCTGGTAAAAATCAAGTATTTATATATAATACACGAACTTTGGTCGAAAAATTAACTAATTAGTATCGGAGGTTTGAGTATGTACGCATGCATTCAGTTGGGCTCTTTTCAGTTCAAGGTCGCGGAAGGCGACAAGATCGATGCGCCCAAGCTCGATAGTGAAGTCGGTCAGGCTTTGGAGATCAGCGATGTTTATCTTTATGCCAATGGCGACGATGTCCGTGTCGGGGATCCTTTGGTCAAGAATGTTACGGTCCATGCCAAGATCGTCAGCCATTTGCTTGATGAGAAGGATATCAACTTTAAGTTCAAGAAGCGCAAGGATTCACGCAAGACCATTGGTCATCGTCAGCAGTTGACGGCGCTTTTAATTACCAAGATCGAAGCAAAGTAGCTTCCCGCCCATGGCTTTTGTCGATACCGCGCGGATTCATGTTAAAGCAGGTGGCGGCGGCAAGGGCTGTGAAAGCCATTACCGTGATCTATGGATGCGTTTTCCACGCCCCGATGGCGGAGATGGCGGAGATGGCGGCAGCATCAGCTTTATAGCGGATTCGCACATCCAAACGCTTCTCGATTACAGGTTCAAACAGCACTATACCGGCGAGCGCGGCGGACATGCTTCATCTAAAGGCAAAACAGGCCGGTCAGGTGATGACCTTGTCCTGCGCGTTCCCGTGGGGACGGTGTTGTGGGATGATGCGACGGGGCTTATGATCCGCGACATGTCTGTTCCGGGCGACAAGGTCATGGTGGCAGAAGGCGGGCGCGGCGGCATTGGCAATAAGCGCCGTAAAACAGTTTTGCCCCCGACTCTGGGTGAAGAAAAGATCATACGGCTTGAACTGAAGCTCATCGCCGATGTCGGTCTTGTTGGTTTTCCGAATGCCGGAAAATCCACCATCATCAATAATATTTCCAAAGTAAAATCCAAGATCGCCAACTATCCGTTCACGACGAAGCACCCTATTCTGGGTATCGTCGATACGGATGAGTTTACTTTTATTGTCGCCGATCTTCCCGGCCTTATCGAGGGCGCGCATTTAGGCAAGGGGATGGGGATTCAGTTCTTAAAACATGCTGAGCGTACCAAGATCCTGGTCCAGGTCATTGATATGGCGGGTACTGAAGAGCGTGACCCTTTGCATGACTATGAGGCGATCGTTTTTGAGCTTGAGCAGTACAGCGATCTTTTAGCGCACAAGCAAAGAGTCGTGGTTGCCAATAAAATGGATCTGCCTGAGGCCAAAAAACATTTGAAGCGTTTTAAAAGGAAGTTTAAGGTTGACGTGATCGAGGTTTCGGCGCTGGAGCATAAGGGTATTGACGCGCTCGTTACTGAAATGGTACGCATGCTTAAGACAACCGCTCAAAGTATTTGATTGGTATGATGTAGGCGCGGCCCGACCGGTCGCCCGATATAAGGCATCAGGATATGCAACGAAAATTCCCCCGTAAATTAAAACGTGTTGTTATTAAAGTCGGTTCAAGCCTTTTGGCGAACCACTTGATGAAGCCGCATGCCACATCTCTTAAATCTCTTGTCACGCAGATCTGCGATCTGTGTGATCATGACATTGAGGTTGTTTTTGTCAGTTCCGGCGCTATTGCACTGGGGCTTGGCGAAATGGGGGTTCGTATCCGTCCTTCAGATACGCCTTCATTGCAGGCGGCGGCCTCCATCGGGCAGGCGCTTTTGATGCGTCTTTATGGCGATCGTTTCAAAGCCAGAAAACATATTTGCAGCCAGATCCTTTTGACATGGGAGGATTTTAATTCAGAACTCCGGCATCGCAATGCGGTGAATACGCTGAACGTTCTTTTAAAGCGCGGGATTGTTCCGATCATTAATGAGAACGATACCATCGCCACTGAAGAGATCAAGTTCGGTGATAATGACAAGCTCTCAGCCATGGTCGCATCTATGGTGCAGGCCGACCTTTTGATCTTATTGTCGGATGTGGACGGCTTATATAAGAAGGAAGGCGGCCGCTTGACCGAAAAGTTGAACGAGGTCCACGCAATTACTGAAGAGATCAAAAGATCCGCCGGCGGTGCGCGTGACCGCAATGTTTCCAAGGGCGGCATGATCACCAAGGTTGACGCCGTCGAGATCGCAGCGCGTGCGGGGGTGCCGTGCGTCATTGCTAATGGACAGACCAAGGATGTTATCCGCAGGGTTGTTTTAGATAAAGAAGCTTTGGGAACGTATTTTACGATCGATAAGCGGTAAATATGAATATTCTTAAAATGGCACAATTGGCCCGGCAGGGCGCGCTTAAGTTGGCGCTTGTTCAGACGAAGGAAAAGGATCGTGCGCTTAAGGCTATGGCGGCGGCGCTTTGGACGGGCCGGGCCTATATTATTAAAGAAAACGCCAAGGACGTTCAGGTGGGCATTCAGGCAGGACTTTCAGCAGCGTTGATCGACCGTCTGACGCTTGATGAAAAGCGTGTTAAATCCATGGTCGATGGGGTCCTGGATATTGTAAAGTTAAAGGACCCGGTCGGCGAGATCATGCAGGTGTTTAAGCGTCCCAATGGCCTGCGCATCGAAAAAGTGCGTACGCCTATCGGGGTAGTCGCGATCATTTATGAGGCACGCCCTAACGTGACGGCTGATTGCGCCGCGCTTTGCATTAAATCAGGCAATGCTGTGATCCTGAAGGGCGGTAAAGAGGCGATACATTCTAATACGGCGATCTATAAGATCTTAAGCAAGGCTTTGGCAAAGACACGGGTTCCTTTGGATGTGTTGCAGTTTGTGACGTCAACGGACCGCGCGGCTGTGAATGAGCTTCTAAAGCTTGATCAGTGGGTTGATCTGGTTGTTCCACGCGGCGGTGAAGGGCTTATCCGTTTTGTGGCCGAGAATTCAACGATCCCTGTCGTAAAACATTACAAAGGTGTATGTCATGTTTACGTGAGCGCCAAGGCTGATCTTAAAAAGGCACAGGAGATTTGCTTTAATGCTAAAGTCCAGCGTCCAAGCGCGTGTAACGCTATGGAAAAGATGCTCGTTCATGAAAAGATCGCGGCAAAGTTTTTACCGGTTATGGTAAGGCTGTTGCGTGAAGCGGGCGTCGAGATCCGCGGTGATGAGGCTGTGCGTCGTCTCATGCCCGATGTTAAGAAGGCCGTTGAGAAGGATTGGTATGAAGAATACCTCGATCTTATTTTAACGGTTAAGATCGTTAAGGATGTTCAGGAAGTTATTGAACACATTAATAAGTATGGTTCGCGTCATTCGGATGCGATCGTGACGCAGGACAGGAAAGAATCGGATGCTTTTTTAAAAGGCGTCGATTCTGCTTGCGTGTATGTGAATGCGTCAACGCGCTTTACGGATGGTTATGAGTTCGGACTTGGCGCCGAGGTCGGCATATCGACCGATAAGCTGCATGTGCGCGGGCCTATGGGGCTTGAGGGCTTGACGTCGTATAAGTATCAGGTTTATGGTAGTGGACAGATTCGTTCTTAAATTCAAGGTTGCGATCAGCCCGAAGGCATGCCGTAGCTGCGAGTTTGGAAACCAAGTTTTCCACAATCCATTTTTAGAAAAAACTGTTTCCACTGTTTGAGCAGCCAGGCATGCCGCAGGGCTGATGAAAGCAACCTTATATGACAAAAATAGCTTTATTCGGTGGCACGTTCGATCCTGTCCATATCGGGCATCTGCTTATGGCGCGAACAGCGCAAGAGGAGATGGGTTTCGATAAGGTTATTTTTGTGCCCAGTTGCGTCCCGCCGCACAAGCGTTCATCTACATTGTTTTCTGTCGAGGACCGCATTGCTATGGTACGTCTGGCTGTTGCCTATAATTCGTCATTTGATGTTTCAGATTATGAGGTCAGAAAGGGCGGAAGATCTTATTCTGTCGATACTGTGCGGCACTTCCGGGAGCTTTATCCGGCACCGGCGAAGCTGTTTTTCATTGTTGGCGGCGATGCCATCAATCAGATCCATACCTGGAAAGATGTCGAACAGATCAAAAAGATGTGTGCCTTCGTTTCAGTGAACCGCCCGGGGTTTCCGCGCGGTTTTGCCAGGTTCAAATACCATGCCATTAGCATGCATGGCATTGATATGTCGTCGACCGAGATCCGCAAACGTTTGCAGCTTGGAAAATCAATACAGTACCTTGTCCCTGAAAGCGTTCTGGGATATATTAGAGAACATCGTTTAATTCGCACATAGGGTGCGAATTGAACCACAGTCTTTCTAAAGGGTATTGTGGTAACTGTGGTTTGGCTAAAACATAAAGAGGAAAGTATGAAAAACCCTAAAGACGTTATTAAATTCGGCACTGACGGTTGGCGCGCGGTTATCGCTGACACCTTTACATTTGAGAATGTGGCCATCCTGGCCCAGGCCATGGCGGTGTGGGTAAGAAAAGATGCTAAAAAGATCCCGGGCGAGGCTGTGCGCGTTGCCATCGGGTATGACAATCGCTTTCTTTCCAAAGATTTTTCTGAGACCGTGGCGTCCGTTTTTGCGGCTAATGGCATAGAAGTCATTCTTTCCAATGCATCGTTACCTACGCCGGCGCTGAGTCTTGCCGCGCGTGACCTTAAATGTGTTGCCGGTGTCGTGATCACGGCCAGTCATAATCCGCCGGAGTATAACGGGTTCAAGATCAAGACGGCGGAAGGCGGCGGCGCGGGCAAGAATATTACGGATGCGGTGGAGGGGTATATTGCCACTGAAGCTGTTAAGGCTGTTGATTTTAAGAAGGCTGTCGCGGATGGCAACATCAAGGTGGTTGATCTTAAGAAAGATTATCTTAAATTCATCAAGGGTTATGTGAATTTAAAGAAGATCAAGGCAGCCAAATTCCGTGTGTGTCAGGATGTGATGCATGGTTCCGGCGGCACGCTTTTAGCGGAAGTTTTAAAAGGTTCTACCGGCATCAAGCTTGAGCTTTTGCGTTCGGATGTGAATCCTGGATTTGGCAATTCACGCCCTGAGCCTTTGCCGCAGTATTTAGGTGGCCTTATCGCCAAGATGAAAAAAGAAAAGATCGACCTTGGCCTTGTGCTCGACGGTGATGCTGACCGCATTGCGGCCGTCCTGCCTGGCGGCGAATTCCTTTCTCCTCAGAAGATCCTGGCTTTGCTCGCGCTGCATTTATGGAAAAACCGCGGTATTAAAGGCGGCGTGATCAAGACGATCTGCGGCACGGTCATGATCGATAATATGTGCAAGGACAAGGGCATTAAGCTGTATGAGACGCCGGTTGGGTTCAAATATATTTCCGATCTGATGCTTTCGGAAGAGATCATCACAGGTGGCGAAGAGGCGGGTGGCATGGGCTTGCCGAATTATATCCCTGAGCGTGACGGGATCCTGGCGGGATTACTCCTCCTTGAGATGATGGTTTATGAGAAAAAGAATATTGGTAAGATCCTGGCCGAGGTCGAGAAGGCTTATGGCCGTTATTATTACGACAAGACCTCGATCAATTTGAAGGAAAAAGTGAAGACGCTTGATCCTGTCAAAAAGATCGAAAAGGTTCTCGGGCAGAAGGTTGTCGGCGTTAAGGATTATGACGGCGTCAAGCTTGAGTTGGCGGATACGAGTTGGATCATGGTCCGCGCTTCTGGCACTGAGCCGATCCTGCGTGCCTATGCGGAGTCCAAGAGCGTCAAGCGTACGAAAGAATTATTGAACTACGCCCTTGATCTGGCGAAGACGCTCTAAGCCTGACATGATTGAATTCTTCAGGTCGATCTATTACTGGCTGGCGACCGGACTCGCGTCCGTCGTCAGCCTTGTTTTTTATCCCTGCCAGGTCATTGGCCGTGGCAATGTTCCCCGTCAGGGCGGATTTATCCTGGCTTCCAACCATGAGAGCAATATTGACCCCATGCTTTTGCCAGTGGTTTGCCCGCGGCAGATGCGCTTTATGGCCAAGGATTCATTGTTCTCTAACCCTGTTTTAGGGGCGATCATTCGCACAGGCGGCGGCTTTCCTGTTAAGCGCGGCAGGCCTGACAGGGGAGCAATGGAAGAGTTCTTGCGTCAATTATCCCTTGGTTTTCCTGTTTTGATCTTCCCGCAGGGCACGCGCGGGGGTGAGCGGCCTCAAGCCGGTGTAGGGTTTCTGGCGGTCAAAAGCGGCAAGCCTGTATTGCCGGTCTATATTGAGGGCACGGACAAGGTTCTGGCCAAAGGTAAGGCCTTGCCGCAGCGTCATCCAGTCAAAGTTGTTTTTGGCACGCCCATTACTTTCGGCCCTGATGAGCCGGTTGATGTTGTGGCGCAAAAGGTCATGGCGGCCATATGGGCGCTGAAGAATCCGCTGCCCCATTGAATTGATTCTTCCTAAAAGTACCCTCCCTTGTTTTCCAATATATAAATGTTTTATACTTATTGAGGTGGTCGTATGCCTTTAAACCAAGGGTCAATATGCGTAAGTTTATAACAAAAATTCTGCTGGCGGCTTTTATCACGTCCTGTTGCGTGCCGCCTTCGTATGCCCAGGCGCTTGCATTGCCGGCGCCCGGTGTCATGATTTCAACGACGCCTTTGCAGATCCCTTTGATGCTTAAGGGCATTAAGGTTTATCCTGAAAACCCCCTCCTTTTTGATTTCATCGTTGATACAGGCAAGTCTGGCTTAAACGTGGGCGGTCAGGAGTTTAAGGCTCTTTCCAAGAAGTTGATCAAGTATTTTCTAGCTTCAGTGACAATTAAGGAAGATGACTTGTGGGTCAATCTTTCGCCTTATGAAAAAGATCGCATTATTACGGATGAATTAGGAAAAACGGAGTTGGGTCGTGACATGCTGGCCCAGGATTATATCCTTAAGCAATTGACGGCATCGATGATCTATCCGGAAAAGGACTTGGGTAAGGCGTTTTGGCAAAGGGTTTATGCGAAGGCTCAGGCGCAATTCGGCACATCAGATATCCCGGTGGATACTTTTAACAAAGTCTGGATAACAGCAGATAAGGCCAAGGTGCTTGAGCGCAACAATGTCGCTTATGTTGTGGCGGGTCATTTGAAAGTGATGCTGGAATCTGATTATACGGCGGCACAGCAGGCGGGGCTTGTGGTGCAGGGAGCTTCGTCTTCAGGTGGTGAAGCTATTGCTGCACAAGATCTGGCTAAAAGTATTGTCCGTGAGATCATCCTTCCAGAGCTCGAAAAAGAGGTCAATGAAGGCCAGAATTTTTCTAATTTACGCCAAATGTTCTACGCCATGATCCTGGCCTCATGGTACAAGCGGGCGCTTAAGGATGCTTTGCTTAATCAGGTGTATGCCAATAAATCAAAGACAGCGGGTGTTTTAGCGGATGACCCTCAGGCGAAGGAGCTGATCTACGCGCAGTATTTGGAAGCCTATAAAAAGGGTGTGTTTGATTATATCAAGAGCGATGTTGACCCGGCAACGCAAGAGCATGTTGCGCGTAAATATTTTTCGGGTGGGGAAGATTTTTCCATGTTAAATCATCTGGATATTTCGCATGATATGGCGCAGGGTGATGATGTGTCCGTAGTCGGTGACATGGCTACGGTGAGTGTTCGTGTGGACCGTGCGGAAAGCAATGCTAAGCGGGCCGAGGCGGGTGCTGATACTCAAGCGGTGGGTATGCAGGATTTGTATGATATATGGAAGGGTGCGAAGATAGAACAAGGTTCTGATTCATGGGATTCCAAGGATGTGTCCAAACTTGATTCTTCCCGTCGTGAAGCTGTTATCATTGGGGGAAATGGTGTCAGGCTAAGGTTGCTCATGGTGCCTGAAGGAAAAAATCTACATCTTTCATTCTTTAAACAAGCGCCGGATGAAATAAGGAATAAATCCGGGAATGGAAAGAAATTCTGGAAAGAAGCGCCGTATTATGCGCGCACTATTATTGTCGATAAGGATTGGATGAGCCAAAGCGGTGTGGTTGTATTGGGACGTATTGTTGAGCTTGAGAATGGCGGGATAGGATTTATGTGGGGTGACCGGGCGCAGGCTATGCTTACGCTGGCCGATGGCAGCAAAGTGTCGTTGGATCACGCCGCGCGAATTGTGCGGATGACATTAAGGATCAAAAGCCAGTCTCGGACCACAACGTTCACGGAATTCCTTAAAAAACTTGAATTTCTTTCCAAGCCGCGTACCCGGCAAGAGATTGCGACTTTCAAAAACAGTGAAGCCAGCATTCTTCTTTTAACAAAGATGGGATTGTTCGGGCCTGACAATACGGTTGAATTCGATGCGTTAAAGGTGCTGGCGAATATGGTTGGTCATGCGGATGGGTTCGGCCCCTACTTAAGGGATCCGATCACTGCCGATGAATCATTTGACCAGTTTAATCAGATGGTCGAGCAATATTCAAGCGGTACTGCTGATGCATCGATGAAAAATGACATGAAGAAATATGCCCAGGCGATCTACGGCCTTGGCCAGATGCCGATAAAAACATATGAAGATGCCGATGAGTTCGATGCCTACACGTCAATATGGGTAAGTGATCAGAAAAAGCAGGGCGTTCTTCAATTTATTGCTATTCAAGAGAAAGATCTTCAGTCCAGGGCGAGTGTGCGTCGGCTTATTGAAAATATCAACAACTATATTGATACGTGGAAGTCATCGGTTGCGCGTGGGGATCAGGATCAGGGGCTGCCCATTCTGCTTGCTCCTGCAGAGATGGACTTGGGGTTTTTAAAAGGAGACGAGGGTTTGCGCGAGGAGTTCGGGTTGTTGTTGGGCATAGGGCACTTGCCCCGGGAAAGTGTGTTTAGCCGGGTGGCAGACATGCAAACACAGCACCGTGAAGACTCTCTGCGCAATGATCAAATGACGGGATTGCCTCGTGACAGGTCTTATTTGCCGAAGTGGCTAGGGATCATGCTGGGCAGGATCGCAAGATCAAATCCGCAGCATTCAGCCATGGTGGCTGTTTCAGACAATGATTTCTTTTCTTCAATAAATAATGTTTTTGGTCATTTG
>PEAF01000096.1 GCA_002753465.1 Candidatus Omnitrophota bacterium
GACTGAATTCCACCGCAGTTTCCTGAAAGCATCTTTTATTTCACCCGGCACATCAGCAATGATATCCGCGAGTTCCGGCAAAGGAATGGTTGAGATCAGCCGGTCAAAACTTTTCTTGACCCCGTTGGTGAAATAAACCTCCCTGGACTTCAGGTCAATGCGGGCAACCTCAAACCCCGTATGAATATTCTTCAAGCGCTCCTTGAAAGCCTGCGGCAGGCGCCCGATCCCGCCTTCACGTGGATACCAGAAGTGCGCGTTATACCCCAGCTGGCGATGACTCTCCTCGAGCGTTCCCTCGATGACCTGCGCCATGGTCGGCTGCGGAATATACCCGTCCAGCCAGTCGCATGTCATGTGCTGCGGTGAAACGGTCCAGAATTTCGTATTGTAGGGGACCATGAAATATTTAGCGATCCCGTCGCCAAAAGTGCCTTTGATCCAGCGCAGGAAATTCTCGTCCTTACTGGCGGGGCCGCCGTTATGCGCATCAACGAAGCCGGCCAGGCACTCCTTGACAACGTCCATGGGCAGGCCGTGAAGGTTGGCCTGAAAAGGATACGGCGTAAAACGGTTAAAGGCATACACGGAAGCGTGCCGCTTATGTTCAACAAGATTGTCGCCCAAAAGCCCTTTGACCAGGTTGAAAATATCCTTGTGCCGAAAATGCAACAGATGTCCGTCATGATCAAAGGTGAACGCGCCGACCTTCTTGGAGCGGCACAGGCCGCCGACCTCATTTTCTTTTTCAAAGACCTGGCAGGATATGCCGCCTTCCTGCAGGTGCCAGGCCGTACTTAAGCCCGCCAGCCCTCCGCCTAAGATCAGGATCTTTTTTTGTTTCATATATCAATATGTCCTAAATTATCAGCGCACAGAAACTGACGCCCATGATCGCGGCGCCCATCACGGCCGTCCAGAAAACATTAACATGGCCAACACCGAGTCCGCTTAACACAAAAAAAGCGCCTATCCCCAACAGGCTGACCAAAGCCAGCTGTTTTGAAAGTCCACGCGCCAGCAATCTCAAGGCCAAATGGTGATCGCTTTTTTGGAACGGCCACAGCCGCCTATTCGAGCGGTGCACAATTAATAATACCATTTCCAGAAGAGGTAAACCAAAAATAAGAACGCCGCCAACCACCCGGGAAATACCCCTCCCCGGCACCATCCACGCCTGCACCATGATCGCTGCTAAAAAGAACCCTATAAAATGACTGCCGGCATTCCCCAGATATATGTTTGCCGGCGGGAAATTAAAAACACAAAACCCTGCCACCGCCCCCAACAAACTTGATAAGAAAACGGTCGCCGCAGGGTCGGCCCCTCCCAGGAATACCAAAATCCCCGCCAAGACCAGAAAAGCCGCGCCGGCCGTAACGCCGTCCATGACATCTAACAGGTTGAACGCATTGGTCACGCCCAGAATCCATATGTACGTAAAAAGAACATTGCCCCACAGGCCAAGGCCATCAAAAGCCGTTCTGATACCACCCATGATCAACACCGATGTGCATAGCAGTTGGATCAGGACCTTTTGAACAACAGTCTGCTCCCGGATATCATCCATCACACCCAGCACAAGCATGAGCAAGGATGCGCCAGGCACCCATAAGGCCCGCGGCGTCAGGGCTCCCTGAATCGATAAAATCATCAGCGATGGTAAAAAAACCGCTGCGGCCAACCCAACGCCGCCGACGATAGCGACTTTATTTTTAACTAATATATGGTAGCGCATCGCTGCAGACCTTAATGCCCATAAAAAGAGCATGGAAAGCGCGCAGGAAAACGTGCTGATCAAAAAAGGCTTAAACATGCAGCGGCTGCTCCTGCCCTTGACGGTAAATCTTCTCGATCTTTCGGCACATAACGTCACGGTTAAATTCATCATCCGTGATGCGCATCAAGGCCGCCTCTGTCACGCTCCGCCGAAGATCTGCATCCCGCACCAGATGTAACGCCTTATCCCGCAAGCCCGTAACATCTCCCGGCTCAACCAGAAAACCGGTTTTGCCGTCAATAACCACATCCCGAATGCCGCCGGTATCCGTAGCGACGACGGGCACGCGTGATGCCATTGCCTCAAACACGGATATGGGCAAACCCTCCCACAGTGATGTCAGCACAAAAACATCCATGACGGATAAAACCTCCGGCATATCCTGACGCCACCCTGTTAAAATAAAATCTTTACCCAAGCCAGCCATGCGTATCTGTTGCATGATGGCTTCTTTCAACACGCCGTCACCGACCAGGATGAATCTGGCCTGAGGCAGCTTTTCCTTCACAGCCGTCGCGAACTTTACAAAATCCAGCGGCGCTTTCTGCGGCTTAAAACACGCCACCATACCCAAAACAATGTCCTTCTCAGAAAAGCCCAAAGCCTGCCGGCACATCTGATGCGCTGAACCGCTGAATGCCTGGGCGTTAAAACTGCAGCGCACCAACGCATACGTGCCGCGCGGTACAATGCCAGCCCCCCGGCCTTTATGCTCATCAGCGCAGGAGACAACGATCAGCGTATCCGTCCAACGGGCCAGGGCTTTCTCGATAAGAATGGCCAGCCAACGAAAAGCGGCGGACTGACGCTCATGAAAGCTCCACCCGTGAACAGTATGAACAATGCGCCTGACGCCGGCGATCCTCGCCGCCATGCGCCCTAGCACGCCGGCTTTAGAGCTGTGTGTATGAACAATGCCGATCTTATTTTTCTTAATAAAAGCAGCAAGTTCGATCAAAGCACACAGATCGCGCACAGGGTTAACCGAACGCTCCAGAAAGCGTGAGCGATAAAAAGTCACCCCGGTCAAACCGGCTGCTTTCTCGACAAAATAACCCTCGCCGGCAGAAAAAAGGAACAGCTCGAAGCGCTCCTTATCAAGTCCTTCGATCAGATCTAAAACATGTTTTTGTGCGCCGCCCAATTCAAGCTTGGTCACAACAAGCAGTAATTTTATCTTCTCTTCAGTAGGCATCCAGTAATTATAAGTTATACTAAAGAATAATGTTTATCGTTTTAATAATCTTTATCTTCCTGCGCCCCTTTATCTGTTCGCCCGGCTCCGCGGACATCAACCTTATTTATTCCGCCGGACTGTCTGCCTTTCTTCTTGTCTGGATATGCCTCAAGGATAATTTCCCGGTAACGACAAAACCCCTCAGCCTGGCCCTTTTATTATTCTTTAGCGCGCTGGCCCTGTCCTTGGTGAACAGCCAGGACAAAATATCCGGAGCACTGATGCTCGGCCAATATCTCAACGGCTTTCTCTTATTCCTCATATGCCAAAACCTCACGCCGCCGCGTAAAGAGGAAATGGTCCAATGCCTGGTGATGACCGGGATATGCGCCAGCCTGCTGGCCATTCATCAATATTTTTTCGGCTTCCAGGACATGCTCGACTATTTAAAAACCAATCAGATCGACGACCCCATCGCCCAAGCCTTCATCAATGAACGCCGTGTTTTTGCACCCTTCATTACCCCCAACATGCTGGGGGGCTACCTCGTCATGATGATCCCACTGGCCTACGGCCTCAAAAATTTCCGCTGGTTCATTCCGCTACTTGTCATTGCCCTGCTCATGACAAAGTCAGTCGGAGCTATTTTCAGCCTGTGCCTGGTCCTCTTGCTGGCTTATTTATGGAATAAACAGATCAAAATATACGTCTTGTTGGGCATGCTCGCCTTGCTCAGCACAACCATTGTGACGCTGTTCCTGAGAACTCAGACAACGGCATGGCACTCCCCTTTATTCTCCGTGCAAATGCGCTGGGACTACTGGATGGAATCCATCGGCATTATTAAAGATCATCCGTGGGTAGGGATAGGATTAGGAAGTTTTGACCTGAACAACAGCCGCTATGCCCATAACAGCTACTTGCAGCTCTGGGCACAATCAGGACCATTGGCGGTGATAACATTCTTGATCTTGGTGGGAACGATCCTGCGCGCGGGACTGTGTGTCGTCAAGGCATCAGCGGCGCCGCTTTTAGCCTCGGGAGCCCTGATAGCTCTGATGGTATTTCTGATCCACAATATGATTGATTTTACGTTCTTTCTTCCCGAAACAGGGTTGATCGCTGCCGTGATCGCCGGGCTTTTGCTAAACCCGCAACGATCCTGCCCGCGATCTGCGGCTTGAACAAAAGAACATACCCCCAGGCACACAGATCGTGCAACAGGATCGGGATCAAACACAGCACAAAGCTTGCCAGTGTTTCATTTCGCATCATCGCCAGATAGCGGTTCTTGATAAGGTCGACATTCAACTCATCGCTTAAATACTGCCGGGCAAAAGACCTGCCAACACCTGTGTTCTCACGCACCGATCCTCCGCGCACATGATACGCTAAAGCTCGCGGCATATAATAGGCCGTCCAGCCGCATCTATTCGCTCTCCACGCCACATCAAGGTCTTCATAGAAAATACGGAACGCCGGATCAAACCAGTCATTGTTCAGCTTGATCACGTCCAACATTTTACGACGATAGAACGCCGCCGCCCCGCTGACGCCAAAGATCCGTCCCTCTTCGTCAAGCTGCCCGACGTCGGGTTGGCCGTAACCTCTTTCCCTGGCGGTACGCCACACCGACAGGAATAACCCTGTACTGTCTATGGTCCGGCCATCCTGCCTGAGGATCTTGCCACTGACCATGCCAATATCATTTTGCTTTGAAAATCCACTTAAAGCCACCTCAATAAATCGCGCCTCCAGCGTAACATCATCATTCAGGCATAGAACAAACTCTCCGTGACTGAGTTCAATGCCCTTATTCATGGAATCACAGTAAAACAGATTGTGTTCAGCTGGATAGATCTGCACGGCAGGATAGATCGACCTGGCCTTTACAGCCACGGCCGGATCAAAAGAATTATCGATCACGATCACTTCAATGGATCGATGCGTTTGCTGCTGAATGGAACCCAGGCAGGCGGCAAGATAATCATGCTTACCGCAGGTCGGAATAACAATGCTAACAAGATCATTCATGACTATACGCCTCTCCGGAATATTCTTTCACCTCAAATGAATAACATTATATCTATCTACGCTGGGACGGGTTATTCTTTATTTGTTTTATGCGTTCACGCGTCCGCGATCAACTCTTCCACCAAAGTCAGATCCGGCATGGCAGAAAGCTTAGTGCCTGCTGTAAAAAGCTTACGCACCTCAGCTTCTTCTTTCAATAGATCGAACGCGGCCATGATCCGATTATGCTGCAACAATGTCAAAACACGCGCCTCGGCTTCCTTGCTGCTCAGACTAACCATCATTTTCACATCCCCATTCCTTGATTTTAATATTAAAAGAACATCCATTTTACCCCCTTCATGTTTGTTGTGTAAACTGATTTAGTTTAGTTCCTGTCCAAAAAAATACCCGCGTCTATTTAAGCTCCCGCCTCAAAAATGTAAAGAATAACGCGCTTTTCGTATTAAAATGGTCATAACAGGCCTCAGAATATCCTTTTTACAGTGCAATCGAAATATAAACTAAAATACTTCATTTGTCAAGGTCACGCAAAATCTTGTTGAAATAAAGCGATTTGATGTTATATTTATAGTGTTATGTTTAACAAAATGCTGACAAACTACAGGGAACGAGCCGGCATAAAAAAGACCGATCTAGCGCGCAAGATCGATGTCTCGCTGACGTATATTGTCAGCCTTGAATCCGGCCGGCAAAAGCCACCCACGCGCCAAATATGTGAACGGCTAGCGGATGCCCTTGCTCTCAGTGACTTAGAGCGCAACGAGCTCATTGAATTGGCGGTCATAAACCGGGTTAAATCAGCTGACCTGGATACGATCACATGCCGCCTGAACAAATCCCATAACACCTCCGCCACCCAGCTCGCCACCGAAAAGCCGCGAAGAGTTCCGGTCCTGGCCTGGGAAAGCGCGAATAAAGCCATCACGGAGGATGATATCCCCGCCGGCCTTGAAACCGTCGCCGTTGAAACGCCCATTAAAGATAATACCTTCGC
>PEAF01000097.1 GCA_002753465.1 Candidatus Omnitrophota bacterium
GTCTGATGCCACGCACAATGGGCTGTGCCGCTAAATGAAAAACCACTTGCGGCTTAAACGCATCAAAGATTTTCTTGATTTGCTTATAGTCACAAACATCACCCTGATAATGACGGATCTTTTTCTTCAACTTTAAAACGTCAAATAAAGAAGGCTCTGACGGCAGGTATTTTGAAAATCCGGCCACATCTGCCCCCATCTTTACAAGCCACAAGGTAAGCCACGCCCCCTTAAAACCGGTATGACCGGTCACGAGAACACGCTTACCATGATATATGCCGCCAAAAACCTTATCCATGGCTAAGAAACTCCTTAACAGTTTCAATGACTGTTCGCTGCTGAACACGGGTCAAATCAGGATGTAACGGCAAACTCAAGACCTTGGCGTAGACTTCATCAACACGTGGACACTTTACGCCAGGCTTTGAAAAAAATTTCAGACGATGGCTCGGGTAATAATGGATACCAGACTCGATGCCGCGTTCCGCCAAAAAAACGCGCAATCCGTCACGACGACCGTTCTTTACAAGGATGGGGAAAATATGTGGAACCACAACGCTCAGATCCATAGGAGTCAGATCAAGCCCATCAACACAACCCAATTCTTTCTGATATCTTGACGCTAACGCCTGACGGCTACGGGAGAATTTCGGCATTTTTTTTAACTGCGTCCGGCCAATGGCCGCAAAAAGGTTGCTCATATGATAACGGTAACCCTGATGGTAGACTTCGAATTCCCAGCTACGCTGACCGCTAAAACGTTTATCCGTATCCTTATGCACGCCTAAGAGCCGCGCATCTTTCACAAACTCCCGCACCTTCTTGTCCGCAGTCACGACCGCCCCACCTTCGCCGGAAGTAATATTCTTGATCCCGTCAAAACTGAAACAGGCGATATCCCCGAAACTGCCGACCTTTTTGCCCTGATACGTCGTACCAAAAGCATGCGCCGCATCTTCGACAACGCGCAGCTTATACTTACGGGCAAAGGAATAAACCGCCTTCAAATCACCCACAGCTCCGGCATAATGCACCGGCATGATAACCTTGGTGCGACGCGTAATACGCCTTGCCGCATCTTTCAAATCTAGCAACAATGTTTTAGGATCAATATCACAAGCAACCGGGACAGCCCCTGCCGCTGTGATCGCCTGGAATGAAGCCACAAATGTAAAAGACGGCACCAAAACTTCATCACCAGGTTTGACCACCGCCATAACCGCAAGGTGCAGTGCCGCCGTCCCGGAATTAACACAAATAACAGCACCCCTACCACCCAAAAAGCCTTTAAGCTCATCTTCAAAAAGGCGAACTTCCTGCCCCATACCCAAGTAGCCATCATCCAAAATAACGCCGGAAAGCGCCTGAGCCTCCTTGATGTCAACGACTGACTTGGCTAAACGGATCATCCTGAGCCCTTTCAATGTAACGATAACTGGGCAAGCCTTTTTATAATACTATTCGGATTCGTAAAAAGCTTTGTAAAGAATTTCTGCAGAACCTCCAGCGGACGGTCCTGAATATACGCCCAGAACAAATACCTTTGTCCTGCCTCGTAAACCTCTTTCAAACGCTCACGGCTGATCTTTTCCGTTGATATCGGGAACGCCCTGATAAATAAATCGTCCAGAGAAAAGTTATTCCTTAAGTATTTATTTTCAACACACATGTCGAACAACTCAGTGCCAGGATACGGCGTTGCCACTGAAACATGCGGGTTGTAAACCCCCATCTTCCGGGCAAAACGAAAAGTGTCCCAGATCTGTTCTTCACTCTCACCGGGCATGCCGATCACAAAAAACATCCCGACAGGTAAGCCGATCTTTGCAGCATGCTCAACCAAAGGCCCGATCTTATCCAGATTAACAGGCTTACGGATAATATTCTTTAAAACATCCGAGTTGCCACTCTCGATCGGAAAATTCAAGTTGCAGCATCCGCTCGCCTTCATTTTGTCGATCACCACTTCAGTCAACGTCCAGGCCGCAATGCCGTTAGGCGTATCCCATACAAAATTCAGCTTTTCTTCGACCATCATGTCAAATATCTTTTTAGCCCTGGCAGGATCAAGGGTGAAATTATCATCCTCAAAAAGTATTTCTTCGATACCAAATCTCTCCTTCATCTGGCGCATCTCGGCGAGCACATTTTCCGGTGATCGCGCGCGGAAACTATGCCCCCATACACGATGCGCCGAGCAAAAAGTGCATTTAGCCGGACAACCACGAGACGTAACAATCGGGGAAAACCTCCGGCGATGCCTGACGCCATGAGAGGCCTCCAGGCCGTAATAAATTTCCATATTAAGTAAATGCCTGGCAGGGAACGGTAAAGCATCCAAATCCTCAATGAACTTTGTCTTTGGAATGACCTTCACTTGACCATTCTGCCGAAACCCAACACCATTGAGCGTAGCGATACCACGCGCACCCTCCAACACATCCAGAAGTTCCCTGAATGTATTTTCCCCTTCACCAAGGATCACGAAATCCACGTTCGGATCCTCAAGCACCAGTTCCGGCAAAACAGTAGGATGCGCCCCACCAGCCACCGTTATGATCGACGGACTCACCTTTTTAACAAGGCGATAAACCTCATGTGCGTTCTCACGCTGAGTGGTGAACAAATTATTCACCCCAACCAGATCTGGCTTAAAATTCCTGATCAATCCCTCAATCTCTTCGAACGAAGAACCGATCCTGAACTTATCCCCTCCCACCTCAACGCGCTGATGCCACCCTTCAGCCAAAGCATCAAAGATCTTAACTTCTATCCCTCTCTCCTCTAAAATAGCCCCGATATAAGCAAGCCCTAATGGGGGCAGAGGATTCACATCCAACACCTTGGTTGATGTGAAAACTGGCGGCAAAATAAGCAGGACCTTCGATATTTTTCTCAACACATGAATCCTTTCAACAACACAATTTTTTGTACGTCTATCAATTCTTTAACAAATTGTAATATTTTCGGGCCATTATTTCAGCCGTAAAATTCTCCTCATAACGAAACCTAGCATTATTGCACATGCTAGATCTTTTGTCTTCATCAACCAGAAGACTTACGATAGCTTTTGACAGTTTTCCAGCATCCGATGGCGGAACAAGGATCCCTGATTCGCCATCCACAATAACCTCGGGAATCGCGCCCACAGCGCTAGCGACAACCGGCTTCTTAAGAATCATGGCCTCTGCAAGGACAATCCCGAATCCCTCGAAATCCGTTGTAGGCATGGTCACAATATCAAATTGAGCTATTAGGTCAAGCGGATGACCATCGAGATAGCCTGTGAGGGTCACAACTGGCTCCAGCCCCTTATCCTTAATCAATTGAATGACATGGTCCGCCCACAGCCTATCCCAATTAGCATTAAACAGACTGCCAATAAAAAGAAAATGGACATCTGGGCACGCGTTCAAGATGTCGGGGATCGCATCAATCAGGACTGCATGGCCTTTGTGCGGCTCGACATTTGCCATGAGACCTATAATTTTTTTTCTGGCATCAATCCGGTATTCCCTTCTCAAATTAATACCGTGCCCTGTGGGCTTCTTGTCTTCAATGCCGTTGTGGATCACGTTGACCTTGCCTGTGAAAAACCGATTCTCGATAAGAGCGCGGCCGGTCGCGTTCGATACCACAATAAACCCATGGATGATAACCTGGATCATTTTATCCAACAAGAACTCAACTGGAATCAAACAGGGATGCGGTTTCTCTGCCTTATGATGGACAAGCAAATAACGTCTTGGCACTCGGCACAAAAACGCCGCAAAGAGCATGGCACGAACACTGTCGCTTCCGGGATATCCGCCATTATTCGCCACAATAATGTCAAACTTCTCACGCCGGATAACAAGACTTAACCGAAAAACATCCATCATAAACAATGGGTACCTCATCAGCACCAACAGCACATTGAGAGCGGACTTGACCGCTTTAGGAAAGACACTGTCTGAAAGCATCCTCAAGAAATACCCACGGGACCTAAGGTTAATCACCGTCTTTTTGCAGGGTCGTTTGTTCAATGAATCAAAGAACCCCATGCCTTTATTACCAGCGTTCGTGATGTAATGGATATCATCGGCCTGATCAGGCCAATAACTGATCAAATTCGCCAGCTGAACGTCAGTCCCGCCAAGACCAAACTGCTCCATAAAAAAACATATTTTCTGACCGGATTTTAACATAACGCTTCAAACCTCATTAAGATACCTCTTGCGAAGCTCTTTCCAACCAGCCATCGTTGACTGAGGCTCAGGGCGTTTACCTTTAAGCTCCTCTATTCCCGCTGATTTGACAGCCACGACAATTTGATGATTACGAAACTGGGGGGCCATCGTCATAACGGAGCGAAGCATAAAATACACGTTCTTTTTAATGCCATCAATCAAGCCTGACTGTTTACCCGCGTCATAGCAACCGCCGGGATCATGGCGCAGTTCCTTTTTATCCACAAACCACTCCGCCTGCTGGCGATCAAAGAACTCATGTGTCAATACTTTAAAACCACTATTCTCCAAAACCCATATTAGATCATCCTTTGCATACTCCCGTACATGTGGCCGCCACTCTCCGGTGTAGAACATGCTCGTGTGCAAAGGATGTGGTAATGCTGAACGGCCACGCAACATCGCCAGCACATGTTCAAAACTCGTAAAGTTGTCTGTCGTAACAATGATATGCGACCCTTTTTTCATGGTCCTGTTAGCCATATCAAGCGCGTAGATGGGATTTGAAAGATGCTCGACAATATCAAGAAACAACACCAGATCAGCATCCTGACAATCTATAGCGTTGAATGTTCCCGGTTTATGGAATCCTGGGTCCAATTCTGACTCGATCAACCCAACCCCCATCTGTTGCATTGCATTCACGAAATCCGGGGAAAACATGAGACCCACTCCACAATACCTGCTTGGGCCAAGAACACTGTTGAAAATCTTAGGAAGCACACCGGGAAAAATGCCAAAATCAACAACCGACATGCCCTCTTTCCAGATTTTAGCCACTTCGACCAAAACCTTGCCATAGCGCAGATACGAAGCCATAAAGTCATTGCTGCGCTTGAAAACAGCCCGATGATCTTTCGCGCAGGTATCGAACACAAATGGCTGATAATCGATCGCAAACTGATGGTACGCCGACATGACTTGGTCGAGTGATTTTCCCATTCTTCTCCTAATGTTGCCGTGCAAGCAGAAACTCTTTAACCCTCGCCGTTGCCCGGCCTGGGGGGTAATAATAGCGTTCCCATCTCAACAAGGGAATCTTTTTAAATTCATTTATTTTATCAACCAACTCATCAAAGGAAAACGCATACGTACCTGGCTCAAGCCAATCGGGAACATAAACATCATAAAATGGCGATATGTAGGTGATGACCTTAACCCCAAAGTATGCCGCTTCGATCCCGACAGTCGTGCTGCGACAAATGAATAAATTGTCATCGCGATAATAGTTGTGAGCCTCATCCGTACACACCTGAACCCCCTGCTGGGCCAACAACGCGATCCGGTTCAACAAGCGAGCATCCTGATACATCTCTCGATACCGCGGATGAACCTTCACGATCACGGCTTTGTGAGAAAATTGCTCTTTCAGCCGTGCCGCCACCTCACAAAAATCAAGTGCCTCGTCAATAAAAATAGACGGTGCCAGCACGATCGTTGTCAGTGCCCCTCCGGAAGGTTCCTTGCGCTTGACGAATTCATCGTAACGCGGATTCCCGAGAACAACAGTTCTTGCGAACGGCAAACCCGACTCAACCACCGCATCGCGCGTGGCATCAGACCAGAAAATATAGCTGTCGCAAACCGGCAAGTGTTTAATATAATCCCGATTACCAGCCAGGTCATAATCACGAGCCGGGTTAAAATACCAAAGCTTCCAAACCGAAAT
>PEAF01000098.1 GCA_002753465.1 Candidatus Omnitrophota bacterium
GAATGGCATTATCGGCAATAACCACCTCATGATCATCGAGCTCCAGAAGTTGTTTTAACCTGACGCGCAGGATCTCTTCATCATCCACGACCAGTATTTTTAACGGCTGTTCAGGCGGCATCCGCTCCTCCGACCGGCAGCGACACCGTGAATGTCGCGCCGCTTCCTTGTTGGCTTTCCAATTCGATCCGGGCCTTATGGCTTTCGATGATGCCATAAGTAATGGACAATCCCAGGCCGGAACCCTTTCCGACCTCCTTGGTCGTAAAAAACGGCTCGAAGATCCTCCGCTGCTGCTCCGACGATATGCCGGTGCCGTTGTCGGAGAAAACCGCCTTGATGCACTGCTGCGGCGCATCATAGCTGACCGCAATCGCAAGCTTCTTGCGGTACGCCTCAGGCGGCAGGCGGCCATCCTTGATCTTGCTGCCTTTTTCATCCATGGCGTCGCGGGCATTGGACATCAAATTGATCCAGACCTGTTCCAGCTGGAACGGCTCACCCAGGATCCTGGGAAGGTCGGCCCCGTAATCCAGGACCACATCGATCTCGTGAAGGCGCAGCTGCTCCCCGAGGAGATTGAGCGCGGAATCAATCGTTGAAACAACGTCCACGTCGATGAACTTCAGGGTGTCCTGACGGGCAAAGGTGCGCATGTGCTGGATGACCTTGGTCATGCGCTGCACAGATTTCTGAATGTCGGCAACATCGTTAAGTAGCATGGGCTCCGTGAGCTTTCCACGTTCGATGCATTTTTTGATATTGGCACAGATGAGCGCGATACCGCCCAAAGGCTGGTTGATCTCATGGGCGAGCCCGGCCGACATTTCACCGAGGGTGGCCAGCTTGGAAGTCTGGAACAATTGCGCCTGCGTCTGGCTGAGCTCCCGCGAACGGTCCTCGATGCGCCGCTCGAGCTCTTCATTCATCTTGGCAATGATCTCGGAGGAGATCTTGAGCTCGCGGTTACGGTACAAGCGGTCGCGGTTCAGGTTGATGCTGTCGATCACTTTCTTAAGCGACAGCAAAAGTTCATCGAGATTGATGGGCTTGGTCAGGTAATCCATGGCCCCCGCCCTCAAAGACTCGATGGCCAAGGTCTCATCCTTCTGACCGGTGACCACGATGCCTTCAATATCCTTGTAAAGCTTTTTCGCTTCCCGCAGGATATCGATACCGTTCATATCACCGATATTGATGTCCGTGATCAGGACGTCGATCTTATTATGTTCGATAAGATTCAATCCGTCCTTGCCGTTATTGGCCGTAAAAAGCTCATACCCCTCTTTTTCCAGGAACCGCTTAAGTGCATATAAGGCCCCCTCATCGTCCTCGATCAGAAGGACCGTGTTCTTGTAAAGCAGGTCTTCCTTCTCCGAGAGCTTCTCCTGCGCGCGCCCTATGGCGGCGGCCAGTTGGTCAAAATCAATGGGCTTCTCAAGGTAATCAATGGCGCCCCGGCGCAAAGACTGTATCGCCACCGTTTCGCTGCCGTAACCGGTGATCATGATCACCTCACAGCGTGGCTTCAGCGCCTTGGCCTGTTTAAGGAACTCAAGCCCGTCGATATCCGGAAGCTTAACGTCCAGAAGAAGGATACTGATATCCTCCCGGATAAAGATCTCCATCCCCTCCTGACCGCTGCCGGACATCAGCGTATCGCAATACTGCCGCCTCAATTCCCTGGCGATCTGTTCCCGGGTCAGCTGGTCATCGTCAATGATCAGTACCTTGCGTGTTTTCATGGCGTCTGTCCTTGCCGGCCATCTTGAGGAGAAGACTCCTGAAGCAACCGTTCCCTGATCTTCGTTAAAAGCATGCCCGCTGCAACAGGCTTGACCATATAATCACTGCACCCGGTTTCAAAAGCTTTCTGCCGGTGTTCAACGGACGCCGTCAGCATGATGACAGGAACGGATCTTACCTTGGCGCCGGGTATGCCCCGGGAAGCCTCTTCCTGACGGATCATCTTGAGCACACGCAACCCGTCCATCCCCTTCATGCCGATATCCAGGACGATCAGATCGAACGGTGCCGACGCCAGCGAATTCAGGTAAGCCGTAACCCCCTTCGGGCCATCCTCCACGCTCGTGATCGCGTAATCCTCGGCCTGCAGGGCCTTCTGTGTCAGCGACCGGCTAACGCGGTCGTCATCAATAATAAGTATCTTTTTGCTCATGAGACTCTCCTGTGTAGTGATCCTAAATGATGCTGACATGCCTGGCGCAGGAATCCGGATGTGAAATCCTCGCAAAACCGCACTGATTCATCCGGAGGCCGACCCTCAAGCAGCCGCAGCGCATTACCGAATTCCAATGCCGCCTTGGCAGGATTGTGACGGGCAATATAAATATTACCCAGGTTAAAATACGCCAGTGCACTGTCCGGCGCCAGATAGATCACCTGGCGGAACAAACGCTCCGCCTCCTGGAACTTGCCGATCTTATATTGTACCGTGGCCAGAAAAAACGTGGCCTGGGCATTCAGGGGGTCTTTTTTGACCATCGCGGCCAAAAGTACCGCTGCCTCGTCATACTTTTCGGCGTTGACCAGCACCGCGGCCCTGGACATATCATCCGCCCGGCCAGCAGACACCGCAGGCGCTTCTACGGGGGTCGCCGCCGTCCCGGCCAAAGGCTCCGGAGCTACGTGCGTCGGCATATCGATGAACGGCTTGACATCCTTCGATGGCTCAGCCGCGTGGCTCAGCTTTTGATAAATGAACGTGTTCGGATACTCAATGGTACGGAAAGCATGGTCGATCTGCCAAAGCGTTTCCGCGTGGCCCAAGAGCAGATAGCCCCCCTCGCCAAGGCAATCATAGAAATTGTGGATCAGCCGCTGCGTAGTATCATGATTGAAATAGATCGTAACATTGCGGCAGAAAATGATATCCGCATCCCGCATGCCGTCGAGGCCAAAAGCGTCGCCGGCCAGATTATGGTATTCGAACCTGACCAGGTCTTTCACCTCGGGGATCAACGTGTATTTCCCCCATTTTTCCTTGAAATATTTAACCACATAGGCCGGAGGCAATTCCCCCATGTCCCTTTGTGAATAAATCGCCTCCTGGGCCGCCGCCAGGACATCCCGGTTGATATCAGTACCCAAAATAGAAATGGCCCAGTCACGGTAATCCGCGAGGGTCTCCATCAGGCCGATCGCAATGGAATACGCCTCATTCCCCCGGGAGCATCCTGCCGACCAGATCTTGATGGACCGGCCCGGGGTATTCATCTTTTTCCGGATCAGCTCCGGCAGCAGGTCATTCGTCAGGACACTGAACTGCGCCGAATGCCTGAAAAAGAATGTCTCGCCCGTCGTGATGCGCGCCAGAAGAAAGCGCAATTCCTGACGCCCCTTCAGGTGATACCGGAGAAAATTATAATATTCCAGGTACGACGCATATCCTTTCGCCAGCATGCGCTCATAAAGCGCCTCCCGCAGAAAATGATCGTTGGCATTGTCAAAATAAAGGCCCGTCTCCGCCACCAGGAATTCCTGGAACAGAAGAAAATCTTCGGCTGACAGAGATTTGATATTTTTCATGATCCGATCTCGGATAAACGTGTCAGTTCTTCGGGCGTCAGTATCTTCCCCAGATCCAGCAGCGTGATCAGGCGCTCACCCGCACGGATAAGCCCCGTCACATAACGGCCATTACTTTCCATGGACAGGAGCGAAGGAGGCGGCTGCATGCTCAACCCCGATATATCCAGCACTTCAATCACACTATCCACGATCAGGCCGATGATCATATTGTTGACCTTGCAAATAATGATCCGTTCCCTGGACCCGCCTTCGGTCGAGCGGATCCCGAACCTTTTGCGCAAAGAGACCACCAGAAGGACATAGTTCCTGATCGTGATGACCCCTTCCACAAAAGCCGGGGCATGGACCAGCGGACGGATCTCGCGCGGTTTTAAAACTTCCCGCACACAGGCAATGTCAAAAGCCATTTCCTCATCCATGATCGTAAAGACCAGGATATCGCGGCGCTCCTTCTTCAGGGCAGATTGTTTGGCGATCATAGCCGGCGCGCCCCCCTGTTAAAGATCTCCACGATCTGCGGCGCGATCTCCTCCACAGGACACACCCGGTCAATACAGCCGAGGTCAATGGCTTCCTTGGGCATACCGAAAACAATGCTGCTGTCCTTATCCTGGGCGATCGTCTTACCGCCAGCCGCCCTGATCGCAACCATCCCTTTGGCGCCATCCTTACCCATACCTGTCAGGATCACCGCCACGGCCTTTTCACGGTAAACCTGGGCGACGGAATCCAGTAAAACCGTGCCGGATGGTTTATGCCCGTCGTAAATCGGCTCATCCGTCAAATGCAGTATCCCGCCGCGAACAACACGCATTTGCAAGTCACAGGGCGCAAGATAAACCGTGCCGGACTTTATCACCTCACCCTGCTCGGCGATCTTGATCGTAAGCTTGCATTCATTGTGCAGCCACTGCGCGAACTGCTCGAGGAATCCGCTGGTAATATGCTGAACGATCACAATGCCGCACGGAAAATTCAGCGGCAATGCTTTAAGGACCGTATAGATCGCCTGAGGCCCGCCCGTTGAGGCCACGATCGCCAGAAGGCTGTCGGTGCCGTGCTCCTGAGCAATCGGCGCCACCGGCGGGACCTGTTCATGTTTACCTTCCAGCTTGGCCAGAAGATGATGCACCACCTTGATGCGGGAAAGAAGCCTTATGCTTTCCAGGAACTTGTCCCCGAAAACACTGTTCTCGCCGATGGTCAGCTCGCTGATATCCAAAAGGTCCAGCGCTCCGTACGATACGGCACGGAACATCCTTTCAACCCCGTCGGCCTGTACCGCGGCAGAGGCGATCAGGATAGGCACAGGGCAGTGCGCCATGATCTGCTTGGTCGCCTCATACCCGTCCATGACCGGCATATGGATATCCATCGTGATGATATCGGGCTTCAGCGTCATGGCCATTTCAACAGCCTCTTTGCCGTTATGGGCCATGCCCACCACCTGCATCTGCGGGTCCGACGAGATCAGGCTCGCGATGACTTTCGCGATAAAAGGCGAGTCTTCCGCTATCAGGACCCGGATGATCTTGGAGGTTTTCTGTTGCATGCTTTTTTATCCTATCAGCCGCCGGATCGTATCCAGCAGCGTTGATTGATCGAACGAGGTCTTGACGATATACGCCGAAGCGCCGACCGCCATACCCTGTTTCTTATGTTCTTCCTTATCCAGCGCTGTGACCAGAATGACCGGTATCTCGTGCAGTTCCGGGCTGCGCCGGATCTCTTCACACAGCTGAAAACCGCTCATGCGGGGCATCTCAACATCCGTGACCACCAGGTCATATTTGTTCTGGGACATTTTCCCGAGCCCGTCCATGCCGTCGGCGGCCGTATCCACCGCGTAACCGGCGGATTCAATGATATTCTTTTCAAGCTCGCGCGACGAAAAAGCATCGTCACAGACCAAAATCCTTTTGAGCTGCGCCTTCCTTGCCTGGCCTTCTATCCGGCGGGCCTGGGTCGCCGGATGGCTCAGGCAACTGTTGAGCAAAAGGTCTTCCACATCCAAAATGACCACAACCTCACCGGTCCACAGCACCGTGGCGCCGCTGACATTTTTCACCTTGC